>DASSJS010000420.1:0-34253 GCA_035691085.1 Longimicrobium sp.
ATGGCGCGCTTCACCGCGCACGTGCTGAAGCCCGGCGGCCGGCTTCATCTCGTAGGGGATGACGACAGCGGCCGCTTCATCAAGCTCGCTCCCGTGGCGGACATGCTCACCGCCGCGGGTGCGCGTGCGTGCTGGGCCACGCTCGATCCCCGCGTTCCCGGCGATCTTCCGGACGACGCGGAATGGCCCGCCGAGCGCCACGCCGACCACCGCGGCCTGCTGGCGATGGCGGGCGCGCTCCTCGGGGACGAGTCCGCCGCTTCGTCCGATGAGCTGGCGGCGGATGCGGCGCTGGTCCGCGCGCTCTCCGGCGGGGCGGTGCTGGCGCGGCCGATCGGCGGCGACGCGCCGCCGGTCACCATCCGCGGCGAGGTGCCGGAAGCGGCGGGAGATGCGCGGACGTACGTCTTCCCGCTCCCCGACGGGGCACTCGAAGGGGTGCGGCGGTGTGCCTATCCCCAGTTCGGGCTGTATCTTTGGCGGGGCGAGCGCATCTACCTGGCGGTGCGCTGCGGCGGCCAGCGCCACGGCAGCGGCGGCCACGCGCACGCCGACCACCTGGCGCTGGAGCTGGCGGTGGATGGCGTGGACTGGATCGCCGATCCCGGCAGCTTCCTGTACACGGCGCTCCCCGAGGTGCGCGACCGGTATCGGTCCGTGGCGGCCCACTTCGCGCCGCGGGTGAGCGGGCGCGAGCCGATGGCGCTGGGGCCGGGGCCGTTCAGCTCCGCCGACCAGTCGGCGGCGCGATGCCTGCGCTTTGACGGCCAGGGGTTCGCCGGAACGCACGAGGGGTACGGCATCCCCGTCTACCGGCAGGTTGAGATCACCGACACCGAGATCCGAGTGACCGACTGGGCACGGGGCGCGGCGCTGGAGCCGCTGGAGATCATGGCGGGAGCGCGGGCCGCGCGCGGCGGCACGTACGCGGACGGCTACGGGAGGCGCGTGCGATGAGCGGAGCGCGCCCGCGGGTGCTGATGCCCGTGTTCAACCCCATCGACTATGACGGCCGCGTGCAGCGCGCCGCCGAGGCCGTGGCCACGGAATACGACGTGACCGTCCTTTCCGTGGACGCGGGCGGCACCTTCCGCGACCCGCGCTACCAGGTGAAGACCGTCGTCGTCCCCAGGTCGAAGGTGGGCCGGCACCTGGCGTTCCTCCGCGCGCTGCTGGCCGAGGCGCGGCGGCTGAGGCCGGCGGTGGTGCACGCGCACGACTTCTTCATGGCCACGCCCGGGTGGCTGGCCGCGCGCTCGGTGGGCGCGAAGCTGGTGTACGACGCGCACGAGCTGATGATCCCCGAGGAAGAGCGCCCGCAGACGCGGCACGAGCGCTTCTGGTATCTCACCGAGCGCGCCGTCGTCCGCCGGGCCGACCTGCTTATCGCCGCCAACCCCGAGCGCGCCGCCGAGATGCGCCGCCACTACGGGCTGAAGCGCGACCCGCTCCCCATCCGCAACATCACCCCGGCGCCGAGTGCGAATGGCGCGGGGCTGTCCGCCGAATATCCGGCGCTCACCGCCGGCGGGCCGGATGCGGTGCGGCTGATCTACCAGGGCGACATGTCGATGGAGCGGGGGATCGGCAACTACGTGAGCGCGATGTCGCGTCTCCCCGCGCACTTCCACCTCATCCTGGCCGGCGGTGGGCCGGACCTGGAGGCGCTGAAGACGCTGGCGGCGACCGAGGGTGTGGCGGGCCGCGTCCACTTCCTGGGCCGCGTCCCGCGCGCCGACCTGCACGCGGTGATGCAGGCCGCGCACATCGGCATCATCACCTATCCCAACGTGGGGATGAACTTCCGCTTCTGCGCGCCCAACAAGCTGTACGAGTACCCGCAGGCCGGGCTGCCCATGCTGGGGAGCGACAACCCCGTGCTGCGCAACGCCTTCGGCGCGCACGCCGTGGGCGTGGTGAGCACCGACCCGGCCGAGGGCGCGCTGAAGCTGGCCGCCGACCTCCCGCGCTACCGCGCCGCGCTCCCCGCCTTCGTGGCCGCGCACCGCTGGGAAGACGAGGCCGCCCGCCTGCTGGCCGCGTATCGCGCGCTGCTCTCGAAGTACGAAAGTACGGGGTACGAGGTACGAAAGTGAGGCAGGCCTCGCTCGGCCGTTCCACTGGTGCGTCCTCGTCCGCATCTGCCCCGGCGGATCGGGGACGGGCGGTGATCCTGACGCTGATCGACTATTACCTGCCGGGCTACAAGGGCGGCGGGCCGATCCGCACGATGGCGAACACGGTGACGCACCTGGGCGGCGAGATCCCCTTCCGGATCGTCACCCGCGACCGCGACCTGGGCGACACCGCGCCGTATCCCCTCGAGACGCGGATCACCGGCGGAGCGGCCGATGTCGTCTACCTGGCGCCGGAGGACGTGCGCGCCGGGATCGAGCGGGTGCTGCGCGCGCCGGGGCATGGGGCGTGGTACCTCAACTCGCTCTTCTCGCTCACGTTCACGATCTGGCCGCTGTGGCTGCGGCATTTCCGCGGCGTGGGCCGCGACGTGCCCGTGATCGTGGCGCCGCGCGGCGAGCTCTCGCCCGGCGCGCTGGCGCTGAAGGCGCCCAAGAAGCGGGCGTTCCTCGCCGTCGCCAGGCTGCTCGGCCTCTACCGCGGCGTCACCTGGCAGGCGTCGTCGCCCGTGGAGGCCGACGAGGTGCGGAAGTGGTTCGGTGCGGACCAGAAGGTGGTCGTCGCCCCCGATCTTCCCGCGCCGCCGCCCAGCGCCGCGCCGCCGCGGCCCCCGAAGCGGCCCGGCGAGCTACGCCTGGCGTTCGTCTCGCGCATCTCGCGCAAGAAGAACCTGGATGGCGCGCTCCGCCTGCTGCGCGGGGTGGAAGGCCGGATCGTCTTCGACATCTACGGCCCCGACGAGGACGCCGCCCACGCCGCCGAGTGCCGCGCGCTGGCCGCGGAGAGCGGCGCGGACGTCCGCTTCCACGGCCCCGTGCCGCAGGAACGGGTGGGCGAGGTGCTGGAAACGGCGCACGCCTTCTTCTTCCCCACGCACGGCGAGAACTTCGGCCACGTGGTGCTGGAGGCGCTGCTGGCCGGGTGCGTGCCGCTGCTGAGCGACCGCACGCCCTGGCGCGGGCTGGCTGGGGAGGGGATCGGGTGGGACCTGCCGCTGGAGCGCCCGGAGGAATTCCGCGCCGCGTTGGCCGCTCTGGTGGCGATGGACGACGCCGACTTCCGCGCCCGCGCCGCGCGCGCCTGGGAGTTCGGCCGTGACTTCAGCGCCAGCGCGGAGGTGGTGGACCACACGCGCCATCTCTTCGCGGGGGTGCTGGCGGGGCGGGAGGCGCGGGGATGAAGGGGCGGGGCGTGCTGGTGGTCACCATCTTCTACCGCCCCGAGGCCAACTTCATCACCGCCGACGTGGCCCGGCGGGTGGCGCGGCACGAGCCGGTGACGGTGGTGTGCCCGCACCCCAACTATCCCACCGGCCGCTTCTATCCCGGCACGCGGTGGTGGGCGGTGCGGCGCACGGTGGAAGACGGGGTGACCGTGTGGCGCGTGCCGATCTTCCCCGACCACAGCGGGTCCAAGCTGCGGCGCGCGCTGCATTACGGGTCGTTCACCGCGATGGCGGCGCTGGTGTCGGCCGTGGTGGCGGGGCGGCCGCGCGCGGTGTGGATCTACCAGACGCCCTTCACGGCCGCCGTGGCCGCGCTCTGGTTCAAGCTGGCCTTCCGCAGCCGCGTGGTGCTGGTGTGCGCCGACCTGTGGCCCGAGAGCTTCGTGGCCACCGGGGTGATGCGCCCGGGGCCTCTGCTGAACGCGCTCCATGCCCTCCGCCGCGTGCTCAACCGCACGGCCGACGTGGTGGTGGGCTCCACCCGCGGCATCGTGGACACCTTCGCCGCCGAGGGGATCGCGCGGGAGCGGCTGCGGCTGGTGCGCGTGTGGATCGACGGAGCGCCGCGCGGGCGGGACCTGGACGCGCCTGCCGGAAGTGTCGTCCCAACGACGACGGACGACGGGGTGCCCACCATCGTCTATGTCGGCAACATGGGCCCGGCGCAAGGGCTGGAGGTGGTGGTGCGCGCCGCAGCCGAGTTGCGGCGGCGCGGCGCCGGGGTGCGCTTCGCCCTGTACGGCTTTGGCGGGGCGGAAGAGGAGCTGAAGGCGCTGGCCGGCTCGCTGGGCGCCGCGAACGTGGTGTTCGGCGGGCGGATCGGCACGGCCGAGGCGAGGGCGCGCTCGCGGGCGGCCGCGGCCCAGCTGGTGGTGCTTCGCCCAACCCCCTGGTTCCGGATGACGGTGCCGTCCAAGCTCCACTTCTGCATCGGGATGGGCACGCCCATCCTGTGCGGGGCCGAGGGCGAGGCGGCCGCGCTGGCGCGGGAGTCCGGCGGCGCCTTCCACTTCGACCCCACGGACCCCGTGTCGCTGGCCGGCGCGGTGGAGCGCGTGCTGGCGCTGGAGCCCCATGAGCGCGCGGCGCTGCGGCACCGGCTGCACGCATTCTACCGCGAGCACCTGGACCCGGACCGCCTGGCGGACGAGCACGCGGCCATCCTGGGCCATCCGGACGCCACCCCCGCTCATGCGAATCCGCAAACCATCGTGCATTCCAGGTGACGTCGAGGAAGGACCCGGAGCACCCGGGGACCAGAGAACCAGGGGACCAGAGAGCCAGGGGAACTTCGAGCGGGGCCTCCGCACTTCCCTGGTCCTCTGGTCCTCTGGTGCTCTGTGTCCATCAACGCACTCCCGTGACCCGGAGAGATGCCGACCCGCCACCCATTCTGGCCTGATGATCGGCCCCGCCGCGTGGCCGACGCGAGCGGGGATGCGGCCGAGTGGGACAAGGGTGATGCAACGGGCGCCCCGCGGATGGATGTGAACACCCGCCGCGCACGGGCAACAGCGCGCCGCGGCTGGGACGAAAACGGCCGGGCGCGCTGGCGGAAGGGGTGACCACGCCGTAAGTTGCCCCGCTTGCTCCCGGAAACCGGAGCAGCACGAACCGCGACGTGGGGCACACCCGGCGCGCTCCCGCGTGGACCAAACCCGCGCAAACCCGCCGCCCGCATTCCGGCCGGCCCGAACCCGAGTTCCCTCAAGCGCGCGACGATGAAGGCGGTGATACTTGCCGGGGGGCTGGGCACCCGGCTGAGCGAGGAGACCAACGTACGCCCAAAGCCCATGGTGGAGATCGGCGGCCGTCCGATCCTGTGGCACGTGATGAAGATCTACGCGTCGCACGGGATCAACGACTTCGTGATCTGCTGCGGGTACAAGGGGTACATGATCAAGGAGTACTTCGCCAACTACTACCTCCACATGTGCGACGTCACCTACGACATGGTGGACAACCGCATGGAGGTGCACCAGAACAACGCCGAGCCCTGGCGCGTGACGCTGGTGGACACGGGCGACGCCACCATGACCGGCGGGCGCATCAAGCGGGTGAGCCGCTACGTGGGCGACGAGACCTTCTGCATGACGTACGGTGACGGCGTGGGCGACGTGGACATCACCGCCGCCATCGACCTCCACCAGAAGCAGGGCACCCTGGCCACCGTCACCACCGTGCAGCCCCCCGGCCGCTTCGGCTCGCTCAACCTGAGCGAGGGGCGCATCACCGGCTTCCAGGAAAAGCCGCAGGGCGACGGCGGGTGGATCAGCGGCGGCTTCTTCGTGCTGCACCCCAGCGTGCTGGGCTACATCGAGGGCGACGACACCGTGTGGGAGCGCGAGCCCATGGAGCGGCTGGCGGCCGAGGGAAACCTGTCGGCCTACATCCACAAGGGCTTCTGGCACCCCATGGACACGCTGCGCGACAAGGTGCTGCTGGAAGACCTGTGGACCACCGGGCGCGCGCCGTGGAAGGTGTGGTGATGGCGCCGGAGTTCTGGCGCGGGCGGCGGGTGCTGGTGACCGGGCACACGGGGTTCAAGGGAAGCTGGCTCTCGCTGTGGCTGCAGCGCATGGGCGCGCAGGTCACCGGCTACGCGCTGGCGCCCGACACCACCCCCAGCCTGTTCGAGCTGGCCCGCGTGGAGGAGGGGATGGATTCGGTGACGGGCGACGTCCGCGACCTGGACGCGCTCGCCGCGGCGTTCGCGCACGCCCGCCCCGAGGTGGTGTTCCACCTGGCCGCGCAGTCCCTCGTCCGCGCCAGCTACCAGGACCCGGTGGGGACGTACGCCACCAACGTGATGGGCACGGTGAACGTGCTGGAGGCGGCGCGCCGCGCCGGCGGGGTGCGCGCGGTGGTGGTGGTGACCAGCGACAAGTGCTACGAGAACCGCGAGTGGGTGTGGGGCTACCGCGAGAACGAGGCGATGGGCGGCCACGACCCCTACTCCAGCAGCAAGGGGTGCGCGGAGCTGGTGACCGCCGCCTACCGCTCCTCGTTCTTCGGCGCTGATATCGGCACCTCGGTGGGCAGCGTGCGCGCCGGCAACGTGATCGGCGGCGGCGACTGGGCGCCCGACCGGCTGGTGCCCGACGCCATGCGCGCCTTCGGGGCGGGCGAGCCGCTGGTGGTGCGCAACCCGCGCTCCATCCGCCCCTGGCAGCACGTGCTGGAGCCGCTCGCGGGGTATCTCCTCCTGGGCGAGCGGCTGTGCGCCGACCCGCAGGCCGCCGAGGGGTGGAACTTCGGGAGCGAGCACGACGACAGCCGCCCGGTGGGATGGGTGGCCGACCGGCTCGCCGGGCTGTGGGGCGATGGCGCGCGGTGGGAGCAGGACCCCGGCACCCACCCGCACGAGGCGCGCTCGCTGCGGCTCGACTCGGCCAAGGCGCGCGACCGGCTGGGGTGGGCGCCGCGCCTGCCCATCGGCGCCGCGCTGGAATGGACGGTTGAATGGTACCGCGCCGCCGCCGGCGGCGCCGACGCCCGCGCGCTCACCGAAGCGCAGATCCAACGCTACATGGAGGCCGCATGAGCGCCACCGGCCTCTGCAGGTTCTGCCAGGCCCCGCTCCAGCACTCGTTCTGCGACCTGGGGATGTCGCCGCTCTCCAACGCCATGCTCACCGAGCGGCAGCTGCACGACGCGGAGCTCTTCTACCCGCTGCACGCGTTCGTCTGCACCGAGTGCTGGCTGGTGCAGCTGGGCGAGTTCGAGAGCCCCGAGAACATCTTCAGCGAGTACACCTACTTCTCCAGCTACTCGGAGAGCTGGCTGCGCCACGCGCGCGAGTACTCGGAGATGATCACCCGCCGCCTGGGCCTTGGGCCTGGGAGCCTGGTGGTGGAGATCGCGTCGAACGACGGGTACCTGCTGAAGAACTTCGTGGAGCACGGGATCCCCGCCCTGGGCGTGGAGCCCGCCGCGAACGTGGCCGACGTGGCCCGGGAGCGAGGCATCCCCACCGTGGCGCGCTTCTTCGGCGCCGAGCTGGCGAACGAGCTGGCGGCCGAGCGCGGCGGGGCCGACCTGATCGCGGGGAACAACGTGCTGGCGCACGTCCCCGCGCTCAACGACTTCGTGGAGGGGCTGCGCATCCTCCTCAAGCCCCAGGGGGTGATCACCCTGGAGTTCCCCCACCTGCTGCGGCTGATGGAGGGGAACCAGTTCGACACCATCTACCACGAGCACTTCTCCTACCTGTCGCTGGGCACGGTGGCGCGGGTGATGGAGGCGCACGGGCTGCGCGTGCACGACGTGGAGGAGCTCCCCACGCACGGCGGCTCGCTGCGCGTCTATGCCGTCCACCGGGCGAGCGGGCACGACACCTGTCCCGCGGTCGGCGAGCTGCTGGAGCGCGAGCGGGCGTACGGGCTGGAGGGGCTGGACGCCTACACCGGCTTCGCCCGGAAGACCGAGGCCGCCAAGCGCGCGCTCCTGCGCTTCCTGATCGACGCGCGCGAGGAAGGGAAGCGCGTGGTCGGCTACGGCGCGGCGGCCAAGGGGAACACGCTGCTCAACTACTGCGGCGTGCGCACCGACCTGGTCGATTACGTGGTGGACCGCAGCCCGCACAAGCAGGGGCGCTACCTCCCCGGCACGCACGTGCCCGTGCTGGCCCCGGAGGCGATCGCCGAGACGCGCCCCGACTACGTGCTGATCCTCCCCTGGAACCTGACCGCCGAGATCGTGGAGCAGATGGCGGGGATCCGGGAGTGGGGCGGGCGTTTCGTGGTGCCCATCCCCACCACGCGGGTCATCTCGTGATCTTTCGCGAGACCCCGCTGGCGGGCGCCTGGGTGCTCGAGCAGGACCGCAGGGAAGACGAGCGCGGCTACTTCGCCCGCACCTGGTGCGCCAACGAGCTGGCCGCGCACGGGCTGAACGCCGCGCTGGCGCAGTGCAGCGTGTCGTTCAACGCGCGGGCGGGAACGCTGCGGGGAATGCACTACCAGGCGGCGCCGCACGCCGAGGCCAAGGTGGTGCGCTGCACCCGCGGCGCCATCCACGACGTGATCGTGGACCTGCGCCCGGAATCACCCACCTTCCGGCGCTGGTACGCGGCGGAGCTCAGCGAGGAGAACGGCGCCGCGCTGTACGTGCCCGAGGGGTTCGCGCACGGCTTCCAGACGCTGGTGGACGCCACCGAGGTGCTGTACATGATCTCGGAGTTCTACGCGCCGGAAAGCGGGCGGGGCGTGCGCTGGAACGACCCCGCCTTCGGGATCGAGTGGCCGCACGCCGACCCGCGCATCCTGGCCCCGCGCGACGCCGGGTACCCGGACTTCGCGCCGTGAGCGCGGTGCTGCTCACCGGCGGCACCGGCTTCGTGGGCCGCCACGCGCTGGCCGCGCTCGCGTCGCGCGGGGCCGACGTGCACGCGGTGCATCACGGCCCCGTCCCCGCGGATCTTCAGCCGCTGGCCACCTGGCACGAGGCGGACCTGCTGGACGTCGGGCAATCGCGCGCGCTGGTCGCCGCGCTTCGCCCCGAGCGGCTGCTGCACCTGGCGTGGTACGCCGCGCCGGGGTTCTGGAGCGCGCCCGAGAACTACCGCTGGGTGGAGGCGTCGCTGGCGCTGCTGCGCGCCTTCACCGAGGCCGGGGGGAAGCGCGCCGTGGCGGCGGGGACGTGCGCCGAGTACGACTGGAGCCATGGGTGGTGCTCCGAGGGGGTGACGCCGCTGGCGCCTTCCACCACCTACGGGGTATGCAAGGACGCGGTGCGGAGGGTGATGGAGGCGCTCTGCGCCGACGCCGGCGCCAGCGCGGCGTGGGGGCGGCTCTTCTTCCTCTACGGCCCGCACGAGCGCCCCGAGCGGCTGGTGCCCAGCGTGGTCCGCCCGATCCTGGCCGGCCAGGAGGCCGCCTGCACCCCCGGCGAGCAGGTGCGCGACTTCCTGCACGCGCGCGACGCGGGCGAGGCCTTCGCGGCGCTGCTGGAAAGTGACGTAACCGGGGCCGTGAACGTCGCTTCGGGGCGCGGCACGGCGGTGCGCGACCTGGCCCTGGCGGCCGCCCGCGCCGCCGGCCGCCCCGAGGCGCTCCGCGTGGGGGCGCTCCCCTCGCGCCCCGGCGACCCGCCGCTGCTGGTGGCCGACGTGCGCCGCCTGGCGAACGAGGTGGGGTGGAGCCCGCGTATCGACCTGGAGGAGGGAATGAGGGAATCGGTTGGCTGGTGGCGGTCGGGAGGGAACGCGTGAGTGGATTGGCCGTGCCGTGCCCCGCCTGCGGTGCCGAGACGGGGGAGCCGTTCCTGGTGCGCACCGACGTGCCGGTGCACCAGAACCTGCCGCTGGGGTCGCTGGAAGAGGCCGCCGCCGTCCCCCGGGGCGACCTGCGGATGGTGGCGTGCCCCGCGTGCGGCTTCGTGTTCAACGCCGCCTTCGACCCCGGGCTGCTGAAGTACGGGCCAGGGTACGACAACGACCAGTCGCACTCCGACGCCTTCCGCCGCCACCTGGACGGCCGGCTGCGCCACCTTCTCGACGAGCGCGGCGTCCGCGACAGCCGCGTGGTGGAGGTGGGGTGCGGCAACGGCGCCTTCCTGCGCCGGCTGGTGGAGGGCGACGCGGGGAACCTGGGCTTCGGCTTCGACCCCGCCTACCGCGGGCCCGACCAGGACCTGGATGGGCGGCTGCAGTTCCATCGCGCGTACTACGGCCCCGAGTTCGCGTCGGTGGCGGCCGACGTGGTGGTGTGCCGCCACGTGATCGAGCACGTGCCGCAGCCGATTCCGCTCCTGCGCACCATCCGCGAGGCGCTGGGCGCGCGCCCCGAGACCCGCGTGTTCTTCGAGACCCCGTGCGTGGAGTGGATCCTCCGCAACCACGTGCTGTGGGACTTCTTCTACGAGCACTGCTCGCTGTACACCGCCCACTCACTCGAGGGCGTGTTCCGGCGCGCGGGGTACCACGTGGAGTCGGTGGAGCACGTGTTCGGCGGGCAGTACCTTTGGCTGGAGGCGCGCCCGTCGGCCCAGCCGGAGGAGGCGATCCCATCCTCGGCGAACGGAACCGAGCGGCTGGCGCGCGAGTACGGCGAGGCCGAGCGCTCCATCCGCGCCGAGTGGGACCGCAAGCTCAGCGGGTGGGCCGGGGCGGGGAAGGTGGCCGTGTGGGGCGCCGGGGCCAAGGGCGTCACCTTCGCCAACCTGCTCGACCCGGATCGCGAGCGCATCGACTGCGTGGTGGACCTGAACCCCAACAAGCAGGGGCGCCGGCTTCCCGGCGCGGGGCACCCGATCGTGGCGCCCCAGGCGCTGGCCGGCCGCGGGGTGCGGCGCGCGGTGCTGATGAACCCCAACTACCGCCTCGAGAACGAACAGCTTCTGCGCGGCCTTGACCTTGACGTTCAACTGGTGGAATAGAGACGATGCGACTGACGCTGGATACCGTGGAGCGTACGCTCGAGGTGGATGACGGCGGCACGCCGCGGCGGATGGAGCTGTACAGCCGCGAGGCGTTCGAGCTCCTTTCGCACGAGTGGGTGCGCGTGGGGTGGAACCAGCAGTACTCGTACACCTTCTCGTGGATGGGCCGGCCCATCATCCAGCTCCCCGAGGACCTGGTGCGCGTGCAGGAGGTGGTGTGGGCGGTGCGCCCCGACGTGATCGTGGAGACCGGGGTGGCGCACGGCGGCTCGCTGGTCTACTTCGCCACCCTGTGCAAGGCGATGGGGAGCGGGCGCGTGGTGGGGGTCGACATCCAGATCCGCCCGCACAACCGCGAGGCCATCGAGTCGCACCCGCTGGCCTCGTACATCACGCTGATCGAGGGGAGCTCCACCGACGAGTCGGTCCTCGGACAGGTCCGCGCGCAGATCAGGCCGGGCGAGAAGGTGCTCGTCATCCTCGACTCGGACCACAGCAAGCGGCACGTGGCCGACGAGCTGGAGGCGTACGCGCCGATGGTGACCCAGGGCTCGTACCTGGTGGCCACCGACGGGGTGATGAAGGACCTGCACGACGTTCCGCGCGGGCAGCCGGGGTGGAAGGACGACAACCCCACCGCGGCCGCGGCCGAGTTCGCCCAGCGGCACCCCGAGTTCGTCCTCGGGCAGCCCGAGTGGCCGTTCAACGAGAGCGACCTGCGCGAGAACATCACCCACTGGCCCGGCGCGTGGCTGCGCAGGACGTGAGCCCTCGCGCCCCGCGGTGGGGGGGGCGCGGGCGGGTGATGCACAACGCGGCCGCCAGCCTGGCCGGGAACACCTGGACGGCCATCCTGGGGCTGCTGCTGGTGCCGGTGTACGTGCGCTACGTGGGGGTGGAGGCGTACGGGCTGATCGGCCTGTTCGCGGTGCTGCAGAGCGTGGCGGCGCTCCTGGACATGGGGCTGTCCACCACGCTCAGCCGCGAGCTGGCGCGGCTCAGCGGGCTGGAGGGGACCGGGGCGCAGATGCGCGACCTGGTGCGCTCGCTGGCCGTGGTGTACTGGGGGGTGGGCGCGCTGATCTGCCTGGTGACGCTGGGGGTGGCGCCGCTGCTGGCCCACCACTGGGTCACCTCGCAGCACCTGGGGAGCGGGCAGGTGATCCGCGCCTTCATGCTGCTGGGCGCCAGTTTCGCGCTGCAGTGGCCGCAGTACCTGTACATGGGCGGGCTGGAGGGATTGCAGCGCCACGTGCAGACCAACACGGTGCTGGCCGTGGTGGGCACCATCCGCTCGGTGGGCGCGCTGGCGGTGCTGGCCTGGGTGTCGCCCACGCTGGACGCGTTCCTCACCTGGCAGATCGTGACCGCCGCGCTGCAGACGCTGCTGCTGGGCGCGCTGCTGCGGCGGGCGCTTCCTCCCGCCCCGGCCGGGCGCTTCCGCGCCGCGGAGCTGCGGCGGCTGGCGCGGTTCGCGGCGGGGGTGAGCGCGCTGTCGCTCCTTTCGCTCGGCCTCACCTCCGCCGACAAGGTGGTGCTCAGCCGCATCCTCCCGCTGCGCGAGTTCGGCTACTACAGCCTGGCCGGGGCGGTCACGCTGGCGCTCACGCGCGTCACCGCGCCGCTCTTCTCGGCCTTCTTCCCCCGCTTCTCGGAGCTGGTGGCGCAGATGCGCGACGTGGAGCTGCGGCGGCTGTACCACCGCGGCTGCGGGCTGATGGCGCTGCTGGTGCTCCCCGCCTCCCTGGTGCTGGTGGCGTTCGCGCCCGAGGTGCTGCGGGTGTGGAGCGGCAACCCCGACATCGTGCGCGAGGCGCGGCTCCCCGTGGCGCTCCTGGCCGGGGGCACCGCGCTGAACGCGCTGATGGTGATGCCGTACGCGCTGCAGGTGGCGCACGGGTGGACGCGCCTGCTGCTGGTGAGCAACGCCGTGGCGGTGGCCGTCCTGGTCCCGCTGGTCACCTTCACCGCGCTGCGGTGGGGAGCCCCCGGCGCCGCCGCCGCGTGGCTCATCCTGAACGCGGGATACGTGGTGATCCAGCCTCCCATCATCCACCGCCGGCTGCTGAAGGGCGAGCTGGCGCGGTGGTACCTGCACGACGTGGCGGGGCCGCTGGCGGCCGCGGGCGCGGTGGCGCTGGCCGCGCGCTTCCTCCTTCCCTGGGGCGGCGCGCGCATGGCCGAGGCGGGGCTGCTGGCCGTGACCGGCTGCTCCATGTTCGCCGCCGCCGCGCTCACCCAGGAGTGGGCGCGCGAGACGGCCGGGCGGGTGCTGGCCCGCGCGGGGCTCTTCGCCGGCGCGCCGGGGGCGGTCCGGTGAGCGCCGCCCCGCCGCTGACCATCGGGCTCCCCGTGTACAACGGCGAGCGCCTCCTTCCCGCCGCGCTGGAGGCGCTGCTGGGGCAGACGTTCACCGACTTCGAGCTCCTCCTCTCCGACAACGTCTCCACCGACGCGACGCGGGAGATCTGCGAGGCGGCCGCCGCGCGCGACCCGCGCGTGCGCTACGTGCGTCAGCCCGAGCCGCTCCCCGTGGTCGACCACTTCCGCTGGGTGCTCCGCGAGGCCCGGAGCGAGCGCTTCATGTGGGCGGCCGACGACGACCTGCGCGAGCCCGGCCAGCTGGGGGCGCTGATGGGGGCGATGGACCGCAACCCCCGCGCGGTGCTGGCCTCGTCGTACTTCGACGTGATCGGGGGCGACGGCCTTCCCGCGCGCGACATCCGCACCGGGTGGGAGCAGGTGTTCCGCGGCCCCCGGCTGGCGCAGATGGCGCGGATGATCGTGCTGGACGAGGTCGGCTCGCACAAGGCGGTGCACATCTACGGGCTGGCCCGGCGCGATGCGCTGGTCCGCGCGGTCCACGCGGTGAGCCAGGTGCCGCCCCGCTCGGGGTGGGACGTGTGCGCGCTCCTGCACCTGCTGGGGCAGGGCGACGTCGAGATCGTCCCCCAAACGCTCTTCCACTACCGGGTGCACGCCGGCCGCGCCGATACCGCGGGGAGCGTCGCGGCCGAGGCGCCGGTGCGCTTCCTGGCCAGCCGCGTCCGCGCCGTGGCGGCGGACCTGGGGCGGTACCGCGCGGCCTACCTGCAGCCCAACCGCGAGTACTTCGCGGGGATGCGCACGGCGCTCCGCGGGCATGACGCGCTCCGCCCGCTGGAGCGCGCGGGGCTGGCGGCGCTCACCCGGGTGCGGCAGCCGCTGCGCGCCACCCGGATCGTGGCCGGCGTGGTGGGAAAGAACCTGCGCATCGCCGCCGGGCGGCTTTCGCGCGCCCACGCGCACGGGTAGGCGGTGCGCGTACTCCTTCCGGTGTTCGAGTGGAGCCGCGCGGGGGGGATCGAGGCGGTCACCGTCCAGATCACCCACGCGTTCGCGCGTCTCGGCGCCCAGGTGGACGTGTGGAGCGTGATGCAGCCCGGCGCCCCCGACGTGGGCGGCGTGGCCGCGCGCGGTCTGGCGCCCGCGGGGCGGGTGGCGCGCTCGGTGAACGGGCGCTGGCTCTGGCGCCGCCGCCTGGCGCGCGAGATCGCCCGCCGGGCTTCGGGGTACGACCTGGTGGTGGCGGGGCACGCCTCGCTCCTGGCGCCAATCCGCGAGGGGCTGAGCGGGCTCCGGCGCCGCCCGCCGTGCTGGGTGTGGGCGTACGGGATCGAGGTGTGGGGCGGGCCGGGGGAGCAGGTGGCTCGCGACCTGGCCTGGGCCGACCACGTCGTTTCCATCAGCCGCTTCACGGCAGAGCAGGTGAAGGCGTGGGTGCCGGCGGAACGGCTCACGGTGATCCCCCCGCTGGTGGACGTGGAGACGTTCACCCCGGCCGAGACGCCGGTGGAGCGCTCGGAGATCCTGATCGCGGGGCGGATGTCCACGGCCGAGCGCTACAAGGGGCACGAGGTGCTCTTCGCCGCGCTCCCGAAGGTGGAGGAGCGGCTGGGGCGGCCGGTGCGCCTGCGCGTGGTGGGCGACGGCGACCTGCGCCCCGAGCTGCAGGCGCGGGCGGCGGCGATGGGCCTCGCGGAGCGGGTGGAGTTCACCGGCCGGCTCCCGCTTTCCGGGCTGCTGGAGGCGTACCGCCGCTGCGCCGTGTTCGCCATGCCCAGCCGCGTGGAGCGCCGCCCCGCAGGGTTGTGGACGGGGGAGGGCTTCGGTATCGTTTACCTTGAAGCGCAGGCCTGTGGCCGCCCCGTGCTGGCCAGCACCGACGGCGGCGCGCCCGAAACGGTGCGCCCCGGCGAGACCGGCCTGCTGGCCGACCCGGCGAACGCCGAGGCCGTGGCCGATGCGCTGGCCGGGCTGCTGGCCGACCCCGGGCGCGCCGACCAGATGGGCCGCGCCGGCCGCGCGTTCGTGGTGGACAATTTTTCCGAGGCACGCTTCCGCGAGCGGCTTCACGAGCTCCTTACGCGGGCCCGGATCCTGTCATCGACCGAGGAATGAACCAACCCAGAAGGCGTTTCGAAGCGCTGCGCCGGGCGGCAAAGGCCGTTCCCGGCGCAATTCGCGTGTACCAGTGGCTGCGCCCCCCGCCCGAGGTGCTCATCACGCGGTACCTGCGGGAGGGCGCGCGGCTGATCCGCGAGCACGGCCTGACCGAGGCCGCCGTCACCGCCGAGGGCGGCTTCTTCCGCAGCCCGTGGGGCGCCGAGTTCGTGTACGTTCCCGGCTGGGGCGCGTACGGCGCCGAGCGGGGGATGCTGCACGAGATGGGCGAGCTGGAATACCTCGCCCGCACCCTCCCGCGGGGCGCGGTGGTGATCGACGTGGGTGCCAACCTGGGCGCCTTCTCGCTGAACCTGGCCGTGCGCCGGCCCGACCTGACCGTCCACGCCTTCGAGCCGGTGGGGGCCACGAACGGGTACCTGCGCGCCAACGTGCGCCGCAACGGGCTCGAGGGGCGGGTGACCACGCACCGCGCCGCCGTGTCGGAGAAGCCGGGGAGCGTGCGGATCACCAACCGCAAGAACACCGACAACCACCTGGTCCCCGGCGGCGAAGCGGCCGGCGCCTCGCACGAGGAGGTGCCGGCGGTCACGCTCGACGACTTCGTGGCGAAGGAAGGGGTGCGCGGGGTGGCGCTGCTGAAGATGGACGTGGAAGGCGCCGAGCTGCTGGGCCTGCGAGGCGCCACCACGCTCCTGCGCGAGCAACGCCCGGAGCTATTCCTGGAGGTGCAGGAAGAGCACCTGGCGCGCTTCGGCGAGAGCATCGCGTCTCTCGTCGCCTTCCTGGCCGCGCAGGGGTACGCCGAGGCCACGCCGCCGGAGTTCCTTTCCCACAACCGCCTGTTCCGCCACACGGCGGGGCGGCCGGGCGGGGCGGAGACGGCCTGATGTGCGGGATCGCCGGGTGCATCGGCCCCGACGCGGGGCGCGTGCTGGAGCGGATGCTCCCCTGCATCGCCCATCGTGGGCCGGATGACCACGGGATCTTCGTCTCCGCGTCGGGGACGGTGGCGCTGGGGCACCGGCGGCTCTCCATCATCGACCCGTCGCCGCTGGGGCACCAGCCCATGCGCTCGGCGGACGGGCGCTACCAGATCGTCTACAACGGCGAGGTGTACAACTTCGCCGAGATCCGCCCCGAGCTGGAGGCGCTCGGGCACCGCTTCGTGTCGCACTCCGACACCGAGGTGGTGCTGGCCGCGTACGCCCAGTGGGGGCCGGCCTCGCTCGCGCGGCTGCGCGGGATGTTCGCCCTCGCCATCTGGGACGAGCGCGAGGGGGAGCTCTTCCTGGCCCGCGACCGCTTCGGCATCAAGCCGCTGTACATCCATGGCGATCCCGCCGCGGGAACCTTCCTCTTCGCCTCGGAGATCAAGGCGATGCTGGGGAGCGGCATCGTCGCGCGCGAGGCCGACCCGCAGGGGATCTGGGATTTCCTCTCTCACGGCGCCGTCGCGCAGCCGCGCACCATCGTGCGGGGCGTGCAGGCCCTTCTCCCCGCGCACTGGATGCGCGTGACGAGGGACGGGAAGACCGAGACGCGGCGCTGGTGGGACCTGGAAGAGGCCACCCGCGAGCGCCGCGCCGCGCCCGCGCCCGAGTACGCCGACGCCGTCCGGCAGGTGCGCGAGAAGCTGGACGAGGCCACGCGGCTGCACCTGATCGCCGACGTGCCGGTGGGCGCCTTCCTGAGCGGCGGGATCGACTCCACCGCCGTTGTCGGGCTGATGAGCCGGCTGGTGCATCATCCCATCCGCACCTACGCGGTGGGCTTCGAGGCGCGCCACGCCGAGATGGACGAGCTGCGCTGGGCCCGCCTGGCCGCCGAGCGCTTCGGCGCCGAGCACACCGAGGTGGTGATGACGGGCGAGGATGCCGCCCGCCACTTCGACGAGCTGCTCGACGCGCTCGACCAGCCCTCGCTCGACGGGACGAACACCTGGTTCGTCTCGCGCGCCACCCGGCAGGGCGTGACCGTCTCGCTCAGCGGGCTGGGCGGCGACGAGCTGTTCGCCGGGTATCCGCCCTTCCGCAGCTACGCGCGCTCCGCCCGCCTCGCCCCCGCCGGCGTCCCCGGCCTCGGCGAGCTGGTGGGGGCGACGGGGACGATGATCCCGGGGCGGTGGCGGATCCCGCTGCAGTTCATGGCGGCGCCGCCGGTGGAGCGGTTGAGCCAGGTGCGGCGGCTGATGACCGAGGCCGAGAAGACGGCGGCGACCACGTCCGCCTTCCGCGACGGCGTCACGCTGCAGCCGCCGCAGGCGCGTCTTGCCGCGCTGATGCGCCGCGGGCTGGACCCCGTGGCCCAGGTGAGCTA
Organism: Longimicrobium sp.; assembly: GCA_035691085.1. Classification (GTDB taxonomy): domain Bacteria; phylum Gemmatimonadota; class Gemmatimonadetes; order Longimicrobiales; family Longimicrobiaceae; genus Longimicrobium. Next base: position 17,504 of record DASSJS010000420.1, read on the forward strand.
CGTGGAGCTGAACGACTACCTGCGCAACACCCTGCTGCGCGACGCCGACGCCATGAGCATGGCGCACGCGCTGGAGGTGCGCCCCGTGCTGCTGGACCATGAGCTGGCCGAGCTCGCCTTTGCGCTCCCGGCCGATTACAAGCTGCAGGGCAAGCGCAGCAAGCGGATATTCATCGACGCGCTGGACGGGCTCCTCCCGCGCGAGATCGTGGAACGGAAGAAGATGGGGTTCGAGCTTCCCGTGGGTCACTGGCTGCAGACCGTCTTGAACGATCGCGCCCGCGCGGCCGTCTCGTCGCCCGCCGCCCGCGCGCTCTTCACCGAGCAGTTCCGCGGCGACCTGCTGGCGCAGGTCACGCGCGAGCGGGCCCGCTCGGCGCGGCTGTGGGCGTTCGTGGTGCTGCTGGCCTTCCTGGACCGGCATCAGCTGGCGGTGGGCGCGTGAGCGGAGCCGACGGACGGAAGCGGATCCTCTACTTCGTGCACTCCGGGGCGTTCGGGGGCGCGCTCCTCTCGCTGCGCTACCTGCTGGAGCAGCTCGACCGGACGAAGTACGAGCCGGTCGTGGCGTGCATCTACCCGGTCCCCGAGATCATGGACGTGTTCCGGAAGCTGGGGATCGAGACGCTCCACGTTCCGGGGATCGCGGGGTTCTCCCACACCACGCTGGAGTGGTACCCGCTCACGCACCCGCTGGGCGGATTGACGTCGGCCCGCCAGCTCTCCGCCTTCCGCCGCTCGGCGAAGGCGGCCGAGCAGCTGGTGCGGCAGGTGAAGCCCGACCTGGTGCACCTGAACTCGCTCGTCTTCGCAGCCGCCGCGGCGGGGGTGAAGGCGGCGGGCGTCCCCCTCGTCTGGCACATCCGCGAGAACGCGGCGCCGGGGCACCTGGGCGTGCGCCGGGCCATCCAGGCGCGCTGGCTGCGCCGCTGGGGCGACCGGGTGATCTTCATCTCCGACGACGACCGGCGCGCGCTGGGCGGCGAGGACTACGGCATCGTGATCCACAATTTCGTGGACCACAAGCGTTTTGACCGCGCGATCGACGGCGCGCCCGTCCGCCGGGAGCTGGGGGTGCCGGCGGACGCGAAGGTGGCGCTCTTCTTCGGGGGGATGAACACCGTCAAGGGCTCGCACGTCTTCCTGCGCGCCATCCGCCTGGCGAAGCGGCAGGTGCCCAACCTGCACGCGGTGATCGCGGGCGCGGTATCGCCGATCAGCAACGGGATGGTGGCGCGGGTGGGGCGGGCGGTCCTTCCGCTGATCGGCCGTGGAACCGAGCGGCAGCGCTTCATGAAGCTGTACGAGGGGATGGAGGATTTCGTCCACCTCCTCCCCTTCCGGCACGACCCGGAGCGACTCCTCGCCGCGACCGACGTGGCGGTGATCCCGTTCATCAGCCCGCACTTCGCCCGCCCCGCCATCGAGGCGGCGGCGATGGGCGTGCCCGTCGTCGCCTCGGACGTGGGCGGCGTGAACGAGCTGGTGGAGCACGGGAAGACCGGCCTTCTCGTTCCCCCGAGCGATCCCCAGGCGTTGGCGGACGGGATCGCGCGGGTGATGAACGACCCCGCGCTGGCCGCGCGCTTCGGCGAGGCGGGGTACCAGATGTCGCTGGAGCGCTTCAGCGCCGACCGCGGCATCGCGCGCACCCAGGCCGTCTACGCCGACCTGATGGGCGAGGGGCCTCCGACCCGGCCGGCGGCCACGGCGGCGGCGCGCACCCTCGCGGGGCCCCCCGCGGCGCGCTGACGCCCGGCGCCCGGACGCCGCGCCGGCGCGAAGCGGACGGGGCGAGCGCGAGCGACACCTTCAGCGCGGAGCGGCAGTGCACGGAACTGCGGCTGGCGAGGCGGGGTCCGGCGGCGGGGCGGCCCGCCGCCGCGTGCTGTACCTGGTGCATTCCTCGGCACCGGGCGGCGCGCTGCTCAGCCTGCGCTACCTGCTGGAGCAGATCGACCGGGCGCGCTACGAGCCGGTGGTGGCGTGCATCCACCCGGTGCCGGGGGTGATCGAGGGGTTCCGCGCGCTGGGGGTGGAGACCGTGCACGCCCGCGGGATCTCGATTTACGCGCACACCACGGGCGAGTGGCATCCGCTCACCAGCCCGGTGGCGGTGCGGCGGGAGCTCTCGCAGTGGGCGGGGTTCCGCGCGGCCGCGCGCGCTACCGAGGCGCTGGTGCGCCAGCTCCGCCCCGACCTGGTGCACCTGAACTCGGTGGGGTTCGCCCCTTCGGCGCTGGGCGCCCGGCGGGCGGGGGCGAAGGTGGTGTGGCACGTGCGCGAGTCGGTTGTCCCCGGCCACTTCGGGGTGCGGCGGCGGATGGTGTCGCGCTGGCTGCGGCGCTGGGCCCACCGGGTGATCTTCATCTCCGAGGACGACCGCCGCGCCGCCGGCGCGCGCGATTACGGGGTGGTGATCCCCAACTTCGTGGACCACCGCCGCTTCGACCGTGCGCTGAGCGGCGCCGCGGTGCGCGCGGAGCTGGGGATCGCGCCCGGCGCCCCGGTGGCGCTCTTCGTGGGGGGGATCGCCTCGATCAAGGGCGGGCGGGTGTTCCTGCGGGCGATGAAGCTGGCGCGGCGGCGGGTGCCCGGGCTGGTGGGGGTGGTGGCCGGGGGCGAGGGGCCGTGGAGCCGGAGCGTTGCCGCCCGCGTGGCCCGGGCCGTCCTCCCGCTGGTGGGGAGCGGCACCGAGCGGCAGAAGTTCCTGCGCGACTACCGCGGCGCCGAGGGGTTCGTGCACCTCCTCCCCTTCCGGGGCGACCCCGAGCGGCTCCTCGCCGCGTCGGACCTGATGGTGGTCCCCCACGTGGCGCCGCACTTCGCGCGCGCGGTGATCGAGGCGGGGGCCATGGCCAGGCCGGTGGTGGGCTCCCGGATCGGCGGCGTGGAGGAGCTGGTGGACCACGGCGTGACCGGCCTCCTCGTGCCTCCGCGCGACCCCGCCACGCTCGCGGATGCCATCGTCCACCTCCTCGCCGACCCCGCGATCGCCGCACGGATGGGCGAGGCGGGATACAGGGCGTCGCTGGAGCGCTTCGGCGCCGCGCGGAACGTGGCGCGGGTGCTGGAGATCTACGACGAGCTGCTGGGGAGCGCGGACCCGGGCGCGTCCGGCGCCGGTCGGAACACGCCGGGGATTCCGTTTCCGGATCGGTGACCGATGCGTCCACTCGGTCGTCCCACCCGCGCCGGATCGCACCGCCGTCGCCCCGGTGGAACCCCCCACGTGGCGGCAGGGTGCGGAAAGCGGGCGAATGCCTTATCTTGAAAGGCTTTGCCGCACCAGGAAGCCGCCCCGGGCCCACCCCGCGGCGCGCGGCAACGGACGCCGGGGCTTTACGGCGTCCGTCGCGCGTTTATCCGCCCGCCACACGGGCACCAGGCCGCAATCAACACGGAGACCGTGTGCCGTTCGCGATCGTGATCAGGGGCGCCCGATGAGCACCCCCCGCGTGCTGATCCTGGGCGCCGGCGGAATGCTGGGCCACAAGCTGGCGCACGTGCTGTCCGAGGACGCGGCGCTCGAGGTGCACGCCTCCACGCGCCGCCTGCCCCCCGAGGCGTTCCGCGCCGAACGGGCGACGTACCATGAGGGTGCCGACCTCTCCTCCGCGGCGCCGCTGCGGCGAGTGCTCGAGGCGGTGGGCCCCGACGTGGTCGTCAACGCCGCCGGCGCCATCAAGCAGAAGGACCTGAAGGCCGCGGTGGACGAGACGTTCTACGTGAACGCCACCCTCCCGCACCTGATCCCGCTGCTGGCGCCGCGCCCGGTGCGCATGATCCACTTCAGCACCGACTGCGTGTTCAAGGGCGACCGCGGCGGCTACACCGAGGCCGACGCGCCCGACGCCGAGGACCTGTACGGGCGCTCCAAGGCGTGCGGCGAGATCGATTACGGCCGCCACCTCACGCTGCGCACCTCCATCATCGGCTACGAGACGGCGGGGTTCCTGGGGCTGGTCTCCTGGCTGCTGAAGCAGCCGGAAGGCGCCACGCTCCCCGGCTACAGCCGCGCCATCTACAGCGGCCTGCCGACGGTCACGCTCAGCCGCACCGTGCGCGACCTGATCCTCCATCACCCGGAGCTTGCGGGGCTGTACCACGTGGCGTCGGAGCCCATCGACAAGCTCACGCTGCTGGAGAAGCTGAGCGAGGCGCTGGGGATGGGGCACCGCTTCACCCCCAGCGAGGCGGTGATCATGGACCGCTCGCTGAACGACGACCGTTTCCGCGCGGCCACCGGCACCACCCGACCCGGGTGGGACGCGCTGGTGGCCGAGCTGGCAGACGACTACGCGTCGCTTCCCTACGCGGAAGTGTACGCCAATCTTCGCGCGGCGCCCGCCGCCGCAACCGCCTGACGATCATGAGCAGAAACCTGGAAGGCGCCGAGGTGCTGATCCTGGGGGGCACCGGCTCCCTGGGGCAGCGCCTGTTCCACCGCATCCTCTCCAACGAGCTGGGGCGGCCCGCGTCGCTCACCATCTTCTCGCGCGACGAGGCCAAGCAGCACTACATGCGCCTCGACTTCATGCACCTGGCGGCCGCCACCGACGAGGTGATCTACCGCGAGAGCGTGAAGCGCGTGCGCTTCGCCATCGGCGACGTGCGCAACTACAGCGAGGTGAAGCGCTCGGTCGACCGCGCCGACGTGATCTTCCACGCCGCCGCGCTCAAGCAGGTGCCCACCTGCGAGTACTTCGGCACCGCCGCGGTCGACACCAACATCACCGGCGCCATCAACCTCTGCCGCGCGCTGCGCGAGGGGAGCCACCAGGAGAAGTCGGTGGTGGGCATCAGCACCGACAAGGCGTGCAAGCCGGTGAACCTGATGGGGATGACCAAGGCGATCCAGGAGCGCATCCTGATCCAGGCCAACCTGGACAGCCCCTGGGCGCGGCTGGTGAACGTGCGCTACGGCAACGTGATGGCGTCGCGCGGGTCGGCGATCCCGCTCTTCATCGAGCTGGTGCGACGGGGCAGGCCGATCCCCATCACCGACAACCGGATGACGCGCTTCCTGATGACGCTGGACCAGTCGGTGGACCTGGTGTTCAGCGCCTACGCGCACGCCAACCCGGGCGAGACCTTCCTCCCCATGGTCCCCTCGGCGCTGATGACCGACGTGGCGCGCGCCGTGGCCGAGAACGCGGAGTACCCGCTGGAGCTTTCCGGCATCCGCCCCGGCGAGAAGATCCATGAGATCCTGGTGAGCGAGGAAGAGGTGGCGCACACCATCCTGCGCGGCGACCGGCTGGTGATCCTCCCCATCCTCCCCGAGCTGCGGGCCGACGCGGTGGGCACGCGCGAGCTCCCCTTCCGCGGCGAGTACACCTCGGGCGAGAACACGCTGGACCACGCCGGAGTGGTGGAGCTGCTCCGCGCGCACCGGCTCACCGTGAGCACCGCGCCCTCGGCCGAGCGGGAAATCCTGCATTGAGCATGACCGACGAGCCGATGCGGGTGATGACGGTGGTGGGCACCCGCCCCGAGATCATCCGCCTGTCGCGCACCATCCCGCGGCTGGACGGCGTGTGCGAGCACACGCTGGTGCACACCGGGCAGAACTTTTCCGACCGGCTCAGCCGCGTCTTCTTCGACGACCTGCGCGTGCGCGACCCCGACGTCTTCCTGGGGGTCGACACCTCGTCGTTCGGGCGGCAGCTGGCCACCCTGTTCGAGGGGTTCGAGCGAGTGCTGGACGAGCGCCGCCCGCACGCCGTCCTCGTATTGGGCGACACCAACTCGGCGCTGGTGGCCTACAACTGCAAGCGCCGTGGCATCCCCGTGTACCACATGGAGGCCGGGAACCGCTGCTATGACGACCGCGTGCCCGAGGAGGTGAACCGGCGCGTGATCGACCACTGCAGCGCGGTGCTGATGCCCTACACCGAGCGCAGCGCCGAGAACCTGGTGCGCGAGGGGATCGAGCGGCACCGCATCTTCGTGACCGGCAACCCGATCTACGAGGTGCTGGCCGACTACAAGGCCGACATCGACGCCAGCGACGCGCTGGAGCGGCACGGGCTGGAGCCCCGGGGATACCTCCTCGCCACGCTGCACCGCGCCGAGAACGTGGACGGCCCCGCGGTGCTCGACGGGCTGTGCGAGGCGCTGCGGCAGGTGGCCGAACTGTACGCCATGCCGCTGGTGCTGAGCGTGCACCCGCGGGTGGAGCAGAAGCTGACCGGGGCGAAGTTCGAGGGCTCGCGGGTCGTCCCCGTCCCGGCGATGCGCTTCTTCGAGTTCGTGAAGCTGCAGCAGAACGCCGCGCTGGTGCTGAGCGACAGCGGCACCGTGCAGGAAGAGTCGGCCATCTTCCGCGTTCCCGTGCTCACCCTGCGCGACACGACGGAGCGGCCGGAGACGATGGAGGTGGGGAGCAACCTGGTGGCCAGCACCGACCCGCGGCGGATCGTGGCGGCCGCGCGCTTCCTGCGGGCGCAGGGAACGCGCGGGTGCTGGAACCCGCCGCGCGAATACGTGGAGGAGAACGTGAGCGAGCGCGTGGTGCGCATCCTGTTGAGCAACCCCGTGTGGGCGTCGGCCGGGCACGCCGGCGCCGGGGCGTACGGCCGGTGATCGCGCCGCGCCTGCCGGTGGTGCCGCTGGGCACGCCCGACGCGCCCCCGGAGCCGTCGCGCTACGTGAGCCGCTCGCCGGGCGCGCTGCTGCTGCAGGTGCGCACGGCGGTGCTGGTGCTGGCGTGGGTGCTCACGCTGCTGCAGCTGGCGGGCGGCGACTCGGGCGAGCTGGCGGCGCTGGCCTCGTTCCCCATCGCGGCGGCGCTGGCGTTCCTGGCCGACCGCCGCTACCTGGGCGCCATGCTGGTGCTGTGCATCCCCGCGCTGGGCCTCCCCGACACCGTGGCCCCCGGCGGGGCCGCCGCCGACGGGGCGGGCGGCTTCATCATCGCCTTCCCCGACGCGGTCACCTTCGTGGTGCTGGGCGGCGTGCAGGTGACCTCGGTGCTGGTGATCCTGGCGGCGGGGTTCGGCCGGGTGATGCTGGAGGTGCTGCGCCGCCCCTCCACCTTCCGCGGGGTGTGCCCGCCGCTGGCGGTGCTGGCCTACGCGGCCGCCCTCATCCCCGCGCTGATGTGCGCGCTGCAGGGGCAGGCCAACGGGCTGAACCGCTGGTCGGTGGGAGTGCGCGGGCTGCTGGCCGTGGGCGGGTTCTTCTGGGGGGTGGTGATGGTGCGGCAGTCGCGCGGCACCCCCAGCGACTACGCCCGGCAGGTGCTGCGCGTGGTGCTGGTGGGCTCGTTCCTGGCGGTGATCGGGATCCTGCGCGGCACCTACTTCTTCCTGCTGGTGGGGATGACGGGGGGCGCGTTCGCGCATTACCTGTCGCGGCGGCGCGGGCTTCCGGCCACGCTCACCGGCGCGGTGGTGGTGGGGAGCGTGTTCGTGGCCACGCTCACCACGCTGGGCGAGGTGGCGTTCGCGCTCCTCTGCATGATGCTGAACGGCCCCGGGATGCGGCGGCTCCGCCGGTTCCTGGTGCGCGCCGGCGTGGCCACGGCGGGGATCATGAGCCTGGGGCTGCTCTGGGCGGTGATGCGCTTCTCGCAGATGGCCTCGTTCACCGCCAACAGCCGCGACCAGGGGCTGCTGGCGTACGCCTACTTCAAGCTGATGGGCGACCGCGGGCCGCTGTGGGTGTCGGCGCTGGAGCAGATCCTGGCCGGCCCCTACGTGATCGTGCCGGCCGGGCGGCCGCTGCACCCGCAGGGGATCTACGCCCGCCTGTACAGCTGGGAGTTCGGCGCCCACAACACCGTGCTCGAGCTGCTGATCAACAACGGGATGGTGGCGGGGGCGGCGGGCGTGGCGCTGATCGGCCTGGCCATCTGGTCCGCGGCCCGGCTGCTGATCGACACGCAGGACCGCGGGCTGCGCGCCGTGGCCGCCGGGTTCCTGGGGGTGGGCGTGGTGGGCGTGACCACCGGCAGCTTCCCCGTGTACGACGTGGGCTTCTTTCTCTGGTCGCTGGGCGGCATCCTGGCGGCGCTGCACGCGGCCGAGCTGGCGCGGAGGGAGGCCGAGCTGGCGTCGGCCGGCACACCGCCCGCGGCTCCGGCCTCTCGCCTCCCGGCCTTCGCGTAACCCGGTTCATCCACGGTCCGCGGCAGATTCATCCCGCCGCGGACCGGTAGCCAGGGCATATTTAAGTCCCGTTCGGGGCAATTTCTGCGCGGCCATGATTCCGGACGTGCCGCTGGCGAACAGCAACGGCGTGAACGCAGAGACAGGCAGAGATAAGCGGAAACAGGCAGAGAACTGCATGTGCATCCGCGGTTCTCTGCCTATCTCTGCTTATCTTCGTTGCTCGCGCGAAGCGCACACGCAGTTGCAGTGATCGCGAGACACGAGATCCTCGGATTCTCGTGCGTGTCCAGGCTTCATCGCCAACGGCATCAGGTCGTTGATTTTGACCCAGAGCACCAGAGGACCAGAGCACCAGAGAAAACCGGAGGGCTCGCCTCCAACCCTCTGGTCCGCTGCTCGATCAAGGGCAGCAGTCTTCGATGACGGTGCCCGCGGCGGACTCGTCGAGGCTTCCGCCATGGCTGGGGATCCCGGGTTGCGGAACCGCGTGTAGGGGGGCGGACAGCCGGCGGGCCCAGACGAAAAGAGCGGAGCGGCAGGGTTTCAATCCCCTGCCGCTCCGCTCTTTCTGGTTCGTGGCGCAGATGCCGCGCCGCCGTCGGGCTTTAGTGCCGGCCGTTTCCGTTGCCGTTGCTCCCGTTCCCGTTGACGGAGCTGTAGCCGTAGTACCCGTAGGCGCCGTTGCTGCGGTAGCCGCCCATCCGCGGGTCGAAGTCGTTCAGCACCAGGCCGCCCACCGAGGCGCGCAGCAGGTGCAGCTGCCCGGCCGCGTGCTTCAGCGCCTCCTTCTCGGTGATCCCGGCGCGCGCCACCAGCAGGGTGGTGTCGGCCAGGGTGCCCAGCACCGCGGCGTCGGTCACCAGGTTCAGCGGCGGCGCGTCGAAGATCACCGACTCGTAGCGGCGGCGCATCTCCTCCACCAGCGTGCGCATTTTCGGCGAGCCCAGCAGCTCGGCCGGGTTGGGCGGGAACAGCCCCACCGTGAGCACGTGCAGCGGCTCGGCCAGCCCCGGGATCTCCACCTCGCGCACCGCGTCTTCGAGCGTGGCCTGGCCCATCAGCACGTGTGTGAGCCCCGGCTCCTGCGGAACCGCCAGGATGTGGTGCAGCATCCCCTTGCGCAGGTCGGCATCCACCAGCAGGGTGCGCGTCCCCTGCTGCGCCAGCGTGACCGCCAGGTTCGACGCGCTGGTCGACTTGCCGTCGCCCGGCATGGCGCTGGTCACCACCACCACCTTGGGCGCCTGGTCCAGGCTGGCGAAGGTGATGTTGGTGCGCAGCGACCGGTACGCCTCGGCCACCGGGCTGTGCGGCGCGTGCTGCGTGACCAGGCGCGCCGCCAGCACCTTGCCCAGGCGGCCCTCGTCGGGGGCGCGGCGGCCGGCGTAGGCGTCGGCCGGGGCGTCGATGCGCGGGATGGTGCCCAGCACCGGCACGCCGCCCGAGAGCGCCACCGCGTCGTCCTTGCTGCGCACCTTGGTGTCCAGCGCCTCGCGGGCAAAGGCGCTCGCGGCCGCCAGCAGCACCCCGAACACCGTGGCCAGCGCCATGTTGCGCAGCGGCTGCGGCGCCACCGGCTCCTCGGGGACCAGCGCGGCGTCCACCACGCGCACGTCCGAGGGCTCCACCGCGTTGGTGATCTCGGCCTCCTTCAGGCGCGTCTGCAGCAGCGTGTACAGCTCCTCCAGCAGCTTCTGCTCGCGCAGGCGCCGCGCGTACTCCACCTCGCGCGCGGGGATCGCCTCCATCTCGCTGCTGTACCGCCCCAGCTCGGTGTTCAGCGACGCGATCTCGCTGTCCAGGCTGCGCAGGTAGTTCCCCGCCGTCTCGTACAGCTGCGTCTCGAGCTCGGTGATGCGCTGGTTCACCGCCTGCACGTCCTGGTTGGTGGGCGTGCGCTGCACCAGCAGGTCGGCGCGGCGGTTCTCCAGGGTGGTGATGGTCTGCAGGATGTCCTGCACCGCGCGGTTGGTGAGGAACACCGGGAACGACGCCAGCTGCCGGTAGTTGTTCCCCGGGCCGCTGCGGCTTTCGCCCGACACCCGCGACAGCAGCTGCGCCAGCGCCTGCCGCTCGGCCACCTTGGCGTCGCGCTCGGCCTGGCGGTTGGCCAGCCGCTTCACCTGCTCGGTGGCCTCCTCGGTGGGGCTCACCACCCGCGCCACCTGGCGGAAGTTGCGCAGGTCGGCCTCGGCGGCGCGCAGCTGCCCCTCGTAGCTGGTCACCTGCTCGCGCAGGAAGCCCACGGTGGCGCGCGTCTCGGCGCGCCCCGCGCTGGCCTTGTAGCGGATGAACGAGGCCGCGGCCGCGTTGGGGACGGCGGCCGCCAGCTCGGGGTCGGTGTCGCGGTACTGCAGCGACACGATCTGCACCTCGCGGCTCTGCCGCGACGCGCCGAACGAGCGGCGCACCCCGCCCACCGCGCGGCGGTACGCCATCACCGAGAACTTGATGTCCTCGGAGCGGAGCGTGCGGGCGGTGGGGAGGAGGACGATGGTGACCCCCTCGAACGAGGCCGGGACGCCGATGCGCGCCGTGGCCAGCGTGCGCCCGTCGGTGGTGTCGGCCACCACGCGCCACGTGCCGCCCTGCGCCGCCACCAGGCGGTAGTTGCGCCCGCGGGGCAGCCGCGGCGCCTCGATCACCTGCATCACGCGGCTGCGCGGCACGGCCGGCTTGGTGACCACCACCTGCATGCGCAGCGAGTCGACCACGGCCTCGGCCACCTGCCGGCTCTGCAGCACCGCGATGTCGGTCTCGATCTCCGAACGCCCCGAGCCCAGCGGGCTCATGTCGCTGAGCAGCTGGATGGTGGGGCGCTTCTGCTCGATCAGCACGGTGGCCACGCCGCCGTACACCTTGCGCTGCGTCTTGGTGATCACGGCGCCCAGCGCCATCACGGCGCCCGCCACCGCCACCACCAGCCAGCGGTTGCGGAGAAGCGTGCGCCAGACGTCGACCAGGTTCAGGCCTTCCTCGTCCTCGGCGGGACGCCGGCCGCCATGCACTTCCGTCATTCCAGTCCAATCGTTCGGGGGCCCCGGCCGCGCGGCCCCCTGCTCCGGGGCCGGCGTGCACGGACGGGCATGGAGCTCAGTTCGAAGAGCTGCGCGTGCGGGTGGTCAGGATGATGCTGGTCACGATGCTGGTGACCGAGATCAGCGCGCTGACCACGAGCGCCGTGTTGCGCGAGAACCAGCCGCGCCGCTCCACCATCACCTGGTCGCCCGAGCGGATGTCGGCGGCGGTGAGGGTCTGCGCGGCGCCCACCCGCTCCTGGATCACGGCGCCCTCGCGCACGATCTGGATCCGGTTCAGGTCGCCGTCGGGGGTGGTGCCGCCCGCCAGCGCCACCACCCCGGCCAGCGAGATGGTGGGGTCCACGGCATACATCCCGGGGCGCTGCACCTCGCCCAGCACGTTCACCCGCCGCAGCGGCGTGATGTTGATGGACGGGTTGCGCAGGTGCACCCGGTACTTTTCGAGCAGGAAGTCGCGCAGCGAGTCGGTGGGGACGTCGGTCAGCTTCAGCTCGCCCAGCAGCGGAAGGGTGACCATCCCGTTCACGTTCACGGGGAACTCGCCGCTCAGGTCGCCCTCGCGCCAGATCTGCACGCGGATGGCGTCGCCGGGGCGCAGGAAGGCCGACTGCTGCGCCTGCACGCCCTGCGCCGGAGGCTGCCCGCCCTGCGCCGCGGCGCCCTGGGCAAGCGGAAGGACCAGCGACAGGAGCAGAACCAGCGAGAACGTTCGCATGACCTTTTCGGGGTTTTCGAGAACCGCCCCCGTAGGGGCACAGACAAGGGAATCTAGCCGCGCGCGGCGTTGCTTGCAAGCTCGCCGCGTGCCTCGATTTGGACGTGGTCCGCCCCTTTTTCCGTGCGCGGCGCGGCCCGTCCGCCGGCGGCGGGGTGCGTCCACGCGCGCCATTCCTTGCGTTTGCCTCACCGGCCCGCCACGCGGCTGCCCCTTTGACCGCCACGGCTTCCGGAAGTCACGTCCGCGCGGCGTTCCGGAACACGCGCAACTCGTTCCCACGGGCAGGCTTGCGCGTCACAGCCTCACGCCCTCCCGGGTAGGCCCGCCAGGGCGGGCGGCGCGTGTGTCATCGCGCTGCGCACCAACCCGTACGGCCGCCCGCGTCCGCGCGGATCTGAGAATGGGTACCCCCGTGCTCCCGGAAAGTCCCACGCCGGACGATGGGGGATGCATCGCGCGGCATGGACCGGGCGGCACGGAGGGGTGGTGCGGGGAGCGCCGGGGGTGACGGCGGAGGGAGATGCCGCGCGCGCGGCGGAACTCCGCGGAGGCGGACGGGAAGCCCGCGCGGTATGGACACCCCGGCGGCGGGGTGATATCGTGAACCGGCCCCGCGGCGGTTGCCGCGGGGCGTGTGCTTTCGGGAAACATCCTTTTTCAAGTGCGCGGAGAATGCGAGTTGCGGTCGTAGGGAGCGGCTACGTGGGGCTGGTGGCGGGGGCCTGCCTGGCCGAAACGGGGAACACCGTGGTGTGCGCCGACATCGATGCCGGCAAGGTGGAGCGCCTGCGGCGCGGCGAGATCCCCATCTACGAGCCGGGGCTCGAGCCGCTGGTGGAGCGCAACCTCTCCGAGGGGCGCCTCTCGTTCACCACCGACGTGGGGCGCGCGGTGGCCGAGTCCGAGGTGATCTTCATCGCGGTGGGCACCCCGCCGGGCGAGGACGGCTCGGCCGACCTGCAGCACGTGCTCTCCGTGGCCGAGACCATCGGCCGCAACATGCCGGCCGACGGGCCCGAGAAGATCGTGATCACCAAGAGCACGGTCCCCGTGGGCACCGCGGCCAAGGTGCGCGAGGCCATCCGCGCGCAGACGGACCGCCCCTTCCACGTGTGCTCCAACCCCGAGTTCCTGAAGGAAGGCGCCGCCGTACAGGACTTCATGAAGCCCGACCGGGTGGTGATCGGGGTGGACAGCGAGCACGCGCGCCAGCGGCTGGCCGAGCTGTACGCGCCGTACGTGCGCACGGGCAACCCCGTCCTGTTCATGGACATCGCCTCGGCCGAGATCACCAAGTACGCGGCCAACGCCATGCTGGCCACCCGCATCAGCTTCATGAACACCATCGCGCGGCTGTGCGAGGCGGTGGGCGCCGACGTGAACCTGGTGCGGGCGGGGATCGGCAGCGACGCGCGGATCGGGCCCAGCTTCCTGTTCGCGGGGATCGGCTACGGCGGCAGCTGCTTTCCCAAGGACGTGAAGGCGCTGGTGCACACGCTGCGCGCCAGCGGCGTGGATGCGTCCATCCTGGACGGGGTGGAGCAGGTGAACGCCGACCAGAAGCGCGTGCTGGTGGAGCGGGTGCGCGAGGTGTTCGGCGAGGAGCTCGGCGGGCGCCGCTTCGCCGTCTGGGGGCTGGCGTTCAAGCCCGAGACCGACGACATGCGCGAGGCGCCGTCGCTCACCATCGTCCGCGCGCTGGCCGAGGCGGGGGCGCGCATCCGCGCCCACGACCCCGAGGCGCGCCACGAGGCTCCGCGCTACTTCGCCGACCTGCTGGCCACCGGCGCGCTGGAGCTGTGCGAGCAGAACTACGCCTGCCTGGAAGGCGCCGACGCGCTGCTGGTGCTGACCGAGTGGGCGCCCTACCGCGTCCCCGACTTCGACCGCATCCGCTCCCTGCTGGCCCGCCCGGTGGTCTTCGACGGCCGCAACCTGTGGGACCCGGCCCGCATGGCCGCCCTCGGCTTCGAGTACGTCTCCATCGGCCGCCCGCCCCGGCGCGCCGGTGCCGAGGCCGAGGCGGGCGCCGCGGCGAGCTGACGGGCAGAACGCACGAAAGTACGGGGTACGAAGTACGAACAGACCGGCCGGTGCGACATGAACGAGGACGCGAAGGGGATTCCCTCCGCGTCCTCGTTTTTCGTGCCGCCCGAAGCGGTTTCTCGAGACGGATATCCACCTTCGGACACCGGTGTGAGGGTGGCAAGAAACCATCGAGCGCAAGTTTATTCCGATCTCGTACTATCCCCGTTCCCTGTTCACCCCTGCTTCAGCGGCGCATCGGCCACTCCGCCGCCGTGGGTTCGTGGCTGCAGGTTCCGAATGAGGTGAGTATCGAAATTTTCGAAGCTGGACACCTCTCGGACCGCCGTAAGGCATGGGAGAGCACCACCTGATGACGCAGTTGAGGGCGCCGTGCCCGTCGCGAATTCCCCCGCCGCGCGCACCTGCGGAAGTGGTGCGTGCGCCTGCATTCGAGGCAGGGCATGCAACCGCGAACTGCTTCATCGTGGGGATCGAGCGCGCCGGGAGGATGGTGCAGCCGGGCCAAAGGCCGTGTGGACCGGGATACGACGCGCGGATCGTCAGCCTGACGAGATGCACGTCTCCACAAAAAATTTCGATAACTCAGCGCGAGCGCCTGCCTGCAGCCACTCGCCGGAGCGTCCGCGCGGGGATGCGCGGCCGGTCGGCGACGGTGAGGTCATTCGACCGCGGCGTCGGCCGGCTGCGTGGCGGCGGACGCGAGGGGGCGCAGCCGCGCGGCGAGCGAGTCGGCCATCACCCGGTGCCACGCGGGCGTGGGGTGGATGTCCTGCTGCCAGCGCAGCGCACGGCGCTCGGCCTTCGGAACGCGGTGGAAGTCGTCGAGCGGATCGTGCAGCATCGCCCCCGTGTCGCGCGCCAGCTCGGCGAAGCGGCGGCGGTAGGGCTCGGGCGAGCTGGTCTCCTCCACGTAGTGGTAGAGCGGCACGGGCACGATCATCACCGGCCCCGCCGCCTCGCCCACCCACCGCGACAGGATCGCCCGCATCAGGCTCCACCCGGGCGTGTCGGCCCGGTTGTAGCCGGGGAGCGGCTGGTAGCGGGTGATCGTCTGCACCACCTCCTTCATCCCCAGCCGGTTCACCAGCCGGCGCAGCCCCGCGAAGTCGCCGCCGCGGTCCAGGTGCTGCTCCTGGTCGCCGCTCACCGCCTCCACCGGCACCGGCTCGCGCGGCACCGGCACGTTGTGCAGTTCCAGCCGGCCGCCGTCGCCCAGGGTGAAGTACGGCTTGGCCAGCGCCACGTCGCGCCCGTCGGCATCGAAGATCCGCATCCGCGCCTCCACGCGGCGGATGTTCTCCACCTGCACGGCGATCACCAGCAGGTCGTGCTCGATCCCCCGCGCCATCTCCTTCCAGGCCAGGTACTGCTGGTCGGTGCCGGTGCCCGACAGGCCGTAGTTGAACACCTGCAGCCCCGGCACCGCCTGCTCCAGCAGGTCGCCGTAGCGGTCGCGGTTGCTCACCCCGTCGCCCGCGGTGAACGAGTCGCCGAACAGGAGCACGCGAAAGACCCCCGCGGGCTTGGCGGGCGTGAACTCGTGCTCGCTGCGGAACCCGGCGGCGTTGGCGCGCACCAGGTACCCGCCGCCCTCGTGCTGCACGCGGGCCTTCAGGCCGGGAACGAAGCGGTAGCCGATGACCGGGTGGTACTCGGTGAGGGGGCGGCTCATGTGCGCGCGATCGCGGGTGGGTGCCGACGTTCAGCGGTCGGCCGGAACCTGATCCATTGCTCCGTATCACAATGCAAACTCGGCGCCCGCGCGGCCACCGCCCAATGACGGGAGATGCGCGGCCCGGCCGGGGACAACGTGCGTTTACCCATGGCCCGAAATTCGCAAAGTTGGCACACCGGCTCCGTCCCGGTACCCGCCGGAACGGGCGTAACCACATGCACACACGGTACATGGGCTCCACCGTCCTGGGGGTCTCCGCGTTCTACCACGACTCGGCCGCGGCGCTGGTGCGCGACGGCGAGATCGTGGCGGCGGCGCAGGAGGAGCGGTTCTCGCGCCGCAAGCACGACCCGCGGCTCCCGCGGGGGGCCATCAACTACTGCCTGGAAGAAGCCTTCATCGAGCCCGGCGAGCTCGACGCGGTGGTGTTCTACGACCATCCGCTCCTCACGCTCGACCGGGTGATCCGCTCGCTGGCCATGGTTGCGCCGCGCGGCAAGGAGCAGTGGCTCGAGGCGGGGGCGCAGCTGCTGGGCACCAAGCTGCTGGTGACCCGCGTGCTGCAGCGGGCGCTGGGCGCCGACGTGCCGGTGCTGTTCACCGAGCACCACGCCGCGCACGCCGCCAGCGCGTTCTACCCGTCGCCGTTCGACCAGGCGGCCATCCTCACGCTGGACGGGGTGGGCGAGTGGGCCACCACCACCATCGCCGAGGGGCGGGGAAGCACGCTGCGCATCCGCGAGCAGATCGACTATCCGCACTCGTTGGGGCTGCTGTACACCGCCTTCACCACCTTCTGCGGCTTCAAGGCCAACTCGGGCGAGTACAAGCTGATGGGGCTGGCCCCCTACGGCGAGCCCGTGTACGCCGACGCCATCCGCGAGCAGCTGATCGACCTGCGCCCCGACGGCAGCTTCCGGCTGAACACCGAGTACTTCGGGATGCTCGACTCGGCGTGCATGACCAACGAGCGCTTCGAGGCGCTCTTCGGCGGCGCCCCGCGCGAGCCCGAGTCGCAGATCACCCGCCGCGAGCGCGACCTGGCCGCCAGCATCCAGAAGGTGACCGAGGAGGCGGTGCTGGGGTGCGCCCGCCGCGCCCGCGAGGTGACCGGGATGCGCGACCTGGTGATGGCGGGCGGGGTGGCGCT
>DASSJS010000421.1:0-17944 GCA_035691085.1 Longimicrobium sp.
GGACTCTGCCTGTCTCCGCTGCTCTGCGTTCACCCTGGCGGGGGTTGCCTCGGCTTCCAGATCAGAGGGAGCACGCCTTGACCAGTGAGGGATGGGGCGTGGCCTGCCGCTTGCGCTAGGCGATCTGCAACCGGCTGCTTCCTGCCGCCCGGAAATGGCTTCCCCGGAACAACTTGAGCGATCGGCGGCCCACGGTGGGCCGCGGGGCCCACGTGATGCCAATATGATGATGCGTATCGCAACACTGCTCGCCTTCGCGGTGAGCCTGGCGGCCCCGGCCGTGTGCCAGGACGCAGGCGTCCGCGAATCCTCGCCCCCGGCGCAGACCCAGCAGCCGCCGCCGCCCGCGCCGGCGCCGCCGCCGCGTGTGTCCAGCCGGCAGTGGGGCGCGGTGAGCGACCGCGACGTGTTCATGAACGCCGCGCGCACCGCGTGGACGTACGTGGACCAGCAGTACAATCCCCAGACCGGGCTGGTGAACTCGGTGGTGAACTACAAGTACGCCACCGTGTGGGACATCGGCAGCACCCTGCTGGCGCTGTACAGCGCCAACCAGCTGGGCCTGCTCTCCGACGGCGACTACGACCAGCGGATGCGCCGCGCGCTGCAGACGCTCACCGAAACGCGGCTGTTCGACAACGGCGCCTTCAACAAGAACTACCACACCGAGAGCGGGCGCATCGCCGGGCGCCCCGGGCAGGAATCGGCCACGGCCGACGGCTACGGCTGGTCGGCCATCGACGTGGGCCGGCTGCTGCTGGCGCTCAAGATCATCGCCGCCAACCAGCCGCAGTACGCGGCGCAGGCGCAGGCCGTGGCGCAGCGGGTGGATTTCGGCCGCACCGTGCAGGGCGGCTACCTGCGCGGCGAGGACCTGAGCCCCGGGCGCGGCCGGCAGCGGGCCTACCAGGAGGGGCGCCTGGGGTACGAGCAGTACGCCGCGCTGGGCTACGCCGCCTGGGGCCACCCGGCCGACAAGGCGCTGAGCGTGCGCGAGAACGCCCGCCCGGTGAACGTGCTGGGCGTGCCCGTCTACGCCGACCGGCGCGGCAACGACCTGCTCACCAGCGAGCCGTTCGTGATGTACGGCCTGGAGGCGGGGTGGACGCCCGAGGTGCGCGACATCGCCTGGCGCGTGCTGGCGGCGCAGGAGGCGCGCTACCGGCAGACCGGCTCCGTGACCATCGTGAACGAGGACGCGCTGAACGGGCCGCCGTACTTCCTGTACTACTCGGTGCTGGGCGACGGGAAGGAGTTCCTGGTGGCCCCGCCCGACGGCGCGCCGCCGGGGCCCACGCCGCGCACGGTGAGCACCAAGGGCGCCTACGGCTGGCACGCGCTTCTCCCCAGCGGCTACACCTGGCTGGCGGTGCAGAAGGTGGAGGGTGCCCGGACCTCGAAGGGGTGGGGCGCCGGGGTGTTCGAGGAGAGCGGCCGCATCAGCGGCGGCGAGAACGTGAACACCGCCGCGGTGATCCTGGAAGCCGCCCTCTACGCCCAGCGCGGCTGCCCGCTGATCCAGCCCTGCCCGCGCGCCTTCGCCCAGCCGGGCGTCCGGTAGCCGTCCCATCCGCGGGGATGGATGAAGTGAGGGCCGGGGAGACGCGATCTCCGGTCCTCATCTTGTCGCGCATCCAGTATCGACCTTCGCAATCGGCCCATGGGAATCTGATCCTGATGATCCTGATCTAAATCAAATCCTGGTGTTCGGATGCCCTATGGGGAACCCCCACGGTGTCATCCTGAAGGAGCCTAACCCTAAGCGACTGAAGGATCTATACTTAACCCGACGCTACGGCCGGGATGCCCATCGCTCTGTCTTGATCAACGGGCCAAGCGGCCTGGTATGACGGATCCCCGCCGTTCCGCCCATTCCTCATCCGCTGGCGCGATGGTCCCGGCCGGCGGACAATTCGCGACCCGGACGTGCCGTTTCGCGCCGCCGTCGGTGCGGTTCACGAAGGGATGCTCGCGGGATGAAGGCCGGGAAGCAAACATCCCCGGCGCTTGCCCGGGGAGCTCCGGGGCCGCAATTTGTTTCCTCCGCCCTCTGGTCCATCGCTCTCCACCCGACGCTGGTTCCGCGCGGCACGAATCCCATCCTTCTCCTCCGTATCCCAACTCCAGTGAAACACTCGTTGATGGCCGCGGCGCTCGCGCTTGCGGCGGTGGCCGGCTCCGCGCGCGCCCAGGCGCCCGCCGACAGCGTGCTGGCCGTTTCGAAGGGCGGCACCAGCCTGTTCCGCGTGAACGAGGACGCCGCCGTGGTGGCCCGTGGCACCTTCGGCGTGGGCGCGGCCCCCGCCACGGGCGCGGGCGCGCGGATGATGTGGTACCCCGCGAAGGGCGCCTTCCGCGCGGGCTTCGCGACCAACACCGAGTGGGACCCGGAGCTCGTGGGCGACTACTCGGTGGCGCTGGGGTACGGCGGGACCGCGAGCGCGCCGTACACGGTGGCGCTGGGGGCCGGCACGCGGGCGAGCGCCAACTATGCGGTGGCCATGGGCAGGGGCTCGTCGGCCAGCGGCCAGGGCTCGTTCGCGGCGGGGCTGAACAGCTACGCCTACGGGGTGGCGTCGCTTGCCCTGGGCAACTCCAGCACCGCGGCGGGCGACTACTCGGTGGCATTGGGGAATTCGACGGCCGACGGAATCGGCTCGGTGGCGCTGGGGCGTAGCCATAGCGACAGCACGGGCTCCGCGGCGCTCGGCAACGGCTGGGCACGGGGGAGGAACGCCCTGGCGTTCGGCGGCAGGGCCGATGCGTTCGGCGTGGCCCTGGGGAACTCGGCGAGCACCAACGGGCACATCGGCGCATTCGTGTTCGGCGACGCCTCTGCCGGAGGCCTGGTGAACGCCGCGGCCGACAACCAGGTGGTGTTCCGGGCGCAGCGGATCTGGCTGGGCACCACGTCCACCCCGGTGGCCACTTCGGGTCGCTTCCTGGAAACCAGCACCGGCGGCTACCTCTCCAGCGGCGGGACGTGGACCAACAGCTCCGACCGCAACCGCAAGCACGGCTTCATGGCCGTGCGCGGCGAGGAGGTGCTGGCCCGGCTGCGCCAGCTGCCGATCCTGACCTGGAGCTACCGCGCCGAAGACGGCTCGGTGCGCCACATGGGCCCCACCGCGCAGGACTTCAGCGCCGCGTTCGGCCTGGGCGCGGACAGCGTCTCCATCGCCACGGTGGACGCCGACGGCGTGGGGCTGGCCGCCGCGCAGGCGCTGGAGGCCCGCACCGCCGCCCAGGCCGCCGAGATCCGCGCCCTCCGCCAGTCTGCCGCCGCCCAGCGGCAGCGGATGGACGCGCTCGAGGCGCGCAACGCCGAGCTGGAAGCCCGCCTCACCCGCCTGGAAGCCGCGCTCACCGCGTCGTCGGCCGCCGCGGCGCCTGCCGTGTCCGCGCCGCGGCCCAGGTAGACGCGTCCACCTCGCCAGAGGAACACGACGGCCCGCGGCGCACCGGCGGGCCGTCGTCTTATGCCACAACCAGGGGCGATGGCGATGCGCGAACCCGGTTACCGTAGCCGGGCGGGGCGTCGTGACGGATGGCCGGGCCCCGTGGCGTGATGGCCATCGCCCTGTGCCGGAAGCCAGATCTGCACGGCTCGGACGGTTCCCACGCCACGCACCGGCTTCGGCTCTGCCGCCCGCAGGTCGGCGAGTACGCGGGGCACCCACGGAACCACGGGGCGCGGGACCTCGCCAGCCTCCCCTTTCCGCAGCCGGAACGTTGCCGGAGCCGCGACCGAGTCCCCGTCGAGCTGCCGTGAGACCATCAACAGGCGCAACGCGGCCGAGAGCGTGCCCGCGGTCGCCGTGTCCGCCAGCAGGATGACGTCGCCGCCCCCGGACGGCGGCCTTCGCAAGAGCACGTACGGTGTACCTGCGTGGGGCGGGTGCCCGGCGAGCGCGAGGGTGACCGGCACCCGGTGCTTTCGCCCGGAGTCCACACGCTGCGCCTCGGCTGACCCCGATGCGGCCGCCAGGATCGTGAAGGCGATCAGCACGACCCGGTTACTCTCAGCAAGTCGTCGCATATCCGCACTCCCAGGGATCCCAGTTCCCGGTGAACTCGTTGTAGATCTCGATGCAGATGTACTCGACCACCGCCGCTGTGCCGCACACGCTGATTCCGCCGTTGCCGATCCCCGTGTTCCAGTCAACCGTCTCTCCGTTGGTGTAATCGCCCGGTTCGAACTGAGTGCCTGACCCGGGAGGCGGAGGATCGCTGTCGCCATTCTCCTCGCCCGGCGTGCATTCGCTTTCCGGGGGCTCCGGCTCGTACGGGTCGTAGTCGATCATCTCCGCCCATCCCTGCGGTCGTCCGCAGGGCTCCACCGAGCCGAGGTTTGCTTTGACGATCACGCGAGAGTCGCTCTGAATGATGCGGCCCAGAAACCAGTACTCCGTGATCCAGCATTCCGCCACGAAACGCGGGTTGCGCCAGCGTGCACGGCCGTCACGTGAAACGATGTAGTCGGGATCACCTTCTGGCACGTACTCCGCCTTTGCGTAGTTCACCGGGTCGAGAATACGGTCCCGCTGCCAGTCGTCAGTCCACTCGTAGCCGGCATGTTCGTACCCGAACCACCATCCAAAAACCCCGCCGTGTACCCCGATGGGGCAGGCCATCGGGCGAGTACGAGGCTCAACCTCGCCGGTGGAAAGGTCGACCGAGTTCTGCGCAATGAGTCCATTTGGATAAGAAATGGCCCAAAGTGACGAAAGAGCGATGTATAGGATAGTGCGTGCCAGCGTTGCGTGAATGGTTCGCATATCTGGATCCGTCCAGTTGCTGGGCGCTCAACCTGCAAAAAGGCTGTTACCGGGTGCGGAGCCTCGTCAGGGTGGATCTCGGCGTTCACTCAGGCGCTTGCGCGCCAACTCCTTGCCAGGCCACTGAATGTTGGGGTCATCGAAGAACGCCGCCTTGGGCCGAAGTTCCCAGACTGGCGCCCATACTTCGTCTAGAAGCGGCTGAAGTGTGGGGTCGCCCATTTTGAACACGTTGGGAACACCCTCACCGGGGGGCGGAAACTGGAACCCCTGGAGAGCGATCGGGCGGGCGCCCGGCTCCATCCAGGAAAGAAGGCGCTCGAGCGCGTCCACGTCGAACGGGGGCCGGACCGATGCGCGTTCCTCGGCGGTCAGGTGGAAGCTGAGGTCCCGTTCGGGCAAGCGGACGGTGTGGGGATTGGGAGCGGTCATCAGCGGCTCGTGAACGGCTTCACATCCGGCGGCCAGCAGGAACGCAACCCCACCAGCCAGCAAAAAGCGGGTCCGCATCGAAACATCTTCCCGGGAGCGTGCAGTGCGACATGCGTGGGAGCAACGATACGCGTGTCTCTGCGCAAAATGCAAGTGTCTTTTGGGAGCGCGTGCGTTGTGATCAACCTTGGCCTGCTCCCCGGAAGCTTGATCCCGTCCCGAGGCAAGGCCGTCGCCTCATACAACGCTCGCGACGGGCGGCCGTACCGCCCATTATCCACGCTAGTAACGCCCACTGATCCCGCGTTCCGGTGCAGATGAACGGAATCGCAGCCGCGAGTGACTGGCGGCGCTCCGCCATCGTCATCCTCCCAGACACCACGACAGGGGCGGATGGGATGAGCGAACCCGGGGCGGAGTACGTGCTGGTGGTGGACGACATGGCCGAGCAGCGGGAGATCTACAGCACCATCCTGCTGCACGCCGGGCTGCGCGTGCTGGAGGCGGCCGACGGCGAGACGGCGGTGCACATGGCCCGCGCGCACGTCCCCGACGTGGTGCTGCTGGACGTGTGCCTTCCCGGCGCCGACGGGTTCGAGGTGATCCGCCAGATGAAGGCCGACCCGCGCACCCGCCGCATCCCCATCGTGCTGCTGACCGCCACGGCGGTCACGGACGACGACGGCGGCGGCTACGAGGAGCTGCTGTCCAAGCCCGTGCAGCCGCGCGAGGCGCTGGCGGCGGTCACGCGGCAGCTTTCCGCACACCGGCAGAACGGGCGGGCACCCTAGCGGCGCCCACCCGTCTCCGCATCCTCCATGGCCGTCCCGCGTTCCTGGCGGGGCGGCTATCGTTCGTCCCCCTCGCTCAGGCGCCGGAAGGCTGCGCGCTGCGAACCGGCGTGGCGGCGCGGCGAAGCACGTCGAGCTCCGCGTCGGCGCGCTCTTTCCACCGCGCGGGGAGGGGCGCCAGCCGGCGGCGTTCCGCTCCGTTCGAGAAGCAGAGCCACCCCGAGCGGTATTCATCGGGAAGGAGGGCGCCGTCGGCCCGGCGGGTGCCCTGACCCGGTATCACTTCCCACGCCTGCCAGGTGGTGCCGTCTGTGGCGGTGAACTCGCGCATCGCTCGCAACCTGTTCGTGAGAGCCGTCTTGCGGGCGCCACCCTTGGCAATCACCGCGCCAGTACGGCATCCCGAATGCGATTCGGGGTATCGGGCTGGCGAGGGCGGAAGGCTCGCGGCGGTGCGGGTTGTGCATACGGGTTTCCTCCGCTCACCCGAGGGGTGAGGCGAAACAATCACGCACGCGGAGGCGCAGATGCGAGTGGCAAAGCTCATGGCCGTGGCGCTGCTGGCCGCGGCCGCATGCTCCCGGACGGTGAAGGTCCAGACGGACCCCGGCTCCGGCAAGGTGGACGTGGACATGGGCCGGCCCGGCGCCAACGAAGGGTGGAGCGGCACGCTGAACGCCGTGGGCGGCTCCGGCATCACCGGCACGGCGCGCGGCACCAGCGGGCACGACATGACGCACGTGGTGGTGAACGTGATGGGCGCGCAGGCCGGGGCCCGGCTTCCCTGGCACGTTCACGAGGGGAAGTGCGGCGACGCCAGCCCGCCCATCGTGGGGCCGCCGACGGCGTACCCGCCGCTGGTGGTGGGCGCCGACGGCCGCGCCACCGCCGAGGCGCACCTGTCGATGGACCTGAACGAGGCCAAGAGCTACATCGTGAACGTGCACGCGTCGCCCACCAACCTGGGCACCATCGTGTCGTGCGGGGACTTCAACGACTGAGCGGGGCGGGGTGGGGATGAAGACGAAGGCCGCCGAATCGCCGCGGTACGGGCGTGAGTTCTGGGCTGGCATCGCCGCGTTCGCGGGGTGGTGCATCGCGTTGGCCGCCGGCATGCCGCTGCTGCTGGCGCTGCAGCCGGGGTGGCCCGCGGCGCGGGTGTGGATGCTGATCGGGATCATGGCCACGGGGGTGGTGCTGGTCTTTTCAGGCGAGCTCACGCGGCGCGTGCTGCCGTCGCGCTGACCCGCGGCGAGGTGCATGGAAGGCAGCCCGCCGGGCATCCACGCCCCGGCGGGCCGCCGCCGTTCCCGTCTGCCGCTTCGCGGCCTGCCGACGGAGGGGGCCGGCGCTCTCCGTCCACCTCTCATCCACCCGCCAAGACCGGCCGCGGAAGGCCGTCAAGCCGTTGACCCGCATCTCCCCCGGCCCCATTCTTAAACGCAGTCTTCACCAGCATTTCCAGCCAGTGTGCCAGGAGGCACGGGTGTCTGCGATAGAGATGGAGATCGGCGCCGAGCAGCGGCTTCTGGAGATCGCCGCCACGGTGGCCGCGGGGGGGCGCATCACGGTGGATGACGCCGCGATGCTGTGGACGCACGCCAGCGACGACGAGCTGCAGCGGCTCGCCCAGATCGTCCGCGCGCGCTACCACCAGCCCGATCGCGCCACCTACATGGTGATGCGCATCATCAACTACACCAACGTGTGCGTGGCGCAGTGCGACTACTGCGCCTTCTACGTCCTTCCCAACCAGGCCGGCGGCTACGTGCTCACCCGCGAGGACGTGTTCGCCAAGATCGACGAGCTGCTGGAGGCGGGGGGCGACCTGGTGGGCTTCAACGGCGGCTTCAACCCCAAGCTGCCGCTGCACTACTACGCCGACCTGTTCGCCGCCGTGCGCGAGCGCTACGGCGACCGGGTGGAGTTCTACGCGCTCACCATCGCCGAGTTCATGTACCTGGCCGACCGGGCCAACCTGTCGTACCTCGACGCGGCGGCTCGTCTCCGCGATGCCGGGGTGCACTGGATCACCGGCGGCGGCAGCGAGATCCTGACCGAGGACTTCCGGAAGCGGCACGCCAAGTTCAAGTACACGGTCGCCCAGTACTTCGAAGCCCAGCGCGCCATCGTGGACGCGGGGATGCGGACCACGGCCACCATGGTGATCGGCTTCGACGAAACGCTGGAGGAGCGGCTGGAGCACCTGCAGCGCACCCGCGACTTCCAGGACGGCTGCATCGCCGACGGGCTCGGCGGGCTCTTCTCCTTCCTCTGCTGGACGTACAAGCCGTACGGCACGGCGCTGGGCGGGCGCGAGATCACCCCGCGCGAGTACTGGAGGCACATGGCGCTCTGCCGCATCTTCCTCGACAACGTGAAGCACTTCCGCACCAGCGTGCTCACCCAGAACGAAGACGCCTTCCGCGCCCTGGAGTACGGCGCCGACGACTTCGACCTTCCCATCGAGGACGAGGTGACGCAGAAGGCCGGCGCCCGCGTGGACCTGGACCTGGAGGCGCTGCTGGCCATCCCCCGCGCCCTGGGGTACCAGGTGGAGTACCGCCACGCCGAGCGCCCGCCCGCGCTGGCCGCCGCCTGAACCGAAATCCGCCTGGATGGCTGCCGCTTCGATGAAAACCTGACGATGGCATCCTGAGGCCGGGCCACGACATAACCTGCGGAATCGTATCGTTTTGCAGGCCGAAGGGTCTATGGGCGGGCTCGGAACCGAACATTCGAAGCGCAAGGCTATGCCGGGATCTGGTAGGACCCCGCGAGCGAGCGGCGACCCGCGCCACCCATAGCGTACCAAATCCGCAGCACCGATCGATGAAGCTGAAGGACATCATCCTGGACCTGTTCGGCCCCGCTCCGGAGCCGGACAGGCCCGATCCCCCGCGCCCGGCGCCCGCGCCGCCGCGCCCGCGCAAGCCGCAGCCGCGCTCCGGGCCGGCCCGCCCCGCGGCGGTGGAGCCGCCCGTCGCGCCGCCCGCCGAGCCGCCGCGCGAGCCGGCCGGGCGCAGCGAGGCCGGCGTGCTGGCGGTGCTGCGCAAATACGGGGCGCCGTACCGCCGCGTGGCCTTCACCAACAACCGCCGGACGATGGTGAGCGTGGGGCGCGATCCCACGCTGATCCGCATGAACCACGCGTTCGCCACCGCGCCGGAGCCGATCCTGGCGTCGGTGGCGGTGCTGTACACGCCGGGGACGCGGGGAAAGAAGAAGGCCGAGGCGAAGGACACGGTCCAGAAGTTCATCAACGCCCTGCCGCTGGAGGCCGCGCCCCCGCGCCGCGCCCGCCCGCGCCGCGTGCATCCGGGCGACCGCGTGCACCTGGAGCGGATGCAGGCCGAGTTCGACCGCATCAACCAGGCGAACTTCGGCGGGCGGCTGCCGCGCGTGCCCATCCACCTGAGCCGGGTGATGAAGCGGCGCAACGGCCACTTCTCCAGCCACCCGCTCGAGATCGTGATCAGCTGGCGCCTGTGCGTGCACGGCGAGGACGGCCAGGCCGAGGAGACCATGCGCCACGAGATGATCCACCTGTGGCAGTACATCGAGGGCGCGCCCGTGGACCACGGCCCCGCCTTCCGCCGCATGGCCCACCGGCTCGACGTGCATCCGCGGGCGACGAGGCCGGTGAAGTGGAAGCCGCGCGAGGCCAGATCTCCGCACGAGGGTTGAAGCCGCCGGCGTTCCCGGATTCGGCTCCGTACGTCAGAACTTCAGCAGCCGCGCGCGACCGATTCGCGGGATCTCGACGATGGAGTCTGTCACCGCTCGTGCGCGAAGGTATTCGAGGAGGCCGGTAGTCCGTTCGGCGGGGAGGAGGCTCAGGTCGACCGAGCCGATGTCGCCGTCGGCGTCGCTCGTCACCCGGCCGTCTTCCCACACGCGCACCATGCGAGGCTCGGTCGCGGGCTCGATCAGCCTTGTGTCCAGCTCGAGTGCCGCGGTGCCGAGGAATAGTGCACAGTCGTCGAGCGCCTGGGCGGACAGCACGATGATTCCGCGGGCGCCACTGTCCGGATCGCGCACGCTTGCGCGATCTCGCCGTCTGGACACGCGTGGTTCACGATCGCCAGCATGATGGCGTCCGCCGTGGAGGCCTGCTCGCTCTCAGCGAAGATGAAGTCGTTGCCCGAACAGTCATGCGGCATGTGAGTGCCTCCGGAGAAGGACTGGATCAACGTCCGTCCTGACACGCGTGTCGCAAGCCGAACACCACGGACCGGCTGGGATCGCGGCGGCGTGTAGCCCACGGGCGCGGACTTTCCCAACGCTAGCGTTGAAACGCAGGTCGCGCGCGCGAAGTTTGCATCGAGATTCCACCCGTCTGCACGCACCACCCTCTGTCTTTCCTTCAGCTCCGTCAGTGGTTCATGCCGCACCTTGGGATGTCGCGGCGCAATGCTGGTCGTTCGCGCTTTCTCCGCATCGCGGCGGTGCTCGCGCTGGGCGCGTGCGGCGACGCGACCGGGGACGGAACGCCCGCACCGCCGGACGTGACGGCGAGCGTGGAGACGCTGGGGAGCCCGTTCACCAGCGTGGGGACGGCGTACGCCCGCAACGTGTGGGACATGCAGCGGCAGGGCGGGGTGATCCATCTGGGCCATGGCGACAGCATCGAAAACTGGGGGCTGATCGACATCTGGTCGCTGGACCCGGCCACCGGCGCGCTGGCCAGGGAGTTCACCACCAGCGAGGAGCAGGTGGACGTGTTCCGGGTGCTGGACGGCGAGCTGTACGTGCCCGGCCACGACCCGCGCGACGACTTCAGCCTGGGCAACTTCTACCGCCTGGAGGCCGGCGGATGGGTGAAGCACCGCACCATTCCCCACGGGCTGCACACCTTTGACCTGGCGTGGCACAACGGGCTGCTCTTTGCCGCCCTAGGCTCCGACAGCATCCCCGGCCACGTGACGCTGCAGCTGTCGGCGGACCGCGGCGCCAACTGGCAGCCGGCGGCGAGCGACCTGCTGGGCCGCGTGTACAACCTGATCGAGCATGGCGGGACGGTGTACGGCTTCCCCGCGCTCCATCCCACGATGGCCATGGAGGAGCACCAGGCGCTGCGCTGGGATGGCGCGGCGTTCGTCCGCACCGGCGTGGAGATGAACACGCTCCTCCCCGGCGCGGAGAACCAGTTCGTCTCCCGGCTGGTGCGCCCCACCGAGTTCGCCGGGGCGATGGTGTACGTGGTGGCGAAGGGGACCTTCGACTGGCACCCCCTGGCGCTGGCGATGACGCGCGACGTGCGGACGGCGCAGCGCCTCGCGCTCCCCGACCCGGCCGCGGTTCCGTTCGACCTGCTGGTGCGCGGGAGCACGCTCTACGTCCTTGCCGCCACGCCGCGGGGTGACGGCGGGTACGTGATGCGAGTCTATCTCACCACCGACCTGGTGCGCTGGACCGAGCTGTTCCGCTTCGGCGCGCCCACCTTCGCCCGCTCGTTCGAGGAGAGCGGCGGCGACTTCTTCTTCGGGCTGGGGTGCGACTACCGCGCGGACGTGCCGGCCAGCGGAACCCTGCTCCGCGTGCGCCGCGCCAGCTACGCGCCCTGAGCGCCTTGTCCACCATTGCCGATGCGTGCTGACGAAGGGATGACCCGCGCGGCGTTCGCCGCCTTCCGCCTGATGGCCGCCGCGGCGCTCGTGGCCGTGCTCCCCGCCTGCACGGGCGATGGCGGCATCGATCCGGTGCCGCCGGATCCCGGCTACCGGACCTCGCAGCCCGCGATGGCCGTCGGCCTGGGCGGTGCCGCCGTGCAGCCGATCCTGAGCGTGGGCGACACGGTGCCGGGCGGCCTCGTCTGGGCGCCGCTGCCGGATGGGCTGGGCGGCTATGCCGAGGGAGGACAGGTGGTGCTGTTCTCCAACCACGAGATCGGCTCCGGCGGCGTGCTGGGGACGGACGGCTCGGCGAAGTTCGCCTACGCGCGGGTCTCGCGGCTGGTGCTGGACCGCGCTTCGGTGACGGTGCTGGGCGGGTCGCTCGCGGTCGATCCATCTGCCGGGTACCGCAGCCTGTGCTCGGCCACCTTCGTGGACGCGGTGGTCGGCTTCCCCGGCGGGTGGTTCCTGGCGGGCGAGGAGGTGTTCGGCTCGGGGAAGGACGGGATGCAGCTCGCGGTGTCGAAGACTGGCCAGGTGGTGGAGATGCCCTGGATGGGCCGCTTCGCGCACGAGAACACCGTCGCCATCCCGGGATTCAGCGGCGGCCGCGTGGTGCTCGCCGGGCTGGACGATTCGCGCGGGCGCTCGGAGCTGTACCTGTACGTGGCGGCCAGCGAGGGCGCGGTGATCGGCGGGCAGGGAACGCTGTACGTGCTGGCCTCGGCGCAGGCGGCCAACGTGGGGCAGCTGGCGGTGGGGCAGGCGATCGACGCGCGCTTCGTGGCCGTCCCCAACGCGGCGTCGCTCTCGTCCGCGCAGCTGCAGGCGGCGGTGGATGCGCTGGGCGCGCTCAAGTTCGTGGGCGTGGAGGACGGCGACTACGACCGCCGCGGCGGCACTCCGGCGCTGTACTTCGTGGACACCGGCTCGGCCACGGTTCCGTCCGCCGCCGCGCCGTGGGACCCGTACGGCTCCATCTACCGGCTGGAACTGCAGGCGGCGGACCCCACGCAGGCGCGGCTCATCCTCCTGGCGCGGTCGCAGGGCCCCGCCACGGGGTGGGCCTCGCCCGACAACGTGGGCACGAGCGCGAAATCGCTGATGGTGCAAGAAGACCCGTCGCACGCCGACTGGGCGCGCGCGCCGCAGATCTTGCGCTTCCCGCTGGCGGCGGGCGGCGGGTTGGGCGCGCCGCAGCCCGTGGCGCAGCTCACGAACCCCGAGTGCCGCTACACCAGCGGCACCTGCTGGGAATCGAGCGGGATCGTGGACGCGTCGGCGTGGTTCGGCGAGGGCGCGTGGCTGTTCGACATCCAGGCCCACGGCCGCCCCGAGCCGCGCCTGGGCCTCGCATCGGAGTCCGGCCAGTTGCTGATGCTGCGTGCGCCGGGGAGTTGACAAAGAGTAAAACCGCGCTGACGTGGAGACGATCTGATGGAACCAGGTACGGCGATTGACTGTGCATGCCGCACCCCAGCCACCTTCCGTCATCCTGAGGCCGGCCACACCCAAACCGCGTCCGCACAGGCGGTTGCAGGCCGAAGGATCTATCGCCGGTCTGCACGAGACACCCTGGTGTAGCGCATCCGACGTTATAGATCCTTCGCGCTGCGGCCGTCGGAGCACGCCTCGGGTGCAGCGTGGTCGCGCTCAGGATGACGAGAGACCGTGGTCGCGTGAATGCACAATCAGTCGCTGAATCCGGTATGACACTCCGCCCGATCCACACCGACTCCGACTACAGCGCCGCTCTCGTGGAAGTGGATGGCCTGATGGAGGCCGTGCCCGGCACTCCCGAGGGAGATCGATTCGATATTCTGGTGACGCTGATCGAAGCGTATGAAGCGCGCCATTGGAGCATCGGCACTCCAGATCCGATCGACATGACATCTTGATCCAGGAACCGCACCTGGCTGGTTGATACCAGATCCAGCAAAGCCCCGTCAGCGGTTGAAGGCGTATACGAAGGCGGCCTGCGGTTGCGGGCCGCCTGTTTTGCGCGGCACCCCCCCTTTCGGAGGCGGCCCCGCCGTCTACGCCGCGTCCACGCGGAAGCCTACGTTGCGGCGCTCGCCGGAGAGGCGTTCCATCAGCGGCGGGACCTCGGCGGCAAGCTCGCGGGCCAGGAAGCCGATGCGGCCGCTGGCGGCGGCGAGCGCGTTCCCCGCCTCGCCGTGCAGGTACACGGCCCACGCGGCCGCCGTGAGCGGGTCGGCGCCGCGGGCCAGCAGGCCGCCCACGATCCCCGCCAGCACGTCTCCCGAGCCCGAGGTGGCCAGGCCCACGCCGCCGCTGGTGTAGCGGTACGCACCCCCGTCCGGCCCCGCGATGAAGGTCTCGGGGCCCTTGAGCGCCACCACGGCGCCCAGGTCGCGGGCGGCGCGGCGGGCGGTGGAGAGCGGGTCGCGCTCGATCACGCTCTTCTCCATCCCCAGGAGCATCGCCATCTCGCCCGCGTGCGGGGTGATCACGACTCGGCCCTCGAGCCGCAGCAGCGCGTCGGGGTTGCCGGCCAGGTACGGGAACGCGCCCGCGTCCAGCGCCACCGCCGGCCCATCCACACCGGCGAGTACGGCGCGCGTGATGGCGGTGGCGCTCGCCTCGTCGAGCATTCCCGGCCCCAGGACGAAGGCGTCCGTGCCGCTCGCCAGCCGCACGATCTCGTCCCCCGTGGCGGGGTCGATCGCGCCCTGCTTCGTTTCCGCCATCCCGAACACGCGCGCCTCGGGGATCGCGATGCCCAGCGCCACCGCGATGGAGTGCGCCGTGGCGAGCTGCAGCTTTCCACCGCCCGCCCGCAGCGCCGCCGTGCCGCTCAGCACCATCGCCCCCGGGTTCTCGCGCTCGCCGCCGACGACCAGGATGCGCCCGCGCTCTTCCTTGCTCCCGCTCTCGTCCGGCTCGGGGAGGGGGATGCCGTGCAGGGTGGCCGGCGTCAGCTGGACAGCGTTCCGGAAGCTCATCTTTCACCTTGCGCAGAATGGGGATCGATCCGGACCGTAACCGTTGCATGGGAAACGCGCCGCCGCGGCCGCGAGGTCGCCGTCACTTGGCCGCCACGGGCACGTCGCGCGCGGCGGTGACGGCGGCGCCACCCTCCACCAGCGGCGCCACGAAGTTGAACAGCTTCAGTTCCATCTTCCCCCACCGGCCCAGCTGCGGGTTGAACTCGTACGAGGTGACGCCGCAGTTGGGGACGGCGTGGGCGGCGTCGATCTCCAGGACCTCCGCCTCGGTCATGCACTCCAGCAGGTAGCGCAGGCACAGCACCACCACCTCGTGGCAGACGATCAGCACGCGCTCGCGGTTGTAGTGCAGGTTGATGGTGTCGAGCATGCTGCGCAGCCGCAGGATCACGTCGGCCCAGCTCTCGCCGCCGGGGGGGCGATGGTAGAACTTGCCCAGCTGCCGCCGCTGCTCGAACTGCTCGGGAAAGCGCTGCTGCACGCCCAGCGCGGTGAGCCGGTCCAGGATGCCGAACTCACGCTCGCGCAGCCGCTCGTCGATGATCAGCGCCTCGTCGGGCTCGTCGGTGCCGCCGTGGCGGCAGATGATCTCTGCGGTCCGCTGCGCGCGGACATAGGGCGAGGTGAGCACCACCGTGGGCCGCTCATCCTCTGGCAGTGACGCAAACCAGTGGCCCAGCGCGGTGGCCTGCTCCTCGCCGCGCGCGCTCAGTGGCACGTCCACGTCGCGCGTGGCGATCTGGATGGTGGGGAGGCTGGCCTCGTGCGCCGCCGCCGCCGCCACGTTCCCCGCGCTCTCTCCGTGCCGCACGATCCAGATCACGTCCGGCCACCGCTGCCGCTGCTCCGCCATCCGTGTCATCCTCCCGGGCTGAATCCAGCGGTAGAACGGTCAAGAGGCGTACCAGCCGCGGCCGGCCCCTGTCGGAGGAACCCCCGTCGCGCGAAGTTGTCGCGCAACCCGGATCGCACCGGCCGATCGAACGAGACCCTTGGCGGCACCCCGGAACGAGTGGATTCCGTGTCCCGCATGAGACCGCGACGACCCAACCCGGCGGGTCGGCGGATCGTATGAATCGTCCCCAAGTGGAGTAGTCTGAACGAATTGGGCGGATGGTTGCCGCATGGTCCGCGCGTTGCACGCCTCGCATCGTACGGGGGACCATGCCGGCTCGCCCCCATTTTCATCTCTCCCCATGATCCGGGCGTGAAGCGCGTCCGATGCCCACGGCCGCACCCCGCCCATCCACCCACCCCGATCTTCCGGAGAAACACAATGCGTCTGTTCACCACGGTATTCGTCGCCGGCGGAATTCTCGTGTCGGGAGGCCGCGCCGGCGCCCAGGAACGGGTTCCGCTGGAGAAGTGGGCCGGCTTCGACCTGCTCACCGGCTCGCTGGACGGCGGCGCCGCCACCTCGCAGGGCACCGGCGAGCGCGTGTGGGGCGGCCAGATCAGCGTGGGCGCGGCGGCGTACGGCATCCTCAGCGTGCGGGCCGACGGCGCCATCGTGGGGATGAAGGACAACGAGTCGTTCACGGTCGACACCAACCTGGGCGAGCGGTCGTCGAGCCTCGCGGCAGGCGTGGGATCGCTCTCCGCCGGGCTCCGCACGCCGTTCCTGGGCCTGGTGCCCGGGCACGCCGCCGACGTGTCGGCGGGGGTGAGCGTGGGGAACACCTGGATCTCGGCCACGCGCACGGTGTCGCAGTGCATCGACTGCCCCGGTGACACGCTGCACTTCCGCGCGGGCACCTTCTGGGAGCCCGGCGTGCAGTTGTTCCACGGACGCCACGGTGCCAGCGCCCGCTACCGGGTGTACGGGAAAGACGCCGACCTGCGCAACTCGCTGATGATCGGCTACGTGTGGCGCGCAGGGAAGGAGTACGCCACGCCCGATCCGCGCGCGGCGCCGCCCGCGCCCTGACCCTTCTTCCGGTCTGGCCCATCCCGGTCCGCGGGCCCGCTGGCGCGATGATGCGCCGGCGGGCCCGCGGTGCTTGATCCCGGAGCCGTTCCTGCGTATTCCCAGACCGTGGAGTTCATCCGCGGGGCCGGGGCCCGCGGTGCGGCGTTCGGGTCTGGCTCAACGAGCGGGAGGCGAAGGGTGGATCTGGAACTGGGGGGAAAGCGGGCGCTGGTGACGGGGTCCACCGGCGGGATCGGGTTCGCGGCGGCGCGGCTGCTGGCGGCCGAGGGCGCGGCGGTGGTCGTGAACGGGCGTACGCGGCCGCGCGTGGACGACGCCGTGCGGCGCATCCGCGCGGCCGTGCCCGAGGCGGAAGTCCGTGGCGTGGCGGCGGACCTGGGGTCGCTGGCGGGATGTGACGCGCTGGCCGACGCGGCGGGCGAGGTGGACGTGCTGGTCAACAACGTCGGCATCTTCCAGCCGCTGCCGTTCGAGGAGATCCCCGACGCCGACTGGCTGCGCTTCTACGAGACCAACGTGCTGAGCGGCGTCCGCCTCTCGCGACGGGTGCTGCCGGGGATGCGCGAGCGGAACTGGGGGCGGATCGTCTTCGTCAGCAGCGAGTCGGCGGTGCAGATCCCGAGCGAGATGATCCACTACGGCGTGACCAAGACGGCCCAGCTCGCCGTGGCCCGCGGGCTGGCCGAGACGACGGCGGGGACGGGGATCACCGTCAACTCCGTCCTCCCCGGCCCCACCGCCAGCGAGGGCGTGGGCACCTTCGTGCGGGAGATGGCCCACGCGCGGGGGGTGACCTTCGAGGCGATGGAGGCCGAGTTCTTCCAGACCGCGCGGCCGTCGTCTCTCCTCCGCCGCTTCGCCACCCCGGACGAGGTGGCGGCGATGATCGTATACGTGTGCAGCGGCCGCGCGTCGGCCACCAACGGCGCGGCGCTGAGAGTGGATGGCGGCGTGGTGCGGAGCATCCTGTGAGCGCGCGCATCCCCGTGCCGCCGCTCTGGCGGGCGGTGTCGCAGCCGGAGCGGCTGGCGGAGCTCACGGGCGACGACGCGGCGCTGAAGGAGGCGCCGCTGCGGCGCGACGTGCGCTCGCTGGGCATCCTGCTGGGCCGCGTCCTGCGCGAGCAGGAGGGCGAGGAGTTGTACGCGGCCGTCGAGGAGCTGCGCCGCCTGCTCATCCGCAGCCGCGGCGAGGGCGGCGACGAGGGAGCCGCATCGGCGCCCGATTCTTCTCCCGAGGCCGCCGGCGACGCGGGGACGGCGCGGGCGGCGCGGATCGTAGCCGGGCTGAACGTGGAGCAGGCGTACGGGCTCACCAAGGCGTTCTCCATCTACTTCGAGCTGACCAACCTGGCCGAGACGGCGCACCGCGGCCGCCGCCGCCGCGCCGCCGGCCTGCATCCGGACCAGCCGCCGCAGCCCGGCACCTT
>DASSJS010000422.1:0-6468 GCA_035691085.1 Longimicrobium sp.
CGGCTGGGGATAAGGTGGCCGTTCTCACCCTCGCGGATCACGTCGCTGATCCCCTCCAGGTTGGCCGCCAGCACCGGCATCCCGCACAGCCCCGCCTCCAGCATCACCACGCCGAACCCCTCGATGTCACCGGGCACGTGGATGTTGGGCATGATGAACAGGTCGCCGCCGCGGTACAGGGTGCGCAACGTGGCCTCAGGGACCTTGCCCAGCAGCCGCGCGCGCCCGCCCAGCCCGTGCCGGCTGATGGCCGCCTGGATGCGCGGCGTCATCGGCCCCTCGCCGGTGACCAGGTACAGGACGTCGGGCGGAAGGCGCGGCATCACCTCGTCGGCGAACCACTGGAAGCCCTTCCGCTCCTGGTGCCGCCCCACGCTCACCAGGATCAGCCGGTCGTCGGGCACCGTGGCCGGGCTCTCGCCGATGGCGGCCAGCAGCTCGCGGCGCGCGGCGGCCCGGTCGTGCGGCGGCGCGAACGATTCGGTGTCCACCCCGCACGGAACCACGTGCATCTTCGCGGGGTCGAGCCCGCGTTTCAGGCACTCGTCCCCCGTCGCCCGGCTGATGGGGAACACCAGGTCCAGCGCGCCGAACACGCGCGGCACGAACCACTGGTACCCCGGCGTGGGGAGCGTCACGTCACGCCCCACGGGGATGGCGGCCAGCAGCGCCCCGCTCCCCGCGACCGCCCCGCGCACCGCCAGCGCCGTGGACGCCGTCACCATCGACGAGAACAGCACCACGTCGATGCGCTCCTCGCGCACCACGCGCGGGATGCGGCGCAGCAGGCCGGCCATGTACCCGGGCATGCGGTACGGCGTGGCCTTCCAGCTGGTTTCCAGGACGAGCGAGTGCAGGGTGACCGCGGGGTGCGCGGCCAGAGCGGCGTGCAGCCCGGTGGCCACGCGCTGCATCCCGCCCACGTTGCTCAGCGGGTCGCCGCGGCGGGGGAACGAATGCGAAACGTAAAGGACGCGCAAACCGAGTGGGCGTGTGGGTGCCAGGTGACGGAAATCGCGATGGGGAGACAGTTTAGGCGAGATGAAGGGATTGCGCCAGAAACCGCCGTGCACGAAAGCGGCCCGCCGTCTCTCCCCGGCGGGCCGCTTTCCATGAGTGCCTCGGTACGCCCCGATCATGTCAGGCTCGGGTGATCGATTGCCTTTCTCATCTCACCCAGAGACTGTCATCCTGAGGCCGAACACACAGTAACCGGTTGCCACACAGTATCTTGCAGGCCGAAGGATCTATAGCCGCGGCTGAACGTGAGTCTGTGGCTCACGTCAACACGTCAGCCGGATCTGACATCAGATTGTGCACTCGGGCATGCAGGCGGTCGCGAGCGTCTCCACGCACGGTGTGCCGCTGTAACACATGCAGTTCTGGTTGGGATCGGTCGTCGTTTCGACCAGCGTCTCGGTGAACGTCGGGGGGCGCGAGTCGTTCGCCCGTACCGTTCCTCGCGCTCCGGCGGCTTCGCGCGAGACGTCGAACGATTCCACCCGCAGCGCGTCGGGGTTCAGCGAGAGCTTCTTCATGGTGCCTGGCCTTGAGGAGGGTGGATGTGCCGCTGTAATGCGTTTGCGGCCTGAATCTATCACACACCCTCTCGAGGGGTCAGAGGCACGGCCGATCACCCCGCCGCCGTCACCTCCTCTCCGTCCGCTCAAATCTCCTGCAGCAGGATCGTGACGTCGCGGGTGTAGCCCGTTCCGGTCAAATGCAGCGGCGCGGAGATGCCGCCGACGGTGGTGTAGCTTCCCTGGATGGTTCCCTGCACGGCGTGTCCCTCGAACACCATCCCGCTGATGGTGAGCGAAAGCGCCGGGCGCTGAAAGGTTCCGGCGATGGTGATGGGGACGCTGTCCAGCGCGGCGGTCTCCTTCATCTTCCCGCTCCCCGACACGGCGTTCCCCGCGCCCTCGGAAAGCTGGAAGCGCAGCGTGAGCGGGGTGGATACCCCCCTCCACGGCCCGGCAACCGACGAAAGCTGGCGTTCCAGCTCATCCTCGATTTCCTTGTCGGTCGGGCCCACACACGCCGGCAGGACCATGACCACCAGGGCGAGCAGCAAGAGTGAAAGGCGACGCACGGAATCCCTCCTGGATGGGTGATGGCGATGCCCGGTCGCGGTGCATGCCGTGCCGATGCGGACGCGAATCGACTGGACGCGTTCGCCGTCCGGGGACCTCTTTTCTCGGCTTTCGCGATTTCTACACCGCCGCCGCGGCCACTGCGGCCAGCTCACCGCCCTCGATCACCGGCTCCAGCGCGGCGGGAGCGAGCTCCACCTCCACCGCGTTGTCGTAGAACACGGCGCCGCCGCCCATGTCGGTCACGGCCTGGCTGGTGGTGTCGTTGACCGTCGTCCCGCCATCGCTGCGGCTGGCCCACCGCACGCCGTAGCTCGCCGCCACGCCGGGGCGCACGTCTTCGGTCACCACCGCGCGCGCCCAGAAGTGGCCGCGCGCGTTGAAGGTGCGCACG
This sequence comes from Longimicrobium sp., assembly GCA_035691085.1. Classification (GTDB taxonomy): domain Bacteria; phylum Gemmatimonadota; class Gemmatimonadetes; order Longimicrobiales; family Longimicrobiaceae; genus Longimicrobium. The sequence continues at coordinate 2,488 of DASSJS010000422.1, forward strand.
CGGTCGCCGTCGGTGATGCCGCGGACGGCGGCCTCGTTGGGGTGCAGCAGGAGCTTGGCTTGCGCGCCCGCGGCCCGCTCCAGCGCGGGGATGTTCACGAAGGTGCTGTTCATGAACGGGTGCTCGGGCGGCGACAGCAGCATCAGCGGGAAGGCGGCGGCGCGCTCCGGGGCCGCTTCCGCGCTCTCGGCGGGCGGGATGTACGTCGGCAGCGGATCCAGCCCCAGCCGCTCCAGCTCCGGCGCCAGGATCTGGATCTTTCCCGTGAGCGTGTTGGGCTTCGGGTCGGCATAGGGGCGCCAGTCGCGCGGCAGGTTCATCCGCGCCCACCCCTCTTCCATCAGCCGCTCGAAGGTGACGCCCTCCATGTACGGATGGCGCGAGTCGAGCGCCTGGCGGATGAGGGCGACGTCATCGTCGCGGAACTCGGGGTCGGTGAGCCCCATCCGATCGGCCAGGCGCCGGAAGATCTCGGAGTTGGGGAGGCTCTGGCCCACCGGCGCGATGGAGGGCCGGTTGAGGGTGACGTAGACGTGCCCGTAGGTGGTGTGCACGTCCCAGTGCTCCAGCTGCGTCGTCGCCGGCAGCACCCAGTCCGCATAGTCGGCCGTGTCGGTGCGGAAGTGCTCGAGGACCACGGTGAACAGGTCCTCGCGCCGCAGCCCTTCGCGGACTTTCCGAAGGTCGGGGGCGACGGCGCCGGGGTTGGAGTTGTAGACCACCAGCGCCTGCACCGGCGGCCCGCCCACGCCCGCGTCCGGCAGCGTGAGCGCGTCGCCCAGCTGCACCATGTTGATGGTGCGCGTGCCGGCGGGAACCCAATCGGGCCGCTCCAGCGCGGCGTTGTTCATCTTGAACGCGCCGCTGGTGCTGAGCGTGGCCCCGCCGCCCAGGTCGCGCCACGCGCCGGTGACGGCGGGGAGCAGCGACAGCGTCCGCACCGCCATCCCGCCGCCCGCGTGGCGCTGCAGCCCGTAGTTCAGGCGGATGAAGCTGGGCCGCGTGGACGCGTATTCCGTCGCCAGCGCCTCGATCCGGCCTTCATCGAACCCGACGATGGGCTCCGCGCGGCGCGGGCTCCACTCGTTGAGCACGCGGTCGCGCAGCGCCTCCCACCCGATGGTGTGCGCGGCCAGGTAATCGAGGTCCGCCAGCCCGTCGCGGAAGGCCACGTGCATCATGGCCAGCGCCAGCGCCGCGTCGGCGCCGGGGCGGATGGGGAGCCACTGGTCGCACTGCGCCGCCGTGCGCGTGCGGATGGGGTCGATGGCGATCAGCCTGGCCCCGCGCTCGCGGGCGCGGCGCAGGGCGGGCCACAGGTGCGGGTTGGAGGTGAGCGTGTTGGTGCCCCAGAGAAGGATCAGCCGGGCGTGCTCCGCCTCTTCGGGGGTAGGTCCCATCCGGTCGCCGTAGGTGGCCTTCCAAGCCTCGCTCCCCGCCGCCGAGCAGATGGTGCGCGCCAGCAGGCTGGCGCCGATGCGGTGGAAGAAGCGCCGGTCCATCGAGCTTCCCTGCACCAGCCCCATCGTTCCCGCGTAGCTGTAGGGGAGGATGGCCTGCGGCCCGTGCGGCCCACCGCGGATCTCGTTCAGCCGCCGCGCGATGTCGTCCAGCGCCTCGTCCCACGTGGCCGGCTCGAAGCGTCCCTCGCCCTTGGGGCCTGCACGCCGGAGCGGCACGGTGAGCCGGTCGGCGTGATAGGTGCGCTCGACGTAGCGGTTCACCTTGGTGCACAGGAAGCCCTGCGTCACCGGGTGCTCGGGGTCGCCCTGCACGCGCACGGCGCGTCCATCCCGCACGTGCACCAGCATGGCGCAGGTGTCCGGGCAGTCGTGCGGGCAGGCGCCGCGCACCACGCCGTCGCGGACCAGCGGAAGAGGCGTCATCGTTGGGTTGCCTGGTTCAGGAAGCCTGCCGTGGTGCGGCGTTCGGGCGATCCGGTTCTTCTCCGTGCTCGGCGCACACCTCGAGATAGACATCCACCGAGATCTGGAACTCCCGCTCCAGTCCGTCCAGCGTTTCAGACTCGAATGTGACCACGTCGTCAATGCCGCCCACCCAGCCGTGCCACACCCGGTCTTCCTCCTCGAACTCGTATCGCGCCGTGTAGCCCTGGTACATCATGGCAGTCACCTCACCGCGGAGTGATGCGGTGCGAGACGGCGGGGATGAACTGCAATATGCCTCCGTGGCCCCAATCCACCAAGGCGCGGCCCGTGTGCGGACGCAAGCGAAGGGGCGCCCTCGCACGAGAGCGCCCCTTCGGTTCAGACGAGTTGCCGGGCGGGATCGATCAGCGCCCGAGGCCGCTGACGGGGACGTTCACGCCGGCAACCAGGCGGAAGCCGTCGAAGTCTTCCACGCCGGTCCAGCGGGCCTCCGCGAAGGGGCGAAGCGCGCTGCGGGCCACGCGGTTCCCTTCGATGCCGGCCACCAGGTTCCACCCCACGCTGGTGTCCTGATCGCCAAGCCCGTCAAAGTCGCGGCGGAGGACGGCCAGGCCGCCGCCGCCGTACAGCCCGCCCAGGGCACGCGGGCGGATCAGCCCGTCGAGGTTGGCCTGCCAAGCCGCGCCGTTGTCGCCGAGGAACGCATCGAAGCTGGGCGACACGGCGAACTGGCGGATCAGCGGGATGCGCACCTGCGTGCCCACGCTTCCCTGTCCGTCCTCGAAGTCATACCCGCCGCGGATGCCGAACTCCACCGGCCCGCGGTCGCGCCATGGCCCGCCGCGGTCCCAGTCGCGGCCGGGGCGCCGGTCTCGATCCCGGTCGCGGTCGCAGATCACCACGTGGCCGTCGCCATAGCGGCGGCAGCGCTCCCGCTCGCGCTCGCGCCGCTGCGCGCTCAGCGCGGTGGTGCCGGCCAGCACCAGAATCCCCAGGCAGACCAGAGTCCGTCTCATCGGCTTCCCTCCCGTTGTGCGGCGAAACTCACGGACGCGCGACTCCCGCGCGCCCGTCCGACCGTTCAGATGCCGGCCGTGCGCCAAGGGTTGTAAAACGTGCTAATTTTTTAACAATCAAGGCTTGATGCGGTGGATCGCGGCGGATGGATGGGAATCCACCGACGTGGGAACCGGCGCGACGTCTTCAGGGGCGGGGCTCATCAAGTCGCGGAGATTCGGCCTCCAACCGACTCCGGCTGAAGAGTTGATGCGGGCCACAAGGTCACGCTCAGCCGCGGCGATAGATCCTTGGCCTGCAAGCCATTGTGCGAAAATGAGTTGCGGTGCGACCGGCCTCAGGATGACATCGTTAGGTAGGGGTGAGGAAACGACGAACTGATCACCGGAGTTTGATATCAGCCGGAGGCGCTGCTTGCGGCGGGGCGGATCCCGCACGATCCTCCTGCGCGTCGATCCACACCCTGCACCGTGCACCCCGCACCTCGCACCTCGCACCTCGCACCCTGTTGCTCTACCTCTTTCTCGCCGCCGGAGGCGTGCTCGGCACGCTGGCGCGCCACGGGCTCGGCAAGTGGATCGCCGGCCAGCTGGGGACCGGGTTTCCATGGCACACGTTCGCCATCAACCTGATCGGCAGCCTGATCCTGGGGTTCGCGGTGCGCGCATTCGCCGCGGTGCCGATGTCGCCCGAGACGCGCGGGTTCGTGACGGTGGGGTTCTGCGGCGCCTTCACCACCTTCAGCACCTTCAGCTGGGAGACGGCGGTGCTGATCCAGGATGGGCAGTGGGGGCGCGCCGCCGCGTACGCGCTGGGGAGCGTGGCCGCCGGGCTGGTGTGCGTGTTCGCGGGAATGTGGCTGGCCGGCGCCATCCTTCCGCCCCCGCGCGTGCACGGGTGACGCCGCCGGTGAGCGCGGGGTGACGGTGAACTGACGGCGGCGGGACAGCGTGGATGGAGAACTCGACGGGCGGACCGGGCGCGATCTCCCGGCCCGCGATCCATCCAACATGACCTGGCCAGGAAATCCCCATGCCCGCCATTCGCTCCATCCGCGCCGCGCTGTTTTCCGCGG
>DASSJS010000423.1:0-8041 GCA_035691085.1 Longimicrobium sp.
CAGCACTCAGCACTCAGCACTCAGCACTCAGCACTCAGCACTCAGCACTCAGGGACTCAGGACTCAGGGACTCAGGACTCACGACTCAGGACTCAGGGACTCCGCACCTCGCACCTCGCACCTCGCACCTCGCACTCAGCACTCCCTCACGCAAACGTATTCAGCGAATCCAGCCGGGTGCGGTCGAACTGGCCGTCCAGCTTCAGCGCGTCGCGCTGGTCGTGGTCCTCGCCGCCGCGCTGGCGCGTCTTGGCGCTCCAGGCGTCGGCCACGTCGTGCACCTGGGCCAGCAGGCGGCCGGATACGATCAGCCGCAGCGCCACCTCCACCGCGTGCTCCTCGCGGAAGCGCTCGTGATACGACACGCGGCCTTCCACGCCGGCCGCCTTCACCCGCTGCACCAGCGCCAGGATCTGGTCGCGCGGGTGGTCCTGCGGCTCGAAGCGGTCGGTGAAGCCGGGGATGTTCCACGGGATGGCGACGGTGAAGGTGCCCGGCGTGTTCTTCTCGCTCGCCACCTCCAGGTCGGCCGCGGGGGCCGAGGGCGCCAGCACCGCCTGGTCGAAGATCGCCGCCGCGCCCGACTGGCCGTCGTAGCGCCCCACCGGCCACGCCCGGTCGAGCCGCGCTTCGGCCCCGCGCACCACCACGTCGGCCTCGAAACGCCACCGCGAGTCGCCCGGGGGCACGTCGGGGACGGTGCGGGTGAGCGTCTCGGGGGGCGCGATCCCGTTCAGCAGCACGGCGGCGCCGCGCAGGGTGAGCTGGTCGGCCGGCTTCAGCCGCCCCGGCCACATCACCGACTCGCCCGTGCCGAGGTTGGTGAGCCGCACGTTGGCCAGCTCGGCCGGCGGCCCGGGGCGGATGGTGAGGTGGAACTCGGCCTGCGCCGGGGCCGGGTTGGGGTTGCGCACCTCCACCTCGTCCCAGAACTCCACCTGGCCCGTGTAGAAGGTCATCCGCTCGGGGGCGTACTCCACGATGCGGATCAGCTCGCGGGCGGCGCGGGCCTCGCGGTCGTCCCCCAGGATCCCCAGGTTGGCCGCCACCACGTCCACGATCCCGCGGCGGGTGCTGGCGCCGCGCCGCAGCACCTGGATCAGCCCCAGCAATCGCTCGCGGTACGCCGCGTGGGCCTGCTCCACCGCCTCGGGCCAGGCGCGCTCCAGCAGCGCGCGGTTCAGCCACTCGGTGCGCCCCGCGTAGCGCGCGCGCAGCTCCGGGAGGTCGTCGTGCTGCTCGGGGAAGAGTTCGTCGTCGGCCAGCGACGGGTCGGGGAGGACGGCGTTCAGCTCGCCCACCAGCGCGTCGCGCACGGTCCCCGCGGGGGGGATGCCGCGCGCGGGGAAGCCCCAGGGCCGCTCCGCCTGGTCCCACGGCCAGGCCGCCTCCAGCAGCATCCGGTTCAGCCGCACCAGGTCGTCGCCCGGCGGGGTGGGGACGGTGTCGGCCCACTCCAGCTCGGCCTCGGCGCGGTCGCGCTCCAGCTGCAGGCGCGGGCGCTGGTCCTCGGGGGCGGCGGCCAGCGCGGCCGCCAGCGCCGCCAGGCGGGCGCGCAGCAGGTCGCGGTACACGCCGCCGCGCAGCCGCAGCACCGGCTCGCCCAGCGCCAGCGCGTCGAAGAGCGCGCGGTTGCGCGGGTAGAGCTGCGGGTCGCCCAGCACGCGCTCGTTCAGGTCGTGCGCCAGCGCCGTGGCGGTGGCCGGGGGCACCTCGCCGCCGGCGTACCGGTCCAGCAGCGCGCGCGTGTCCGTACGCAGCCGGTCGCGCAGGTGGCTGGCCAGGAGCGCGCGCAGCAGGTACGGCACCGGCGAGGTGCGCCCCCGCGCCTCGGGCGCCACGCGCGACGCGGCGGGGCTCCACTCGGGGAGGCGCGCCCACAGCGCCTCGGCCACCTCGGCGTCGGGCTCGGCGGCCTCGGGGGCCGGGCGGTCGCCGGGGGCGGCCACACGGTCGAGCCAGTCGCGCGCGGCGGCCGGGAGCGCCTGGCGCACGGCGCCGAAGGAGGCGGGCGCCAGCAGCAGCTCCAGGAGGAGCCCGGGAAGGACCTCGGCGGCGCGCACCCCGGCCCACGCGGGGTCGAAGCGCAGGAGCAGGCCGCGCGTCTCGTCGCTGAACCCCGCGCGGAGGCGTTCGGCCAGCGGCTCATCTCCCGCCAGGCGCCGCGCCAGCCGGCGGGTGTCGATGGAGCGCGCGGTGAAGGCGGGGCTCACCTTCACCAGCTGGCTGGTGCCGCCCAGCTCCTCCAGGTACAGCGCCAGGATGCGGTCCAGCTCGCCGCGGCGCTCGGGCGGGGCGGTGAAGCCGCCGGTGCCGTCGTTGTCGGCCGTCTCCACGTGGTGCGCGCGGAGCACCCGGTACAGGTCGCCCTCGGCGCGCTCCAGCGCGTGGCCCACCCCGTCCACCACGTCGGTGAGCAGCTTCCCCGCGCCGTCGGGGTGGAAGAAGTGCGGGAGGCGGAGGAGGATGCCGCGCGACTTGGCGGTCAGCGTGTGCATGCGCTCAGGCCCGGATTTCGAAGGCATTGCCCGCCAGCACCAGCTTCTCCAGCGCGCCCACCTGCAGCGCGCCGCGGTCGGTGCGCGCGGCCAGCTCGGGCGCCGGGTCGAAGGTGGCGCGCAGCACCCGCTCGTGCGCCTCGGCCAGCGCGCGCACCCGGTCCAGCTCCAGGTTCTCCTCGGGGCGCAGCCCGTCGAGCAGGTCGGCCACGCCCTGGCGCACCTGGTCGCGCACGGTGCGCTTCTCGTCGTCGGTGGCCGTCAGCGGCAGGGAGAGGGAGAGTACGCCCGCCAGCGCCACCTCGCGGGTGTAGACGAAGGGCTGCGGATCGACCGTCTCCACGAACGACGGCTCCACGTACGGCGCGTCGCCGCGCACGTCGCCCTCCCACCCCACGGTGCGCAGCCGCACGTCGAGCGCGAACGGGCCCTTGGCCGCGCTCCCCGCCAGCATGGCCGCGCGCGCCGGGGGCTTCAGCACCCCGTCCAGCGCGTCGGCCGCGCGCTTGCGCAGCGCGGTGACGCGGGCGGCCACGGCGTCCATCGCCTCGGAGAGGTCGCGCCCGGCCGAGGCCTGCGCGGCGGCCAGGTCGCGCTGCGCGGCGGCGAGGAGCGCCTGGTCGTCGCTCAGCTTCTTCTGCGCGTCGGTGACGGCCTTCTGCTTCGTCGTGTTCGTCGCGTCGGACACCAGCGCCGCGCTGGCCACGCGCAGCGCCTCGGCATCGGCGTCCACGACCCGTTGCGCGGCGGTGACCTTGTCCTGCGCGTCGCTGATCGTCTTCGCGCTCGCGCGCTGCAGCCCCGCGCGGATGGCATCGTCCACCGTGCCGGCGGGGAAGCGCGGGAGCCACGCGTCACGCAGCGCCGTGAGCACCGCGGCCAGGGGACGGTCGAGCCCCGCCTCCACGACGGACGCGGTGAGACGCGCGCCCAGGACGGCGGCGAGCGCGTCGCGCAGCGCGGCCTCGGTGACGGCGGCCTTTCCGGCGGCGGTGGCGCGGATGGCGGCTTCCAGCGCCGCGCGCGTGTCGGCGTCCAGGTCGGCGGAGAGGAGCCCGCCCATCGCGCCCGCCGCGGCGCGGATCTGCGCGAAGAAGTCGTCCACCGCGGCGGTGATGGCGTTCCTGGCGCGGGTGTCGAGCCCCGCGGCCCACGCGTCGTCGGGGCGCGCCGCCTTCCCCGCGTTGGTGATGGCGGTCTGCACGGCGCCCACCACGGCGTCGCGCCCGGCCGGGGCGGGGGCGGCCACGTGGGCCAGCACCTGCACGGCCAGCGTCTTGTCGCCCGCGGCCACGCGCACCAGGTCGGGAACGAAGCGCTCCTCCACCTCGGCCTCGAGCCGCTTCACCTTGCTAGTGTCGTACGAGGTGCGGAGAAGGCGGATCGGCCTGGCGTTGGACACCTGCAGCCTGCCGCCGCCCACCAGCACGTCGTCCCAGGTGACGGCCGAGCCGGTGCGCGGGAGCTCGCCGTCGCGCCCCTGCAGCAGGGCGTGCACGGGCACGTCCACGCTGGCGGCGTTGGCCGGGAGGATGGCGCCGTCGTCGGTGGCGAAGCGCTGCCCGGTCCCCGCGCGCAGCTCGGTGCGGGCGGGGATGGGGATGGGGGTGTTCAGCGCCGGGGCGCCGGGGCCGCGGGTGAGGGTGACGGTGCCGGTGGCGGGGGTATGCTGGTCATAGAAGGTGAGGACGCGGAAGTCGGCCAGGTCCACCACGCCCTTTACGTCCAGCACTTCGCGGGTGAGCTGCGAGAAGAGGAGCGGCTCCCCCATCCGCTGGCGGTCCATGAAGCGGATCACGGCGTCGCGCACCTGGCGCTCCAGCACGGCGCGCTCGTCGCCCTGCACGCGCGGGTCGGCCTCGATCTTCAGCACCAGCTGCACGTTGCGGGCGACGGCGGGCTCCATCAGCACGTACACGCCGGCCGCGCGCACCTCGTCCACCCGCGTGCGCAGCCGGGCGGCGTTGTCGGCGCTCAGCCCATCGACGTAGACCTTGACCACGCCGCGCCCCAGCCGGCGGTCGCCGTCCACGCCGCCGCCGGCGGTCGAATCCCCTTCCTTCGCGCCGCCGCCGAAATCGACGGTGGTGTCGAAACCCTCGCGCACGCGCACGCCGCGCACGCCGGGCTGCCCCATCAATGCGTTCTCGATGGAGGTGACCGACGCGCGCCCGGAGGCGAGGAGCACCTGCTTGGCGCGCTCGCGCAGGTCCTCGTCGCCCTCGCGGTCGCGGCCCAGGAAGCGGATGGGCCGCTTGTTGTGCACGACCTTGACGCCGGGGACGGGGCGGGGCATCAGCACCACGGTCTCGGAGTCGGCGGTCAGCTCGGGGCCGCGCTCCTCGGCCTGCACCTTGGCGTCCACCTCGGTGTCGCCGGGGCGCAGGGTGGCGTCCTCCAGGGTGAGGTACGCCTTGCGGGGCGGGCGCTGGTTGGGGTCGTCGCGGGTGGTGACCAGCGTGCCCACGGGGATGGTGATCTCGGCGGTGGAGCCGGGGTCGCGCTCGAAGGTGACCACGCCGGTGGCGAAGTCGGGCTCGTTGCGGGTGATGCCCAGGACGGCCACCACGCGGTCGAGGTTGGCGCCGGTGGCGGTGTCCACGTAGCCGGCCTGGTACACCAGGTCCATCTGCTCGTAGAGGAGGGCCATCTCCCAGGCGACGCTCTCGAACAGCGAGCGGACGACGCTCCCCTCCTGCCAGTCGGTGAGCTCGGGGGCACGCTGGCGGACCTGGGTCTCGAGCCCCTGGTACAGCTCGCGGAAGCCGCGCTTCTGGAACGACATGCGCTTCAGCCCCCCAGGCTGGCGGCCAGCGCCACCGTCATGGGGTCGCCGTCGATGGGGACCACGGTGACGTTCATCATCAGCACGTGCCGGTCGAGCGTGGTGCGGTCGGCGGACTGGAAGGTGACGGCCGCCACCTCCTTCACGCGCGGGTCGGCGGTAAGAGCCTCGCGCACGTAGAACTCGGCGAGCGCGCGGGTGCGGCGGGTGTCGGGCTCGCCCACCAGCTGGTGCAGGCGCGAGCCGTAGCCGGGGTGCCCCAGCTGGGCGATGGCGCCGCGGCGGGTGTACAGCCGGTTGAGGAGTGCCTGGGCCAGGTTGCGCCGCCCGTCGGCCAGCTGCAGGTCGCCGCTGGCGGGGAGGAGGTCCACGCCCTGCCGGTCGGAGGTCTGCGCCCCCACGGCGCGCCGGGCCAGCGCCAGGTCGGTCATCAACGGCATACGGGGTATCGCGCGGTGGTGCGGGTCATCGGTGGTTGTCGGCGGTCGGGTTGGGACGGCCGGGATAACAGGTGCGTGAGTGCGTGAGTGCGTGAGTGCGTGAGTGCGTGAGTGCGTGAGTGCGTGAGTGCGTGAGTGCGTGAGTGCGTGAGTGCGTGAGTGCGCTGGTGCGCTAGTGCGTTGGTGCGTCAAGGCATCAGGCTCTCAGGCTCTCAGGCTCTCAGGCTCTCAGGCTCTCAGGCTCTCAGGCTCTCAGGCTCTCAGGCTCTCAGGCTCTCAGGCTCTCAGGCTCTCAGGCTCTCAGGCTCTCAGCCTCTCAGCCTCAGGCTCTCAGGGGCGGTTGAAACCGCGGCAACAACGGCCCGAAGTCCGCCTTCGCGGACTCCCTCGTCCGCATCGTGCCTGCTCCGAAGGGCCGGCCCGCCATCGACGGCGGGTTGAACCACGGCGGGTTGAAACCCGCCGCTGGACCCTCGGGAAGTCCGCCTTCGCGGACTGCTCGTCGTCATCGTGCCGGCTCCGAGCCGCCGTGCATCGGCCGCGTTCTCCGGCACACCGATGTCGCGGGGTGCGCTGCGCCTCGCAGGCCGCCGGGACCGCCCCTCCCCCAGGCAGTTTTGGGGGGGAGGGGCAGCGCGGGCGAAGCCTCGCGCGGGGAGAGGGCCCCCGCGGTGCCGCCGGAGCGCGCCCCACCTCGCACCTCGCACCTCGCACCTCGCACCTCGCACCTCGCACCTCGCACCTCGCACCCAGCACCCAGCACCCAGCACCCAGCACCCAGCACCCAGCACCGCCCTTCACGTCCCCTTCACCTGCATGTTCATCGTCACGAACATCCCGGTGCCGCCGCTGTAGCTGGGCGTGCCGTCGGGGACGGGGCCGGTGGGGGTGGGCTGCATGGCGGGGACGGTCACCTGGAACTTCGCGTTGAAGGTGCTCCCCTTCAGCAGCACCGGCTTGCCGCCGGAGTTCGTCTTGGTGGCCTTCTGGTCGCCGCCCAGCGAGTCGATGCTCAGGATCCCCACGCCGGGGATCACGTACGGCGGGGCCATGTAGGTCACGCCCGGCACCAGCACCATCTTCTCGTCGCCGTCCACGCACACGGGCTTGTGGCTCACGTTGCTGCGCCCGGTCCCCGACAGCGTCCCCGGCACCGGCACCACCATCGCCGCGCCGAAGGGCGGGTTGAACATCACCATGTCGCCGGTGATCAGGATGAAGTCGGACATACGGGCGTCGGTGCGGCGTCTGGATCTGAGTTGGGCGTCGGCGCTGGTGCCTGGAACGGCTTGGCTAACAGGTGCGTGAGTGCGCTAGTGCGTGAGTGCGTTGGGCTTCGGCGCCGGCGCGGATGCTTGTGCGTCACGCTGACTCCGCCGGCCTCGCGCGGGGTGCCGGCGGACGCGCCCGGAAAACGCACTCGCGCACCTGTTCGCTGTTTGGACGCACTCGCGCACCTGTTCGCCGTTCCGACGCACTCGCGCACCTGTTCGCCGTTCCGACGCACTCGCGCACCTGTTCGCGGTTCCGACGCACTCGCGCACCTGTTCGCGGTTCCGACGCACTCGCGCACCTGTTCGCGGTTCCTCAATTCGCATCGATCGTCGCGCCCTTGATCGTCATCGCTCCGGACGCTTCGAGCGTGGCGCTGGAGCTGGCCTTCACCGACGTCTCCATGCTGTCCACGCCGAACTTGCCCTGGCTGGCGGCCACGGTCACGTCGCTCTTGGACTTGATCTCGATGGCGTTCGCGTCGAGGGTCAGCGTGCCGTTGGGCGCCACCAGCTCCAGGTCCTTGTCGGACGACAGGGAGATCTTCTCGCCCTTGAAGTCGATGGTGAGCGAGAACTTCTCGTTCTTCAGGGTGATGGTCTCGTCGCTCACCGTCAGCGTGTTCTCCTCGTTCCCGCTGGTGAGGATCACGTTGCCGTCCTTGTCGATCTTGATGCTGCCGCCCGACGCCAGCTTGTGCCGCACCAGCAGCTCGTCCACCTGGTTGGGGGGCGGACGGTCTTCGTCGTTGTACAGGCGGCCGGTGATGACCGGCGCGTTCACGTTGCCGCCCAGGAACTGCACCAGCACCAGGTCGCCCACGTTGGGGATGGCGGCCAACCCCAGGTACGGCGTGGCCACGGGAACGCGGCGCAGCTCCATCCGCTGCCCGTCGGCCAGCACGCGCGTCTTGAGCTGCACCGAGCACTGGTAGTTGTCGGTGTCGCTCTCCTCGGCGTGCGGAAAGACGGCGGTGACCACGCCCAGCTCGGTGGTGAGGATGCGCCGCGCCTCGTGCTCGGCCACCCGCTTCATCACGCCCACCA
>DASSJS010000424.1:0-31596 GCA_035691085.1 Longimicrobium sp.
GCGCTTCTCCACGTACGCCGTGAGGCCTTCCTTGGCGTCGGCGCTGTTGAAGAGCAGCGCCTGCAGCTCGCGCTCCAGCGCCAGCCCCTGCTCCAGCGGCAGCGCGCCGCCCGTCTGGCAGCTGCGCTTGATGTTGCCCACGGCGAAGGTCGCCTTCCCCGGGCGGGTGAAGCTCTTCGCGTACTCCAGCACCTGCGCCAGGAACGCGTCACGCCCCTCGGCGTCGAAGATCTTGTTGACGATGCCGTACTTCTCGGCCGTCTCGAAATCGAAGTTCGAGCCCTCGGCCATCATCTCGATCGCCTTGCTGGTGCCCACCAGGCGCGTGAGGCGCTGCGTGCCGCCGGTGCCCGGAAGCACGCCCAGCGCCACCTCGGGAAGGCCCACCTTGCCGGCGCCGCGGCGCGCGATGCGCAGGTCGGCCGCCATGGCGATCTCCAGCCCGCCGCCCACGGTGTGGCCGTTCAGCGCGGCGATCACCAGCTTGGGGGTGTGCTCCAGGCGCAGCAGCGTCTCGTTGGCGTGCAGGCAGAAGTAGTACTTCCAGGTGGGGTCGGCCTTCTGGAGCATGTTGATGTTGGCGCCCGCGCAGAAGAACTTCTCGCCCGCGCCCGTGATCACGATCACGTCCACGCTGGTGTCGAAGCGCGCCCGCAGCACGGCCGCGTCGATCTGGCGCATCATCTCGTGCGTGTACGTGTTGGCCGGCGGGTCGTCCAGCGTCAGGATGGCCACGCCGTCCTGAACGTCGTAGTGCACCAGCGTCTTCTGCGCGTTGTCCTGCGGTACCTCAACAGTCGCGGTAGCCATCGTCACTCCAGGATCGGTGAAAGGTCCCTCGGTTCATCCCACACGGCCGTGTTCGTCCAGCCGTTTCACACTCTCGACCATCGTACTTCTCGTACCCCGTACTAACTACTCGGCGGTCCGCCAGATCGGCTGCGTCTCGCCGGCGGCGGCGTTCGCGTCGGGCTCGGGCACCGTCACGCCTTCGGGAAGGTAGCCGTTCAGGAAGATGCGGTACATGTCGTCCACCAGCGTCTCCACCGGCGGGTCATCCCCCGGGCGGTGCCAGTTGTACAGCCAGTTCATCATCCCGAACAGCGAGAAGGTGGCCACGCGCGGGTCGATGCCCCCCGCCGGGCGCAGCTCGTCCAGGATGGCGGCGGCGATCTCGGTCAGGCGGCGCTTCTTGCCGTTCACCTTGCGGCGGTACTCGCCGGTCAGGCTCTCGCTCTCGTGGCTCAGCACCTTCATCTCGGCCTTGGCGTCGATGAAGTAGCGCAGGTGGTTCTCCATCAGCACCCGCAGCCGCCGGTGCGGCTCCTCCACCCCCGCCAGGTTGCGCTCCAGGTTGGCGATCAGCGTGCCGAACGCGTGGTCCTGGATCAGGAAGAGAAGCTCTTCCTTGCTGTCGAAATAGTAGTACAGCCCGCTCAGGCTCACCCCCGTGGCCCGCGCGATGTCGCGGATCGAGGCCTGGTGATACCCCTTCTCGGCGAAGATGCGCGCCGCGGTGCGAAGGATGCTCTCCAGCTTCTCGTCGTAGGCGGAGCGCTCGTCGGTCATCGGCGCGGGGCTCGCGTGTGGCGGGCCCGCTCCCGGGCCGTTGGTTCGAACGTCCGTCAACCTATCCCGCGGGGCGGGGGCCGGCAAGAAGCCGGGCCGTTCCCGGCTTGACCAACCCCAAGCCCCCCAGTAGCTTGCTGAATCTCCCCCCGCGTTCCGCGGCACACGCTCCGGCCCGTTCCAACGCTCGGATGCATCGCTCCCGCAAGCGCTTTGCCCCGCTCGTCGCCTCCGCCTGCGCGCTGATCCTGGCCGCGTGCGGCGACGCGCCCACGCTCCCCACCTCGTTCGCCCAGGAGGCGGGCGGGCGTACCTGGGTGGCCGTGGCCGAGCCGTCCGGCATGCCCGACGCACGCACCTGGCTTCCGCTCCTGCCCAGGCCCCAGGCGCAGCAGATCCGCTCCCTGCTGGCCGATGCCGGCAAGCTGCGCCGCGACGGCCAGCTCGAGGCCGGGCTGGCCGCCGAGGCCCAGGCGCGCGTCGCCGCCGCCCAGGCGCTCCCGGCAGACGTGCCCGCGCCCCGCGTGCAAGGCGCCCTGGCCGCGCTGCGCGAGTGGGAAACCCGCGCCGCCGGCCGGCTCCGCGCCGGCCAGTACCCCGGGCTGGACAGCACGGTCACGCTGGTGGCCGCCCAGCGCGCCGCGGCCGAGGCCGCGCTGGAATCGGGCGACCGCCGCGCCGCGGCCGCGATCCTGGCACGGGCGGGCGAAACGGCGCGCGCCTATTCACCCGTGCGCGTGGCGCTGCGCCTGGTCCAGCGCGCCGAGCAGCGCATCGACGCCGATCCGTCGCCCACCCCCGACCTGCGCCGCGCCCGCCTTCTGCTCCGCACCGCACGCGAGGCCATGGCCACGGGCGACCAGATGCGGGCGATGAAGCGCGCCTGGTACGCCCAGCAGATCATCGACGCGCACGACGCCGGGCGCGGCACGGCTCCCTGACCTCCATCGATCCCGACGGAGCGGTTGAATCCATGCGGAGGTTGGGTTAGTTTTGCAGGGTTGGCCCGGATGGCGAAACTGGTAAACGCAGCAGACTCAAAATCTGCCGCCCGCAAGGGTTTGTCGGTTCGATTCCGACTCCGGGCATCATCAACGAAAGGCCCCCGGCCAAGCGCCGGGGGCCTTTCGTTGCTTCCACGCACGTTTCCGCGGCGATCGCCGCGTCATCTCGTTCGGAGGCCGCGCGACGGAATGCCGTGAAACGGAAGCTACGCGGAGAAGCTCCGTCCGCCTCTCCTCCTCCGTGGGCCGTTTTTCCGAATTCTTTGCGGGGTGAAGCCTCTGAGCGGCGACAGAATTCGAAATTATTTCTGGACGAATCCCCTTCGTTAGAGAACCCAGGATCTCATGTTTATAAACATCGATGCGTGAAATTGCTTGAACGGGGTCCCACCATGAATTGACGCATCCGGCTTGCGGCAAAAACTGTATTGCGATCGAAATCCCGAATTCGTAGTTTGTCCAACGAGGTGGCTTTCCGCTTTCCATCGAACCGGCCAGCCTCGCTCTCACCGTCCACTCGCGATCCGCGATGCGTTCGGACGGCGCCCGCGCGATATCCTCGCGCCGGGCAATCGTGTGACCCATATCACGGCGTCCGGCTCCCTGCCGAACGGACGCGGCCTGTTGCGCCGCGAGCCACTCCACGTCGCTGCGCGGAGGCATTTCCGCATGCGCGAACTCCCCGGGTTACTTGCCATGAAGCCACCTCGGCTCCGCGCGGCGCTGCGCGCGCCGCTCGCCGCCGCCTGCGCCCTGGCGCTTGCCGCCTGCTCCGACCGCGGCCAGCCCGTTGCGCCCGACCCCGCCGCCCCGCCCACGCAGCCGCTGCTGGCGGCGGCGCTGCGCTGCACGGCCAGCGTGCGCGACCGCTCGGTGTCGTGCGCCCACGACGCGCTGCCGGACGGCGCCCGCGGGTACATCGTCGTGGGCGGCCAGCACCTGTACGTGGACCTCACCTCGTCGAACGTGGCCTACAACGGGGGCATCTTCTCGTTCGACGTGACGGTGAAGAACCTGATCCCGCAGCCGATGGCCACCACCGACGGCGTGACGGCCGATGCCCAGGGCGTGCGCGTCATCTTCGCCACGGGGCCCGTGCTGGTGGCGGGGTCGGGGAACGTGTCGCTGGCCAACGCCGACGGAACCGACGCCTTCACCGGCACCAACCAGCCGTTCTTCCGCTACACGACCGAGCTGGGCGGCGACGGGATCCTGTCCACCAACGAGACCTCCGCCGCCCGCAACTGGCAGCTGAACCTCGACAACACCGTCACCACCTTCCAGTTCACGCTGTACGTGGTGGCCGAGGTGCCCAAGCCGCAGGGGTACGTCGACATCCTGGGCGGCGCCCCCAACCTCCTGGCCGGCGACTCGCTGGTGCTGGCCGACTCGGTGCGCTCGGCGGTGGGCGCGCTGGTGCCGAGCGCCACCGTCACCTGGGCATCCGCCGACAGCTCGGTGGCCACGGTGGACGGCGCGGGCGTGGTGCACGGGGTGGGCGAGGGGAGCACCGTGATCACGGCCACCAGCGGGGTGCGCACGGGGAGCCTTTCGGTGGCCGTGTGCCCCAATCTGGCTGTCGGGCAGGTGTTCATGACCACGGCGGCCGGCGCGGGGAGCCTGTGCCTGAGCAGTTACGGCACCCGCGCCGAGTACACCTACATGCCGGTCAACCTGTTGCAGGCCGCCTCGCTCTCGGGGTACACGGTGGCGGGCACGGGGATCGACTCGGTGTTCGGAAACGCCAACACCATCTTCCGGCTGCCCGGCGAGGGGATGCTCAAGCTCCCGGACCCGGCGGTGCTGGCCGCCAGCGACCTGCCGATCCTGGAGCGCGGCCGCGCCGACGCGGCTCGGCTGATGGGGAACCCCAACGCGCTCCTGCGCCGCGGCCGTCGCGGCGCGCCCGGCGGCCTGCGCTCCATCATCACCCCCAACGTGGTCCCCGCGGTGGGCGACTCGATGGACCTGAACACCACCATCTCGTGCGGCGGCACGGCGAGCGTGCGCCGCGGGGTGGTGCGCAGCGTGAAGCAGCACGTGATCATCGTGGCCGACACCGCCAACCCCCCCGGCGGCTTCACCACCGCGCAGTACGACAGCATCGCGCTGGAGTTCGACACCATCGCATGGCCGGTGGACACCGCCAACTTCGGCGCGCCCACCGACCTGGACGGCAACCAGCACGTGGTGGCCTTCTTCACCCGCGCGGTGAACGAGCTGAGCCCGCCGGCCTCGTCGGCGGTCGTCCTGGGCTTCTGGGCCGGCAAGGACATGTTCTCGAGCGCCCCGGCCAGCTGCCCCAACAGCAACGAGGGCGAGATGTTCTACATGCTGGTGCCCGACCCGACGGGCGTGGTGAACAGCAACGTGCGCACGGTGTCGTTCGTGCGCGGCAACACCACGGGGACGCTGGGGCACGAGTTCCAGCACCTGATCAACGGCTTCCGCCGCACCTACGACCCCGGCGGTCAGAAGCCGCTGGAGGAAGGGTTCCTGAACGAGGGGCTGAGCCACGTGGCCGAGGAGCTGATGTTCTACCGCGCCTCGGTGGGGCTGGCGCCGCGGCAGAACATCGTCGTCACCCAGCTCACCACGGGGCCCAACGCCTCGCGCCGGGTGGCGGCCTTCAACACCTACGCCAACCCCAACTACGGCCGCCTTGCCGGGTGGCTGCAGCGCCCCGACACCACCGGCGCGTTCAAGCAGAACCAGAACTCGCTGGCCGTGCGCGGCGCCATCTGGGCGTTCCTGCGCTACGCGTCGGACCGGGTGAACGGGAGCGAGCAGGCGTTCTGGTACTCGCTGGTCAACAGCGGGCTCACCGGCACCGCCAACCTCCAGGCGGCGATCGGCGGGGCCGACCCCGCCGCCTGGGAGCGTGACTTCATCACCGCCATGTACGCCGACGACAACGCGTACACGGTGAACACCGAGTACCGGCAGCCGAGCTGGAACTTCCGCTCGATCTACACGGCGCTGAACGGCAGGTACGTGATGAACCCGCGCAAGCTGGCCGCCGCGGCCACCCCGGCCACCTCGGTCACGCTCACCTACGGCAGCGGCGGGAGCACCGCGTACTTCCGCTTCGCGGTGCCCACGGGCTTCGGCACCATCACGGCGTCGCAAGCGGGGGGAGTGATCCCCGGCAGCCCGTTCGCGCTGATGGTGCTGCGGACCAAGTAGCCGGACCGCGGGCGTGGCGGCTCGCCCGTCGGCCGGCAGATTCCACGCAGGCGATGGAGGTGCGGGGGGATGGTCCCTCCGCACCTCCTGCCGTCTGGCCCGCTCCCCCACCCCCGGAGCGGCCCGTGACGGACGACACGCGCCGCTCCGATAGACTCTCGGCACAACCAACGGAAAAGCCCCCGGTCGCGCGCCGGGGGCTTTTCGCATGCGTTTGAAAAGAATCCGTTGCGGCGAAGGTCGTTTGAACCAGCGACTGGTGTTTGGGGCCGTTCCGCTTGCCTCCTCCTCTGCCTCATGTTATGGTAGCAGAATCCCGGCAGATCATCTCCGCACGTTCACCCGCGCAACCAGCGCGTGGCGGTATCTCGCCCGCTCGTTCGCGCACTCCGCACACCCGAAAGATCAATGAAAGCCACGCCAGCGTTCCTCCTGGCCGCGACCGCGCTCGCCGCCTGCACCGCCGACCTGCCCACCGCCTCCCCCCATGCCGCCGCTCCGCGGGCGCCGGCGCACGAGGTCAGCCACTGGCCCACGGGCGGCGTTCCCGGCTTCTGGTTCACCTTTGCCGACCGGCCGCAGGGCGCGCCCGCGGCCCCGTTCGACGCCACGCTCTCGCCCACGGTGGAGGTGTGCAGGGTGACCAACGACACGTGCGGCCCCGTGCTCGCCACCTTCACCCGCACCACGGGCTCGTACGGACGGCTGGTGACCGTGGACGCGCCGAACGAGGCTTACCGCGTGACCTGGCCCACGGGGAGCACCGGCGCCGACGCGGGCGAGGTGTACCGCGTGTCGGTGCGCGTGGGGAGCCGCGTGCTGGGCTTCATGGACGTGCTGATGGTCACCAGCTGGTGGCAGCTCTTCACCACCGACACCAATCAGTTCTATCCGTGGGTGGCCGGCGTGAACCTGCAGGTGGGCTTCCACGTGGACCGGGGGATCCCCGGCTCGGTGCAGGTCTCGGCCAGCGCGCTGACGCTGAACGTGGGCGAGGGGAAGCCGCTGAGCGCCACCGTGCTCGACCTGCACGGCCTCCCGCTCGCCATCACCCCCAAGTGGTGGATCTACGACCCGGTGAACCCCGTGGTGGTGGACAGCGGGATGGTGATCGGCGTGGCGCCCGGCACCACGCAGGTGTCGGCCTGGTACGGCGACGTGGAGACCATCATCCCCGTGACCGTGACCGACACCCGCCGCCAGTGGGCCGCCGTGGCGCCGCCCGAGATGGAGGCGCGCGCCATCTGGGGGACCTCGTCGTCGAACCTGTACACCGCCACCCACACCGGCGTGGGGCGCTGGGATGGCACCGCCTGGTCGTTCGCCGAGCCGGTGCGCTGGCGAGACCTGTACGACGTGCACGGCTTCGGACCGGCCGACGTGTGGGCGGTGGGCGGCAACGGCGTGATCGTCCACTACAACGGCACCGCCTGGGCGGGGATGGCCTACGACGGCGCGTCGGTCACCCCGCTCTCGCTGAACGACTTCGACGTGCCGGCGCGCCGGATCACGCTGCGCGGGGTGTGGGGTGCCTCGGCCTCGTCGCTGGTGGCGGTGGGCGACAGCGGTACCGTGCTGGTGTACGACGGAACGCAGTGGCGCACCCGTGCCTCGGGGACCACCGCCACCCTCACCGGCGTGTGGGGGAGCTCGGCCACCGACTTCTACGCCACCACGGCGGACGGGCGGGTGCTCCGCTTCACCGGCACGTCGTCGGTGGCGCCGGTGGCCGGGGTGCAGGCGCCGGGTGCGCTCCACGCCATCTGGGGCAGCGCCGCCGCGAACGTCTACGCCGTGGGCGACGGCGGGATGATGTACCGCTACAACGGCACGGCGTGGAGCCGGGTGCGGCTCCCAACGCGCGCCACGCTCTACACCGTGTGGGGAAGCTCGGCCAGCGAGGTGTACGCCGCGGGCACCGACGGCGCGCTGTACCGTTTCAACGGAAACGCGTGGACACCCGAGAAGCGCCCCGGCGGCAACGGGCAGATCTTCGGCGTGTGGGGATTTGCCGGCGGGCCCGTCTACGCCGTGGGGAGCGGGATGGTCGCGCGGCGCTGAGAGGGAGAGGGAACGGGGACAGGGAATAGGCAGCCTTGTCCCGCGGACATGAGGGGGCCGCCCCGCGCGCCGGTTCTGGCGGGCGGGGCGGCGTTCATCGTGCCGTCCACGTTCGACTGCGGACTTCGCGTGGCGAGGGGTCGGCGGAGGTGGTGGCGGACGGTGGCGCGGCGGGGCTGGCTTCGGCGCCGTTTCCGTTGACGGAGCGTGGCCGCAGCCGCAACTTGCAGTCTGGTACCTTCCCGCGCGCGATACCCACGCGCACTCGCGGCGCCCCATCGCTGCCGCGGCAAAGCCGACTTCATTCGTCCGGTTTCTTCTCATGCCAAGCCTTGCTGCCTCTTGCCGCACTGGGCTGCGCCGCGGGGCCGCCCTCCCCGTCGCCGCGCTGCTGGCGCTGGCCGCCGCGTGCGCCGACCGCGACCCGGTTTCGCCGCCCGAGCCGGCGCCCGCGCCGCGCACGCCGGCGCTGCTGGCCGCCGTGCGGTGCACGGCCAACGTGACGGCCGCCACCCTCTCGTGCGGCCGGGGCGCGCTCCCCGCCGCCGCGCGCGGGTACGTGATCGTGGGCGGCCAGCACCAGTACGTGGAGCTCGCCTCCAGCAACGTGGCGTACAACGCGGGGGTGCTCTCGTTCGACGTGACGGTGGGGAACCTGATCCCGCAGCCGATGGGCACCACCGATGGCGCCACGCCCGACGCCGAGGGCGTGCGAGTGATCTTCAGCAGCGGGCCCACGGTGACGGTGGGGACGGGGCCGGTCTCGGTCGCCAACGCCGACGGCACGGGCACCTTCACCGCCGCCGGCCAGCCGTTCTTCCGCTACACCAAGGAGCTGGGCGCCGACGGCATCCTGTCGCAGAACGAGGCCTCGTCGGCGAAGAGCTGGCAATTCTCCGTGCCCGCCGGCGCCACCACCTTCACCTTCCAGCTGTACGTGGTGGCCGAGGTCCCGCACCCCACCGGCTACATCGACGTCACCCCCGGCGCGGATTCGGTGCTGGCGGGCGGCAACGCGTCGCTCTCGGGCACCGTGCGCACCGTGGTGGGCGAAGTGGTACCCGGGCAGAGCATCACCTGGGGCACCAGCAACGCCTCGGTGGCCACGGTGGACGGCTCGGGCGGGGTGACGGCGGTGGCGCCGGGGACGGTGACCATCACCGCCACGGCGGGCGCACGATCGGGCACGGCGACCATCGCGGTGTGCCCCAACCTGGCGGTGGGCGGCGTGTACGTGGCCGACATGCCGGCGGGCTCCAGCCTGTGCCTGGGCGGCGGCGGCTCGGGCGCGGAGTACACGGCGGTGCCGGTGAACGTGAGCGAGGCCGACACCGTGGCGCTGAACGTGACGGGCTCGGGGATCGTCCCCGTCTCCGGCGCGCCCACGCCCATCCGGGTGCCCGGCATCGCGCGCGCCCCGGTGGGGGACTGGGCCCGGGCCGAGGATTTCGGGGCGCGGCTGCGGCTGCGCGACCGCGGCCAGATGGCGCGGCTGATCCCGTCCGCGCGCCTCCAGCCGAAGAACGGCCCCGCGGCCGTGCGCCGTGCCATCACCCCCGGCGTCCCCGCGGTGGGGGCGCTGATGAGCCTGAACGTGGAGACCGACAACTCGTGCTCCACCTTCGACACGCGCACCGGCCGGGTGATGGCGGTGGGCACGCACGTGATCGTGATGGCCGACACCGCCAACCCGGCGGGCGGGCTCGCGGCGGCCGACTACGCGGCCATCGCCGACAGCTTCGACACCTTCGTGTACCCGGTGGACGTGGCCAACTTCGGCGCCCCCACCGACCGGGACGGCAACGGGCGGGTGATCGCCTTCTACACCCGCGCGGTCAACGAGCTGACGCCCCCGGGCTCGTCGTCGTACGTGGGCGGCTTCTTCTTCAGCCGTGACCTGCTCCCCGCCACCGCCTGCCCCACCTCCAACGCCGGCGAGATGTTCTACATGCTCGCGGCCGACCCGTCGGGCACGGTGAACGGAAACGTGCGTTCGGTGGGCTTCGTGACGTCCACCACGGTGGGGACCATGGCGCACGAGTTCCAGCACATGATCAATGCCGGGCGCCGCCTGTACGTGAACTCGGCGCCCGGCTTCGAGCAGGTGTGGCTGGACGAGGGGCTGGCGCACGTGGCCGAGGAGCTGGTGTTCTACGACCGCGCGGGGCTGGCTCCCGGCGCCAACCTGGGCATCGCGCAGCTGGGCGCCAGCAGCGCCCGGCTGGATGCGTTCTTCACCTACCAGGAGGCGAACTTCGGACGGCTGCGGCAGTGGCTCCTCTCGCCGCACACCAACGGCGGCTTCCAGCAGGACGACGACCTGGCCACGCGCGGCGCCGGGTGGGCGTTCCTGCGCTACGCCGCCGACCGCAAGGGCGGCACGCAGCCGTCGTTCTGGTTCTCGCTGGTCAACAGCACGCAGGCGGGGCTCGCCAACCTGCAGGCCGTGCTGGGCACCGACCCGCTCCCCTGGTACCGCGACTTCACCGCCGCGCTGTACGCCGACGACGCGGGGCTCTCGCCCGCGGCGGCGTACACCCTGCCGAGCTGGGATTTCCGCTCGATCTACGCCGGGCTCGACTACGCTCCCGGGCCGGCGTGCAGCTGCGCGTACGAGCTGGCCGTGCGCAACCCCGCCAACGGCGTGGCCGACTCGTTCACCCTCCCCGCGGCCGGCGCCGCGGCGTACCTGCGGATGGGCGTGTCGCCGGGCGCCTTCGCCGGGCTCGCCACCCGCTCGGGCGGCGTGGCGCCCACCGCGTCCATCCGGATGCTGGTGATCCGCCGGAAGTAGAATCCACCGCTCTGGGTTCGACGCACGGCGGCCCGCCCGGGAGTCATCTCCGGGCGGGCCGCGGGCGTTCGAGCGTCATCCCCGTCGAGTGCGACGGGGCGTCCGCCGCTCAGCCCGTGCAGCAGATGAAGTGGATGTCGGAGCCGCAGGTGTAGGCGCAGGTGTGCGCCGGTTGTTGTGTGCCTGCATGGGCGTTCACCGTGCCGCGCGCCTCCTCCCGCGCGTGGGTGGGGAACGAGACGACCGTCAGGGAATCGAGGTCCAGCCGGATCTTGATCATGCTGCCTCCTGGAGCAAAACGGTGGAGGCCGCGGGTGGGCGCGGGCGGGGAAGGGTATCCGCGCCACGCAATGTACTTGCGCGAGGCGGCAGCGGCCCACCTGTTTTACGCCACGGGGCAGCACCCGGCACGGAGCTTGACGAGGGTCGGGCGCGGTGGCGCGGCCCGTCCGGGCGGCGCCGAACGGACCACGGAGACGGCAGATGAACGAACAGGAGCGGGGCCGGATCGAGCAGCTGCTGCTGCGCGAGCGCAACAAGATACTCGACAACATCGAGGCCTTCGACGAGCGGGTGGCCGACCTGCGCGACCGCGCGGGCGAGCTGAGCCTGTACCGCTTCCACCCGGCCGACGTGGGGAGCGAGAGCCAGGAGCAGGAGCAGGACTTCCTTCTCGCCAGCGTGGAGGGGCGCCGCCTGTACCAGATCGACGAGGCGCTGGAGCGGCTGTACAAGACGCCGGAGCAGTTCGGCATCTGCTCGGTGGGCGGCGAGCCGATCGGGATGGAGCGGCTGGAGGTGATCCCCGAGACCACCCTGTGCGCCGAGCACGCCCTCCAGGCCGACCAGGGAAGCGACGCCGACCCGCGCGAAGCGGCGCGGACGGGCGACGACGTGGCGATCTGAATCCCTCGGTGATGCGCGGGAAGAACCAACAGCCGGGTCTGGGCGTGTCCCCGCTGCGCGGGGCCGGGCTGCGCGCTGCGTAGGGCACGATACCGCCGTGCCCAACGCAGCCGGGCCCCGGCGGATCCATCTCCGCCGGGGCCCTCGTGCGTCTTTTCGGATGCCGCCGCGTCCGCCCCGCCGGGTCCCGGCCCTCCGGGCGCGCATCCCTCACGCGTCGTGGCGATTGCGGAGGCCGAATCGCGATCCGCCGGCCCCGCCCGGCGGGTTCAAACCCGCCGCTGAACCCTCGGGAAGTCCGCCTTCGCGGACTGCTCGCCGCCACCGGCCACGATCCCTCAATCCGGCGGCACCCGGCCGACGAATCGGCGACGGCCGCAGGTTGCAACGAACAGCCCCTCCCCAGGCAGTTTTCGGCAGTTTTTGGGGGAGGGGCGGCACGCGCGAAGCTGCGTGCGGGGCGGGGGCTCGCGGGGCCGGCGTCACGCCACCTGACCGGCATCGTCCTCGGAACTCCGCCTCAGCACCCAGCACCCAGCACCCAGCACCCAGCACCCAGCACTCCGTCCGCCCCTCTCAAACCACCTCCCGCAAGATCTCCTGCAACGCCTCCCGTGCCCGCATCACCCGCATCTTCAGCGCGCTCACGCCGGTGTCCAGGCGCTCGGCCATCTCCTCGTAGCTCAGGCCGTCCACGTGCTTCAGCAGGAAGGCCTCGCGTTGGGCGGAGGGAAGGCGCTGGAGTGCGGCTTGAACCACCCGGCCCAACTCGGTGCGCTCCAGGGTGCGCACGGGGTCGTCGGCCTCGGGGGCGGCGTGGTCTTCGGCCTCCAGGGTGGTGGTGTGCTGGCGGCGGTTCTTCAGCCAGTCCTTGCAGCGGTTGCGCACGATGCGGAAGACCCACGCGCCGAACCGGTCGGGCTCGCAGGTGTGCAGGCGGGTGAACGCCTTCACCAGGCTGTCCTGCACCAGGTCGGCGGCGGCGTCGCGGTCGCCCACCATCCCCAGCGCATGGCGGAAGAGCGTGTCCTGGTAGCGCTTCACCAGCTCGGCGTACAGCTCTCGCTCGCCCGCCAGGATGCGCTCCACCAGCTCGGCGTCGGGGCGTTGCGGATCCACTCCCACGGTGTGTACGGATCATTGTAAAAGGGAGCGCGCCCGCCGCTCCCGGCGGCGCTCCCACCCATGCAAGAGGCGGCCCGCGGCACGCCGCGAGGGCGCCCGAAGGCCGCTTGCGACACCCGGAGCCGCCCGCTATGTTCCCGCCCGCCGCTGGCCCGGATGGTGCACGCGCCCCACACCCGCATCCGGCGGGGAAAAGCGGGGCGGCCGCGGTGCCGCATCGCCGGCAATCTAGTGCACGCACGCGCGTTCGAGGAAGTCGAGATATGGCTGGCAAGGGGCTGGAAGGCGTCGTCGTCGGTCAAAGCAAACTGAGCGACATCAACGGTGAAGTCGGCGAGCTCATCTACGGGGGCTACGACATCGACGACCTCGCCCGCAACACCACCTTCGAGGAGGTTTGCTACCTCCTGTGGAACGGCGAGCTGCCGACCCGCGAGCAGCTGGACGGCCTCAAGGCCGAGCTGTTCGCCAACGCGAAGCTCACCGAGCAGATGCTGGGCGTGCTGCGGGCCCTCCCGGCCGATGCCGACCCGATGGCCGCGCTGCGCACGGCCGTGTCGGCGCTGGGCACCTTCGACCCCGACGCCGACGACATCAGCGACGCCTCGGTGCGCCGCAAGGCGGTGTACCTCACCGGCGTCACCCCCACGCTGGTGGCCGCGTACGACCGGATCCGCAACGGCAAGGAGCCGCTGCAGCCCAAGGAAGGGAAGAGCGTCGCCTCCAACTTCCTGTACATGCTGAACGGCGAGGAGCCCAACGACACCCGCTGCCGTACCATGGACGTGGCGCTGGTGCTGCACGCCGAACACGCCATGAACGCGTCCACCTTCGCGGCGCGCGTGACGGCCGGCACCCTCAGCGACGTCTACAGCTGCATCACCTCGGCCATCGGCACGCTCAAGGGCCCCAGCCACGGCGGCGCCAACGTGGAGGTGATGAACATGCTCCGCGAGATCAGCGAGAGCGGCGAGGACCCGGCCGCCTGGGTGCGCGCCGCGCTGGAGAGCGGCAAGAAGATCATGGGCTTCGGCCACCGCGTGTACCGCGCCACCGACCCGCGCGCCACCGTGCTGCGCGAGCTGGCCGACAAGATCATGGCCGAGGCGGGCGAGACGCGCTGGCTGGACCTGTCGGACAAGATCCGCGCGACCATGGCCGAGGAGATGGAGAAGAAGGGGAAGAAGATCTACCCCAACGTCGACTTCTTCAGCGCCTCGGTCTACACCACGCTGGGGATCCCGATGGACCTGTTCACGGCGGTGTTCGCGCTGGCGCGCACGCCGGGGTGGACGGCGCACCTGCTGGAGCAGTACGCCAACAACCGGCTGATCCGCCCCAGCAGCGAGTACATCGGCCCGCGCGGCAAGAAGGTGGTGCCGATCGACCAGCGGTAGCGGCCGGCGGGGCGTGGCGCACGCCCTCCGCGGGGGCGCGGCGGGGGGCACTCCGCCGCGCTTTTTTCTTTTCGGGCTGCAGTGGGGGAGCGGTGGCGGTGCGTCGGGCTCGGCATGGTGGCGGGGCGGGCATCGTCAACAGGTGCGGAAGTGCGTGAGTGCGCGAGTGCGTTTGCCTCGCGCGCGAACGCCGGCCCCGCGCCGAGCCCTGAAACGCACTCACGCACTCGCGCACTCACGCACCGGTTCAAGGCCGCCGCGCGACACGACCAGGCCGACCCTCTCGAACTCCCTGAGACGAGCGAAAGAAAATATGAGCGACTGGACCCCCACCGTGCCGCAGGGCGGCGAGCGCGTGCAGATCAGCGGCGGCAAGCTGCAGGTGCCCGACCAGCCGATCCTCCCCTTCATCGAGGGTGACGGCACCGGCCCCGACATCTGGAACGCCTCGCAGCCCGTGTTCGACGCGGCGGTGGAGAAGGCGTACGGCGGGAAGCGGAAGATCCACTGGATGGAAGTCCTCGCCGGCGAGAAGAGCTTCCAGCAGACCGGCAACTGGCTCCCAGACGCCACCCTCGACGCCTTCCGCGAGTACCTGGTGGGGATCAAGGGGCCGCTCACCACGCCCGTGGGCGGCGGCATCCGCTCCCTGAACGTGGCGCTGCGCCAGATCCTCGACCTGTACGCCTGCGTGCGCCCCGTCCGCTGGTTCGAAGGCGTCCCCTCGCCCGTCAAGAAGCCGGGCGACGTGGACATGGTGATCTTCCGCGAGAACACCGAGGACATCTACGCCGGGATCGAGTTCGAGGAGGGGACGGAGGACGCGAAGAAGTTCCGCGAGTCGCTCCAGCAGGCGTTCCCCGACCGCTTCAAGAAGGTCCGCTTCCCCGAGACCAGCGGCTTCGGCATCAAGCCCGTCTCACGGGAGGGCACCGAGCGCCTGGTCCGCTCCGCGCTCGACTACGCGCTGGCCCACAAGCGGCGCTCGGTGACGCTGGTGCACAAGGGGAACATCATGAAGTTCACCGAGGGCGCCTTCAAGAACTGGGGGTACGAGCTGGCCCAGCGCGACTACGGCGCGGTGGACTTCGAGGGCGGCCCCTGGCAGGTGATCGACAACAACGGCCAGCGGGTGATCGTCAACGACGTGATCGCCGACGCCTTCCTGCAGCAGATCCTGACGCGCCCCAGGGAGTACGACGTGATCGCCACGCTCAACCTGAACGGCGATTACATCTCCGACGCGCTGGCGGCGCAGGTGGGCGGCATCGGGATCGCGCCCGGGGCCAACATCAACTACGTGACCGGCCACGCCATCTTCGAGGCCACCCACGGCACCGCGCCCAAGTACGCCGGCAAGGACATGGTGAACCCCGGCTCCGTCATCCTCTCCGGCGAGATGATGCTGCGCTACATGGGGTGGACCGAGGCCGCCGACCTGATCGTCAAGGGCCTGGAAGGCGCCATCGGCGCGAAGACGGTGACCTACGACTTCGAGCGGCTGATGGAAGGCGCCACGAAGGTCTCGTGCTCGGAGTTCGGCCGCCGGATCATCCAGCACATGTGAAGGTGCGGGGGTACGGAGGTACGGAGGTACGGAGGTACGGAGGTACGGAGGTACGGAGGTACGGAGGTACGGAGGTCCGGAGGTACGGAGGTACGGAGGTACGGAAATGCAGCCGTCTCCCCACTCCGAAGCCAACGCACTCACGCACTGGCGCACTCGCGCACCTGTTCAGGGCCGCCGCGCGCCGCGCACCCGCGTGAGAATGAAATGAAGGAAGCCGCGGGCGCGATCGCCCGCGGAACCAACCCGGGGCAATGCGGGTGAAAGAGGCTCCGCCGTCCGGAAACGGGCGGCGGGGCCGCGCCGCAGGAGGCCCCGCGCAACCTTGAGGACCTGCACCCGATGAACGTGACCCTGCTGCGCGGCGACCTGGCCTCGCTGGAAACGCCGCTGCTGGCCATCCCCGTGTTCGAGGGCACCGCCACGGACCCCGCCCTGGCCGCGCTCGACGGCGCGCTGGGCGGGATGATCGCCGCCATCCGCGAGCGCGGCGACCTGCGCGGCAAGGAGGGCGACTCCGTCACCCTCTACCCCACCGGCGGCGCCGCGGCGGCCACGCGCATCGTGCTGATCGGAGTGGGCAAGCCCGAGGCGGTCACCGCCGAGAAGCTGCGCAAGGCGGGAGGGGCCGCCGCCAAACAGGCGGGCAAGGCCCGTGCTTCGGTGGTGACGTTCGCCCTTCCGCAGACCTCGCTCGGCGCCGAGGCCGTCGCGCGGGCCGTGGCGGAGGGCGTGGTGCTGGGCTCGTACTCGTTCACCGAGCTCAAGTCGCGGGCGGAGGATGCGCCCCCGCCGGCCGAGCTGTCGGAGCTGGAACTGGTCGTGGCGCAGGCGGCCGACGAGGCCGCCGCGGCGGAGGGCGCGCGCGTCGGCTCCATCGTCGCGAGCGCCGAGAACTTCGCGCGCAACCTGGGGAACCTCCCCGGCAACGTCGCCACGCCCACGCGCCTGGCCGAGGTGGCGAAGGACATCTCCGGGCGCTTCGGGATGAAGCTGACCGTCCTGGGGCCGAAGGAGATGGAGGCCGAGGGGATGGGCGCCCTCCTCGCCGTCGCCCGCGGGAGCGACGAGGAGCCGCGGCTGATCGTGCTGGAGCACCGCGGCGGGGGGAAGGACGACCGGCCGCTGATGCTCGTCGGCAAGGGCCTGACCTTCGACGCGGGCGGCATCTCCATCAAGCCCGCGCAGGGGATGGAGGACATGAAGTTCGACATGTGCGGCGGCGCGGCGGTGCTGGGCGCCATGCACGCCATCGGCGAGCTGGGGGTGAACGCCAACGTGGTCGGTATCGTCCCCAGCAGCGAGAACCTGCTGGGCGGCAAGGCGATGAAGCCGGGCGACATCTTCCGCGCGGCCAGCGGGAAGACCATCGAGGTGGTGAACACCGACGCCGAGGGGCGGCTGATCCTGGCCGACGCGCTGCACTACGCCAAGCGGTTCGACCCCGTCGCCATCCTCGACGCGGCCACGCTCACCGGCGCCTGCGTGATCGCGCTGGGGCACGCGGCCACCGGGATCATGGGGAACGACGAGGCGCTGCTCGACGAGGTGCGCGCCGCGGGCGAGCGCAGCGGCGAGCGGTGCTGGCCGCTTCCCATGTTCGACGAGTACCGCGACCAGATCAAGAGCGACTACGCCGACATCAAGAACAGCGGCGGGCGCCCCGCCGGCGCCATCACCGCCGGCTGGTTCCTGCGCGAGTTCGTGGGCGACGTGCCCTGGGTGCACCTGGACGTGGCGGGCACCGCCTATGGCGACGGCAAGGTGTCGTATCTCACCAAGGGCTCCACCGGCGCGCCCACGCGCCTGTTCGTGGAGTGGGTCCTGTCGCGCGCGGGATGAGCCGGCTCCTCCGCCCCGCCCTCTTCGCCGCCGCGCTGGCCCTGCCGGGGCTGGGCGCGGCGCCGTCGCACGCGCTCGCGCAGGATACCACCACGGTCCGCCGCCCGCCGGCGGTTCCCCAGGACACGCCGCCGCCCCTCCCGCGCCCGCGCCCCGCGCAGGGCGACACGGCGCGGCGTGACAGCGCGCAGGTGTCCATCCCCGGCGAGGCGATCCGGGGCGACACCATCCCCAACGCCGCGCAAGACACGGCGCCCCCCGATTCGACCATCGCCGCGCCCAGCTTTCCCACGCACCCGCTGCCGCCCACCTACGGGTTCAGCGACGGGAGCTGGACGTTCGGGCCGGCGCAGCTGCAGTACTTCCAGGGGCTGTCGCTGGCCGACCTGCTGGATGCCATCCCCGGGCTGGTGACCACGCGCAGCGGCGGCTTCGGCCGGCCGATGGGCGTCTCTCCCTTCGCGTCGGGGGGCGGGCGCTTCCGCATCTTCCTGGACGGCTACGAGCTGCGGCCGCTGAACAGCGCCACGCCCGACCTGCAGCGCATCCCCATCGTCAACCTGGCGTCGGTGCGCATCCAGCGCGGGCTGGAAGAGGTGCGCGTGGAGCTGACCAGCGCGCGGCTGGCCGACATCCGCCCCTTCGCGCAGATCGAGGGGATGGATGGCGACCTGGGGACGCGCGCGCTTCGGGCCCTCTTCACCCGTCCCATCGGAAAGCGGATGGTGGGCGAGGTGGCGCTGGACCTGGACCAGACCGACGGGACCCAGCGCAGGCAGGACTTCGGCGTCACGCACAGCATCACGCGGCTGAGCTACGCCTTTTCGCCCAGCTGGGGCCTCCAGGCCGAGTTCCGCACCGCCAAGCTGAACAGCCAGAGCGATCTGCCCACCGACCCGGGCGAGGAGAACTACGATCGCTCCGAGGCGATCCTGCGCGGGCGCGGGCTGCTGCTGGGGCGGGTGAACCTGGAGGCGATGGTGGGCCGCAGCCTGCAGCGCCCCGCCGGCGATGACAGCGTTAGCCTCCGCACGCGCAGCCTGCAGGCCGGCTTCCGCGCCACCCTGCCCACGCGCATCGGCCAGCTGGCGGCGGGCGCCCGCCTGCATCGCGGCGACGAGAACACCTGGGCGGCCAACCAGACCGAGGCGTGGGCGCGGCTCGACTTCATCCCCGCGCCCTGGCTGGCGGCCACGGCCGAGGGGCGGCACCTGAGCATCGGCGGGGTGAGCGGGGTGGAGGCCACGGGAAGCCTGCGCGCCGGGCCGTGGGGCGGCCTCTCCGTCTTCGGCCAGCTGGCCACGGGGACCCGCGGCGTGCGCTACCTGGGGCAGGACACGCTGGAGCTGAAGACCTTCGGCGGGCTGGGCGGGCTGGGGCTGCCGCTGGTGGACAGCGTGGTGGTGCAGTCGTTCAAGACGCTGGAAAGCCCGGTTCACGGGCTGCGTGCCGGCGCCGAGTTCAACCGCGGCCTCTTCCACCTGGGCGCCGCGGTGGTCCGGCACGACCTGGAGACCGCGACGCCGTACGGGTTCGCGTACGACCGCTCGCAGCCGCTGCAGCCGGGGCTGGCCGTCACCGGCGTGGAGGCGTACGGGTCGGTGCCGCTGCTGGTCCGCCAGCTTACGCTCCAGGGGTGGTACCAGCGCTGGCTCGACACCCCCGACCGGCCGTACCTGCCCACGCAGCTGGGGCGCGCGGCGGTACAGTTCAACGGCGTGTACAAGGGCGGCAACCTGGAGCCCACGCTGCGCCTGGAGGTGGTGGGGCGCGACCAGACGCTGGCGTTCGACCCCGGCGCGGGGGCGAACGCTCTGATTCCGCGGTACGCGCTGTGGAACTTCTTCATGCAGGTGCGGATCATCGACATCCGCCTGTTCTACCGCTACGACAACCTGTTCAACACCCGCGGCCGCGCCTACGACGTGCCGGGGACGCGGATTCCCACGGGGCGGGCACTGTACGGGGTGCGGTGGTTCTTCCGGAATTGAGCAGCGCTCCGGCCGCGCCGCGCCCCCTCCGGCCGACTCAGGCCGTCCACCTCCCCGTACCGGGAGAGGTTGGCATACGCGGCTCCCCGGCGCCTCTGAAGTGTCGGCGTGGGTTGAGGTTGCAGGCCGCGCCCACCCCTCTCCCGGTACGGGGGAGGGACAGGCGCCCTCAGGCGCCAGGGAGGGGGCCGCGGCGCCGGCGAAGCGCATTCGCGGTGATTCTCGAAGCGGGCTTTCGGGTTCCGCTCGCGCGAAGGCGTCTGCGGGAGATGTGGGGGCGAGTCATCATCCGTGCCGTTGACGCGTAGTCGTCCGCACCGTTACGTTCTTGGGTTCCCGACCGGACAGGGGCACTGGCTTGATCCGAAGCATGACGGGGTACGGCGAGGCGCGCAGGGAAACGCCCGCAGGTTCCCTCCTGGTGGAAGTGCGCACGGTCAACCACCGCCACTTCAGCGCGAACCTTCGTCTTCCCCAGGCGCTTTCGCGCTGGGAGGGCGACATCCGCGAGTGGCTTCGCGGGCACCTGCCGCGCGGGCACGCCAACGTGTCGGTGCGGCTCGAGGCGCCCGACGGCACCCCGCGCGGCCTGCGGCTCGACGACGAGCGCGTGCAGACCTATCTCACGCTCTTCAACCAGCTGCGCGAGCGCTTCGGGGTGGGGGGCGAGACCAGCGTGGACACGCTGGTGCGCTTCTCCGACATCTTCGTGCGCGACGACGGCGACGCGGCGCAGCTGGAGGTGAGCGCCGACGACGTCCGCGCCGCGGTGGACGACGCCGCGCGCGCCAACGTGCGCATGCGCGAGGGCGAGGGGCGGCGGCTGCACGACGATCTCGAGGGCCGGGTGGCCGCCATGGAGGCGCACCTGGACGAGATCGCCCGGCTGGCGCCCGAACGCCTCGTCTCGGAGCGCGACCGGCTGAGGAGCGCCATCCACGAGCTGGCCGGCGGCGTGGGGGTGGACGAGCAGCGGCTGGCGCAGGAGCTGGTGTACATCGCCGAGCGGCTGGACATCAACGAGGAGCTGGTGCGCTTCCGCGCCCACAACGCCGCCTTCCGCGAGCTGCTCGACGCGGATTCGGCCGAGCCGGTGGGAAAGCGGCTGGGCTTCCTCGTCCAGGAGATGCACCGCGAGGCCAACACCATCGGCTCCAAGGCCAACCACGCGGCGATCGCGCACCGGGTGGTGGCCATCAAGGAAGAGGTGGAGCGGCTCCGCGAGCAGGTGGAGAACGTGGAGTGAGCGAGGCCGGGGCACCCTTCCCGCTCGTCCTCTCCGCGCCCAGCGGGGCGGGGAAGAGCACGCTGGCGTCGATGCTGCGGCAGCGGAACCGCGACGTGGCCTTCTCGGTATCGGCTACCACGCGCGCGCCGCGGCCCGGCGAGGTGGATGGGGTGCACTACCACTTCGTGAGCGAGCCCGAGTTCCTGCGCATGCGCGACGCGGGCGAGCTGATCGAGTGGGCGCCGGTGCACCAGAACTATTACGGCACGCCGGTAAAGGAGCTGCACCGCGCCCAAGCGCGCGGCGAGCACCTGCTGATGGACATCGACGTGCAGGGCGCAAGGCAGATCCGGGAGCGGGTGCCCGAGGCGGTGCTGGTCTTCATCCTGCCGCCCAGCGGACGCGCGCTGGTGCAGCGGCTGGCGGGTCGGGGTACGGAGAGCGCCGACGTGCTGGAACGGCGCCTGCGCAACGCCGAGGACGAGATCCGCGCCGCGCCGGAGTTCGATTTCGTGGTGGTGAACGACCGCCTGGAACGGGCGGTGGACGACCTGGAGGCCGTGCTGCGCGGGCGAAAGCCGGCGCGGCGCGGGCCGGAGATCGAAGCGACGGTGGCGCGCCTCTGCGCCGAGGTCGAACGTGAGCTGGGCCCCGATGGGCCCGTTGAACGCCTCAGACAGAAGGGACCAAGATGAGAGTCGTGACCCCGGGCCAGGCGGCCCGACACACCGGCAGCAAGTACCTGGGCGTGCTGGTGGCGGCCAAGCTGGCCCGCCACCTGAACGAGCTGCGCCGCGGCGAGCTGATGGAAGACCCCACCGTGAGCGGCGCCGAGCCGCGCGAGAAGCTCACCACCACCGCGCTGGAGTCGGTGCGGGCGGGGACCAGCGAGTTCTACCTCACCAAGCGCCGGCGTCCCGAGGCGCTCTGACCCACGTGGCCGGAGCGCGTGAGCCACGGCGCCCCTTTTCGGGGCGCCGCGTGCTTCTGGGTGTCACGGGCGGGATCGCCGCCTACAAGGCCGTCCAGCTCGCGCGCGACCTGGCGCTGGCCGGCGCCGCGGTAGACGTGGTGCTCACCGCCGGGGCGCAGGAGTTCGTGCGCCCGATGACTTTCGAGGCGCTCACCGGCCGCCCGGTCCACACGTCGCTCTATCCCGGCGGCGACCCCAACCTGCACATCCGCCTGGCGCGCGAGTCCGACGTGATCGTGGTCGCGCCCGCCACGGCCAACTTCCTCGCTCGCGCCGCCAACGGGATGGCGGACGACCTGCTCACCGCCGTCCTCCTCGCCACCCCCGCGCCCGTCGTTCTCGCCCCGGCGATGAACGACCGGATGTACGCCCACCCCGCCACGCAGGACAACCTCGTCCGCCTGCGCGGCTACGGGTACGTCCTTGCCGGCCCCGCCGTCGGCCCGCTTGCGTGGGGCGAGGGCGAGGGGCCGGGGCGGATGCTGGAGCCGGAGCAGATCATGGCCCACGCCGGCCGCGCGCTGGAAGGGGCGACGCCGCTCTCGGGGCTCCGCGTCGTCGTAACCGCCGGACCCACGCGCGAGGCGATCGACCCCGTGCGCTACATCGGCAACCGCTCGTCGGGGCGGATGGGGTACGAGGTGGCGGCGGCGGCGTGGCGGCGAGGCGCCGACGTGGTCCTGGTCACGGGTCCGTCGCACCTGACGCCTCCCGTAGGCCCCGAGGTGCGCCGCGTGGAGACGGCGGCGGAGATGCGCGACGCCGTTGCCGCCGAGCTGGGGCGCGCGGACGCACTGGTGATGGCCGCCGCGGTGGCGGATTTTCGTCCGGCCGACCCGGCGGATGAGAAATTGAAGAAGGAGGCGGGCGGCGTCCCCACCATCCACCTGGAGAAGACGGCGGACGTCCTCTCGTCCACCCGCGAGCTGCGGCGCCCGGACGCGGTGATCGTCGGCTTCGCGCTGGAGACGCGGGACGTGGTGGAGAACGGGCGCCGCAAGCTGCAGTCGAAGGGCCTCGATCTGCTCGTGGTCAACGACGCCCGCGAGCCCGGCGCCGGCTTCGAGGTGGCCACCAACCGCGTCACCTTCCTGTCGATGGACAGCGAGGACGAGGTGCTGCCGCTGATGAGCAAGGCCGAGGTGGCCGACCGCATCCTGGACCGCGTGGAGGCGCTGATCGCGGCGAAGCGCGCCCCGTGAGCGACCCGCGCGACCTGCTGCGCAGCTACCTGCGCCAGCGCGCCCAGCTGGGCGACGCCGAGCTGGTGCTGGACCGCCACACCCCCGGTGAGGTGCGCGACCTCCTTTCCCCCGCGCCCGCTCGCCCCTCCACGCGTCCGGCAGACGCACCCGCGCAACCGCGTCCCGCCGCGCGGCCGGCGGACGCCCCCGCGCAGACGCGCCCGCCCGCGCCGTCCGCGGATCTCCCCGCACAGACGCGTCCCTCCGCATCCGCCGACGCCCCCGCGCAGCGCCGCGAGCCCGCGGAGGCGCCCGGCGTGGAGACGCACGTCCGCGCCGGTGCCCAGCCGCCGGGCGCCACGCCGATGCGGCAGGCGCCCGATGCGCCCGCACGCGGCGTGTCGGCCGAGGAGATCCGCGCGCTCCCGGTGCTCGACGCGGTGCGCGACCTTTCGCTCGGCTGCCCGCGCTGTGGGCTGGCCAAGACGCGCACGCGGGTGGTGTTCGGCGAGGGGAACCCCAACGCCGACCTGATGGTCGTCGGCGAGGCGCCGGGCGAGAACGAGGACCGGCAGGGTCGCCCCTTCGTGGGGAAGGCGGGAAAGCTGCTGGACCTGCTGCTGATGACGGTCGGCTTCCCGCGCGAGAGCGTCTACATCTGCAACGTGCTCAAGTGCCGGCCGCCGGGGAACCGCAACCCCCAGCCCGACGAGGTGGAGGCATGCAGCCCCTATCTCCTCAAGCAGGTGGAGCTGGTCCGCCCGAAGATCATCGTGGCGTTCGGCACCTTCGCGGCGCAGACGCTGCTGGGCACCGACATCTCGATCGGCCGGCTGCGCGGGCAGCTGCACCAGTACCAGGGGATCCCGCTGGTGCCCACCTACCACCCCGCCGCGCTGCTGCGCAACCAGGGGTGGGTGCGTGCGGTGTGGGAAGATTTGCAGCGCGCGCGCGCGGTGCTTGATCGCCCGTCATAAGCCGGTATCTTTCATCCCCGATCCACGACATTCCCGAACGGGTGCGTGAGTGCGCAAGTGCGCTAGTGCCTTGGAATTAGCGCGAAGTTGACGCACTCGCGCACTTCCGCACCAGCGCACCTGTCATCTCCGCCGGTTTCCGCGCCGGATTGTTTCTTTTCGCCGTACAGCTGGACGCGTAAACACCGACATGGCCACCCCCGCGCTCCACATCGCGCCCGTACCGCCCGCGCCCCCGGCGCCGAGCGCCTTCACCGACCGCACGCCGCCCTACAGTGCCGAGGCGGAGATGGCGGTGCTGGGCGGGATGCTGATCGACCAGGACGCCATGGTGAAGGCCGTGGAGCTGGTGGACGACACCATGTTCCACCGCGAGGCGCACCGGCGGCTGTTCCGCTCGCTCGTGCGCATCTGGCAGCGCGGCGACGTGATCGACGAGATCACGGTGACCGACGACCTGCGCAAGGCGGGGGATTTCGAGGCGGTGGGCGGGGTGGCGTTCCTGGCCAGCCTGCTCGACGCGGTGCCCACCGCGGCCAACATCGAGTACCACTGCAAGATCGTCCGCGAAAAGGCCATCCTGCGGCGGCTGATCGAGGCGAGCACGTCCATCATCCAGGAGACCTACGCCTGGCAGGGCGAGGTCGAGAATCTGATGGACCTGGCCGAGAGCCGCATCTTCCAGCTGGCGCAGAGCAGCGACCGGCGCGGGTTCGTGTGGATCAAGGAGATCCTGTGGCCCACGTTCGAGAAGATCGAGCAGCTGCAGGCCAACCAGAGCGCCGTGACCGGCGTTCCCACCGGCTTCAACGACCTCGACGAGCTCACCGCCGGCTTCCAGTCCAGCGACCTGATCATCGTGGCCGCGCGTCCGTCGATGGGGAAGTGCCTGGCGCACGACTCCGAGATCGTGCTGGACGACGGCTCCATCGCCACCATCGAGGAGCTGTACCGGCGCCGCTCCGCGCGCCTGCTCACGCTGGGTGACGACTGGAAGCTCGGCGTCACCGAGCCCAGCGCCTACGTGGACGACGGGATGAAGCCCGTCTTCCGCGTCACCACGCGCCTGGGCCGGCAGATCGAGACCACGCTCGCGCACCCGTTCCTGACCACCGGCGGCTGGAAGCGGCTGGAGGAGATCGCGGTTGGCGAGCACGTCGCCGTCCCCCGCCGCATCGGCGTGTTCGGCGAGCGCGGGATGCGCGAGTGCGAGGTGAAGCTGCTGGCGTACCTCGTGGGTGATGGCGACCTCCGGAAGCCGATGCCACGGCTCCGCACCGAGGACCCCGAACTGCAAGCCGAATTCACCGAAGCCGCTCTCGACTTCTACTCGGAAGGCCGTTCCAGCGAGACTTCGCTCAGGGAGTGGGCGCAGGCGCATTGCGTGGCCGCCACGAACGACGGCGCCGCCGCGTTCCCGGAGGCGGTCTTCACACTTCCTCGCGCGCAACTCGCGCTGTTCCTCAATCGCTTCATGGCCGTCGCGGGTGGAGCGTTCGTCGCGATGAGCGGCGAGCCGCTGGTGCGCCTTGAGCGACGCAGCGAGCGTTTCGTGCGGCAGCTACAGCATCTGCTGCTGCGCTTCGGTGTCCTGGCCGGGATACGAGTCGCCAAACGGGGGGGACATCCTGCCTGGGTCCTGGAGATCTCCGAGGCGGAGGCAGTCCTGGAGTTCAATGCCCAGGTCGGGCTGTTCGGTCTCGCGGAGTTCCTGGAGCGCCGTGCCACGGCCGCGGCGCGGAATCAGGCGTACGCCGGTTCTTTCGCGGGGTTCGACACGGTTCCGGCACCCGTCTGGGAACCTGCTTCCACGCACCGGGGCCCTGCGGCCGTGGAGGATCATATGTTCGCGTTCCTTCGCGACGACGCGCTTCGCCGGAGCCGGGGCCGCCCCCTTACCCGGCGCCACCTGGCCGAGCTTGCGCACTGGCTCGACAGTGACCGGCTGCGCAACCTGGCTGGTAGCGACGTCCACTGGGACGAGGTGGTGTCGATCGAGCCAGTGGGGGTCAAGCAGGTGTATGACCTGACGATTCCCGGCACGCACAACTTCGTGGCGAACGACGTGTGCGTGCACAACACGGCGTTCACGCTGAACATCGCCCAGCACGCGGCCATCCAGCACCAGAAGCCGGTCGCGTTCTTCTCGCTGGAAATGAGCAAGGAGTCGCTGGTGCAGCGCGTGCTCTGCGCCGAGGCGCGCGTGGACGCCAGCCGCCTGCGCCGCGGCCGGCTGACGGACGACGACTACGCGCGCCTGGCCATCGCCGCGGGGCGCCTGAACACCGCGCCCATCTACATCGACGACACGCCCGGCATCTCGGTGCTGGAGATGCGCGCCAAGGCCCGCCGCCTGAAGAGCGACCGCGACGACCTGGCGATGATCATCGTGGACTACCTGCAGCTGATGGTGGGCGGCGGCAAAACCGAGAGCCGCCAGCAGGAAGTGTCCGAGATCTCGCGCGGCCTCAAGGCGCTGGCCAAGGAGCTCGACATCCCCGTGGTCGCCCTGTCGCAGCTCTCCCGCGCCGTGGAAAGCCGCCCCGACAAGCGCCCGATGATGTCGGACCTTCGTGAATCGGGCGCTATCGAGCAGGACGCGGACGTGATCATGTTCCTGTACCGGCCGGAGTACTACTTCGGGCCCACCGACAAGGACGGGAACAGCCTGGAGGGGAAGGCCGAGCTGATCATCGGCAAGCAGCGTAACGGCGCCACGGGCACCGTGCCCCTCTTCTTCCGCAAGGAGTTCACGCTCTTCGAGGGGATGACCTTCCGGCCGGGCGAAGACCACGGCGGTGGTGGCGGCGGCTGATGGCGAAGACGCGCACCGCCTTCTTCTGCCGCGAGTGCGGCAACGAAACGCCGCGCTGGCAGGGCCAGTGCCCCGCCTGCCGCGCCTGGAACACGCTGGTGGAGGAGCCCTCGGCTTCGAAGCGGAAGGTGTCCGCGTCGGCGGCCGCCGGAGCCGTTGGCGTGCCGCGCATCGCGTCGGGCGCCGTCCCCGTGCGGCTGCGCGACGTGGAGGGGACGGAGCGGCGCCGCTGGGCTACCGGCGTGGGCGAGCTGGACTTCGTGCTGGGCGGCGGGATCGTCCCCGGCTCCGTCGTGCTGGTCGGCGGCGAGCCGGGGATCGGCAAGTCCACCATCCTCCTCCAGGTCGCCGCGCGGCTGGAAGCGTCCGGCCTCCGCACGCTCTACGTCTCCGGCGAGGAGTCGGCGCACCAGGTGAAGCTGCGCGCCGAGCGGCTGGGCGAGCACGCCACCGACGTGACGCTGCTGGCCGAGACGGAGCTGGATTCCGTCCTCCTCCGCGCCGCCGAGATCGGGCCCGAGGTGCTGCTGGTCGATTCCATCCAGACCGTCTACACCCCCGAGCTGGAGGGGGCGCCGGGGAACGTGGGGCAGGTGCGCGAGTGCGCCGCGCGGCTGCAGCGCTTCGCCAAGCAGACCGGCACCGCCGTCTTCCTGGTCGGCCACGTCACCAAGGGCGGGGGGATCGCCGGGCCCAAGACGCTGGAGCACATCGTGGACACGGTGCTCTACTTCGAGGGCGAGGGCGGCGTGGACCACCGCGTCCTCCGGGCGACGAAGAACCGCTTCGGCGGGGTGGACGAGATCGGCGTCTTTCGCATGACGGCCGAGGGTCTGGCCCCCGTCCCCAACCCGTCGGAGCTGTTCCTGGGCGACCGCGGCGCTCGCCCATCCGGCTCCGCCGTGGTGTCGACGATGGAAGGCACGCGCCCGCTGCTGGCCGAGGTGCAGGCGCTGGCCACCAAGGCCAGCTACGGCGCGCCGCAGCGGGTGAGCGCGGGGCTCGACCCCAAGCGCCTGGCGCTCCTCCTGGCGGTGCTGGAGAAACGCGCCGGCATCCCCTTCGGCCAGCTGGACGTGTTCCTGAACGTGGTCGGCGGCCTCAGGCTGGCCGAGACAGCGGGTGACCTGGCCGTGGCCGCCGCGCTGGTGAGCAGCGTCACCGACCGCCCGCTCCCCGCCGACGCCGTGTTCATCGGCGAGCTGGGGCTGGGCGGCGAGGTCCGCCCCGTGGGCCAGGTGGAGCGCCGCCTTTCCGAGGCGGCGCGGATGGGTTTCACCGCCGCGTACCTGGCGCCACGCGCGGTCCCCCGCACCCTGCCGGCCGGCATCCGCGCCGTCGGCGTCGAAGACGTCCGCTCCCTTGTCGCGCACCTCTTCTCCTGAGCCGCGCGCGGCCGCGGTGATCGTGGCGGGCGGGGCTGGCCGGCGCGTCGGCGGGCCCGTGCGCAAGCAGTACCTGGAGATCGCGGGGCAACCCGTCCTCCTCCGCGCCATCCTCCCGTTCCTCCGTCACCCTCGCATCCACCAGACCGTGGTCGTCCTTCCCGCGGACGATGCCGCGGCGCCACCCTCGTGGCTGCCGCCAGGGATCGTCGTGACCGCCGGCGGCGCGGAGCGCGGCGACAGCGTGTGGAACGGGCTGCAGTCGGTGGGGGATGACGTCGATCGGGTGCTGGTCCACGACGGGGCGCGCCCTTTCGTGACGGCGGAGGTGATCGATCGCGTGCTGGACGCGTGCGCGGATGGTGGCGCGATCGCCGCGGTGCCGGTGACCGACACCATCAAGCAGGTCGATTCTGATGGCATCATCACCGGCACCCCGGAGCGCGCGCGGCTGTGGCAGGCGCAGACGCCGCAGGGCTTTCCGCGCGCCGCCCTGGTGCGCGCGTACCAGCGTGCGCGCGACGAGGGCGTAGCGGCCACGGACGACGCCGCGCTCTTCGAGCGCGATGGGGGCACGGTGCGCGTGGTGACGGGTTCGTACCGCAACCTGAAGGTCACGAGGCCCGAGGATCTGCCCGTGGCCGAGGCGCTGGCCCTTGCCGCCGCGGCAAGCGCGGGTGAATGATACCGGCATACGCGAACTTCAACCGCGGGATGCCGTGAGCACCAACGACGAGCGCGACCCCGCCGGAGCGCAGCCGACAAGCGATGAGAGC
The DNA here is from genome assembly GCA_035691085.1 of Longimicrobium sp. Classification (GTDB taxonomy): domain Bacteria; phylum Gemmatimonadota; class Gemmatimonadetes; order Longimicrobiales; family Longimicrobiaceae; genus Longimicrobium. The sequence continues at coordinate 28,781 of DASSJS010000424.1, forward strand.
GCGGCCACGCCGGCGCCGCGCACCACCACCTTCAACATCCTCTTCGTCTGCACGGGGAACACCTGCCGCTCCCCGCTGGCCGAGGCGATCGCGCGCGCCGAGATCGAGCGGCGCGGGTGGAAGAACGTGGAAGTATTGTCCGCGGGCCTCTCCGCGGCGGAAGGGCGCCCCGCCAGCTCCGAGGCGGTGGCCGTGGCCCGTCGCGCGGGGATCGCGCTGGAGGGCCACCGCTCGCGCCAGCTTCGCCCCGAGATGGTGGAGTGGGCCGACCTGGTGCTGGGGATGGGCTCGGGCCACGTGATCGCGCTGGACCGGCTGGGCGCGGGCGACCGGGCCGCCACGCTGGGAGACTTCGCCGCCGGGTCCGACCAGGAGGGCCGCTCCGTGGCCGATCCCTACGGCGGGAACGAGGCCGTGTACGAAGAGACCTTCCAGGAATTGCGCGGGCTGATCGGCGCCGCGCTCGACCGGCTGGCGCCGATCCTGGCCCCGTGAGCCGCACCGTCACCGCACGCACGCGGGTGATCGCGCTGCTGGGCGACCCCGTGGCGCACTCCCTCTCCCCCGTGATCCAGAACGCCGCGATGCGCGCCGCCCGCGTGGACGGCGTGTACGTGGCGCTCCGCGCGTCGGACGAGGACCTGCCCGGAATGTTGCGCGGGCTGGCGCATTCAGGCGGGGCGGGGAACGTGACGGTGCCGCACAAGGCCGCCGCCGCGCGCGCCGTGGACCGCCTGACCCCGGCCGCCAAGGCCACCGGCGCCTGCAACTGCTTCTGGCTGGACAGCGGCCGGGTGTGGGGCGACAACACCGACGTGGAGGGGGTGGCCGCCGCCATCCGCACGCTGCTGGGGCGCAGCACCGCCGGCGCGCGCGTGCTGGTGGCGGGCGCGGGGGGCGGCGCGCGGGCGGTGGTGTACGCGCTGGTGCGCCAGGGCGCGGCCGAGGTGGTGCTGGTGAACCGCACGCACGGCCGCGCGCTGGAGGTGGCGGGCCGGCTGGGGAGCGCGCGAACGCCCGTGCGCGTGGTGAGCGGGGTGGAGCAGGTGGGCCCCGGTGCGTTCGACCTGGCGGTGAACGCCACCTCGCTGGGGCTGCACGAGGGTGACCCGCTGCCGCTGGACCCCGGTCGGCTTCCGCCGGTGGATGCCGCGCTGGACCTGGTGTACGCGCGCGGCGGCGAAACGCCGTGGGTGCGGGCGATGCGCGAGCACCAGGTGGCCGCCGCCGACGGCACCGAGATGCTGCTGATGCAGGGCGCCGCCGCCTTCCGCCGCTGGTGGGGCATCGACCCGCCGGTGGACGTGATGCGCGAAGCCCTCGCCGCGGCGCGCTGACGGCGAGGTGCGGAGGTACGGAGGTACGGAGGTACGGAGGTACGGAGGTACGGAGGTACGGAGGTACGGAGGTACGGTGCGGGGTGCGGGGTGCGGGGTGCGGGGTGCGGGTTCTGCGCAGCGGCCTCCTGAAAAGTCTTTCGCGAGCCTTGCTCACCGGCGGCTGAAGCCGCAGCAACAACGACGAAAAGCCTCGCAAACCGCGCGAGGCTCCAACCGTCTGGACCTTGTGCGGCCATTTCCATCCGTGGTCGCGCGCAACGCAGCGGCTTCCCAGCCTCGGGACGACAACGGGTGGGGATCGCGTGCAGATCGGCAAAAAGAACAGCAGGTTCCACGCGGAGCCTGCGGGATTGACGGAGGGTACCGCTCCGCCAACCCTGCCTGCACCGCGTGAAACCTGCTGTCCCGGGCCCACGCCGGCCAACCGGCCTCCCGCGAAGAAGTTCGGCTGGACGTAGCGGACCGCGGAGGCGGATCAGCCGGCAGGGGCCGCGGCCACCTGTGGGCCGCGGGCGCCAGCGGGGAGCTCTTCGATGAACACCACGTGGTCGGCGTTCAGGACGATGTATGGAAAGCGCTCACCGGACTGTGTACAGAGCGCGTCGGTGACGGAGATGTATCCCTTCAGCGTGGTGAGATGGTCCGCCAGGCGCGCGTTGGGCGCGCGGTGGAGGTTCCCTTCCAGCACGCGGCCGCTGGTGAGGTGAAAGCGATGCGGCTGCGGCCTCTTGTTGCCCACCATGGCCGGGGTGGACGGCGGCGCCGGGTTGGCGGCGGGAACTGCTCGGGCGATCATCGGGGTATGCGGAACGGGTAGATCCATTGATCGTGACACCCACTCACGGGCAAGTGGCGGTCCCGTTCGGAGATGTGCGTAAGTCGTTGCCCGCAGATGGTTTGGCCATAGATGAACGAAGGGGCGGGGTGTCCATCTGCTGGACGCCCCGCCCCTGTGTTTCACGCTGATGCCTTTTACCGGCGTCCGTCCCGGAGCGGCGTACGTAACCTTGACGCCGTATGGGAGCTGTGCAGTCCTTTTCGTCTATCGCCGGCCCTGGTCGCGGAAGACGTCGGCGAAGCGGCGGCCCTCGGCGGGGCGGCGGGCGTTGGGCGCGTCGTGGCGGGCGAGCACGCGGTTGGCCACGGTGGTCGAGACGTGCTCGTCCATCGGCAGCATCTCGTTGTACAGCTCCAGGGCGCGGTCCACGTCGATCTCGTCGCCCAGCATGTCGATCATGTCCAACACGTTCGACACGTGCGTCTCGATGATCGCCTCTTCCGAGCGTGCGGCCGCGATCAGCAGCTTGCGCTTGGCTTCGGCGCTCAGGCGGCGGCGGCGCAGGAAGTCGAACACCATGTCGGATACCGGTGGGGTGGGTAGCAGGATACGAGCACGGATGAAATCTGAAGTGCACCGGCGGGCGTGGCAACCCCGGGGACGTGCTGAGTGCTGAGTGCTGAGTGCTGAGTGCTGAG
>DASSJS010000425.1:0-3488 GCA_035691085.1 Longimicrobium sp.
AGGCCCCCGCGTCAACGGCCACCACCGCCGAAGCCGCGGGCACCTTCGAGTGGCACACGTACACCGGCCCCGAGGGCTCGCGGCGCTATCGCCTCTTCGTCCCCACGGGGCACGACGCCAGCCGGCCCGCGCCGCTGGTGGTGATGCTGCACGGCTGCACGCAGGACCCCGACGATTTCGCCCGGGGCTCGCGCTTCAACCAGGCCGCGGCCCGGGCGGGCGTGATCGTCGCCTGGCCCGAGCAGACCGCCGCGCACCAGCAGCTCAAGTGCTGGACCTGGTACGATCCCGCGCACCAGGCCGCCCGCGCCGGGGAGCCCGCCCTGATCGCCGGCATCACGCGCGAGGTGATGGCGCGGAACGCGGTCGATCCGCGCCGCGTCTACATCGCCGGCGTGTCGGCGGGTGCGGCGATGGCCATCAACACGGCCGTGAGCTACCCCGAGCTGTACGCCGCCATCGGCTCGCACTCCGGCATCCCCTACCGTGCCGCGAGCGACGTGGCCCACGCATGGGCGGTGATGCACAACGGCACCGGCGACCCGGCCATCCTCGCGTACGCGCTGCAGGATGCGCTCGGCGCCCGCGCCATGCCGCTGATCGCCATGCACGGCGGCGCCGACGCCACGGTGGCGCCCGTCAACTCGCGCCAGCTGGCCGCGCAGTGGGCCGGCGTGCTCAAGCTCACCTCCACGCCGCCGCAAACCACCACCGAGGGCGGCCTCGCCGTCGAACATACCGTCTGGCCCGGCGCCAATGGCCAGCCGATGGTGGAGCTGCTGATCGTGAGCGACCTGAAGCACGCCTGGTCCGGCGGCTCGCCCGACGGCACCTACACCGACCCGCGCGGCCCCGACGCCACCCAGCTGATCCTCGACTTCCTTCTCGCGCATTCGCGGTGAAGCGTCGTCGAACGAAGCCAGTGCCGAGCACGAGCCCGTCGCCCGCGCCGCCGGTGGGAGTCCGCGAAGGATGGCTTCGCGGAGTCGTTGCCGCCTTCATTCGCCGGGCGATCTCCGCCCGGCGCAGTACCCGTAGATGAGCCGATGACCGCGGTTCCGCTCTTCCCCCGCCGCCCCGACCCGCTCCGCTTCTGGCGCAACCTGGCCGGCCCGCGGCACGCGCTGGTCGACCGCACGCGCGGCGAGCGCCTGACCTATGCCGAGCTCGACGCGGCGGCCGACCGCTGGGCGGCGGTCTTTCGCGGCCAGGGCATCGGCCGCGGCGACTTGGTCGCGACGCTCTCCGGGAACCGGCCGGAGATGGCGGCGGCGTTCTTCGCCTGCGGCCGCATCGGCGCGGCGCTGATCCCGCTCAACTGGCGGCTCGCCGCGCCCGAGCTGGCGCCGATCCTGGCCGACGCGCGCCCGCGGCTGATCCTGGGCGAAGACCGCTTCCGCGCCCGCGCCGAAGACGCGCTGCGCGGGACGTGCGATGCATCGCGGTGGATCGACTTCGACGCGGACGCACCGGCACTCCTCTCCCGCGGCGGTCCGCACGCGGCGGACGTGGAGGTGGAGCCGGACGATCCCTGGCTGGTCCTCTACACCAGCGGCAGCACCGGCCAGCCCAAGGGCGCCATCCTCCCGCACCGGCAGATCTTCCACAACGCGGTGGCGACCACGACGGCGTGGGAGCTGGGCGCGGGCGACGTGGCGCCGGTCTCCACCCCCTTCTTCCATACGGGGGGATGGAACGTGTTCGCCACGCCGCTCTGGTTCCGCGGCGGCACCGTGGTGCTGTTCGACCAGTTCGACGCCGACAGCTACATGGAGGGAATCGCGGACGAAGGAATCACCGTGGCGCTGACGGTTCCCACCATGCTGCTGATGCTGATGGAGGGGCGGCAGTGGGGGCGCCCGCTCCCGTCGTTGCGCACCTTCATGTCCGGCGGCGCGCCCCTCCCCGCCGCGCTGGCCGAGCGTGTCCGCGCCGCGGGCTACCGTCTGCGCGAGGGGTACGGGCTCACCGAGTGCGGCCCCAACTGCTTCGCGATGCCGGGGGATGAAGCCGTCCGCCGCCCCGGCGTGGTGGGCTGGCCCGTGCCCATGCTGGAGATGCGCGTCGCCCGCGAAGACGGCGCCGAGGCGGATGCCGGCGAGCCGGGCGAGCTGCTGCTGCGCGGCCCGCAGGTGTTTGCCGGATATCTGCGGAACCCCGAAAAGACGGCCGAGGCGTTCACGGCCGATGGATGGCTGCGCACCGGCGACCTGGCCGCGCGCGAGCCGGATGGCGCCTTCCGCATCTGCGGGCGGCGCAAGGAGATGTTCATCTCCGGCGGCGAGAACGTCTTTCCCGGCGAGGTGGAGGCCGCGCTGGCCGACTGCCCCGGCGTGGCCGAGGTGGTGGTGGTGGGCGTTCGCGACGAGCGCTGGGGCGAGGTGGGGCGCGCCTTCATCGTCCCCCGCGGCGGCGAGTCGGTCTGCGAGGCCGAGGTGATCGCCCACGCGCGGTCGCGGCTGGCCGGCTACAAGGTTCCCCGCTCCATCGTCTTTCTCCCCGAGATCCCGCGCCTGGGCTCGGGAAAGCCCGACCGCCGCGCGCTCACCGAGGCACCCGCATGACCGCCGCCGCCATCGCCGCCCACGCCAAGGGCTCCACGCTCCGCTCCACCCTGCGCTACGTGGAGGCCGAGCACGGCCCCGCCACGGTTGCCGACGTGGTCGCGCGCCTCTCGCCCGAAGACCGCGCCCACGTCGAGTCCGCCGCCGCGACCGACGAGGTGCCGGTGGAGCTGCTGCGCGCGCTGTGGGACGCGGTGGAGCAGGCCATCGGCCGCCGCGACGCGGGATGGCCCGAGAAGTCGGGCGCGTACTCCATCCAGTCAATGGGGATGCAGCTGTACGGCGGGATCCTGCGGAAGAAGGACCCGCTGGAGTTCCTCAGCCAGCCCGTCTCCCTCTTCCGCCTGTACTACCAGCCCGGCAACATGGAAGTGGTGGAAGCCGAGCCCGGCCGCGCGGTGCTGCGCCTGGTCGGATTCCCGGGCGACCCCGTCTTCTGCCGCCGCCAGACGGGCGGGCTGCTGCGCGCCGTGGAGCTGGCCGGCGGCACCACTCCCTCCGTCCGCCACGTCCGCTGCTCGGTGGAGGGCGACGCCTTCTGCGAGTGGGAGCTGCACTGGGAGCCGCCCGCCGCATCTCCCGCCGCCGCTCCGGCGGCACGGTAGGGGTGGGCGGTTTGTCGCCGCGGCCGAAGCGAGCGATCTTCGGGGCGATGGGAGGACGATGCGAGTAAACTCGCGGCTACGACGGCACGTAGTCCGCCTTCGCGGACTTCAACCACATCAATGAAGTTGAAGCACGAAGGCCGGCCCCACCGGGAGCCGGCCTTCGTCACGCGTGTGCCAATGAAGCGCCGCGACACTCACGCACTCACGCACTCACGCACTCACGCACTCACGCACTCACGCACTCACGCACTCACGCACTCACGCACTCACGCACTCACGCACTCACGCACTCACGCACTCACGCACTCACGCACTC
>DASSJS010000426.1:0-40415 GCA_035691085.1 Longimicrobium sp.
GGCTACCTGGCCGACGCCGACGTCTTCTCCGTGCGCCAGCCCGACGGGACGTACGACGTGATCGTGGAGACGCGCGACGAGTGGTCCACCCGGCTGGAGGCGACCGCCGGCTCCGGGCAGGGGCCCGGGGTGGAGCTGCGCGAGGACAACCTGCTGGGCCGCGGGATCCGCGTGGCCGCGTACCTGCGCGAGCAGCAGGGCGAGCGCGTGTACGGCGGGCGCGTGGGCACGCCGCAGCTCTTCAACACCCATCTGGACGCCGAGGTGTCGCTGGCGCGCACCCCGATCGGCGTGTCGGCGGCGGAGCGCATTTCGTGGCCGTTCCGCGGGGAGAGCACGCGCTGGGCCTTCCGCGAGTCGGTGTTGCGCGACGAGCGCAACTTCCAGTACTTCGTGCAGCCCGAGCCGGGCGCCGGGCTGGAGCGCCGCCTCTTTCCCGTGGAGCGCACCAACTGGGACGCGGGGCTGGTGCGGCGCTTCGGCCGCCGCGGCAACCTGGTGCTGCTGGGGATGGCCGTGGCCGGCGAGCGCTGGGCCTTTCCGCAGGACACGGTCAGCCCCGTGCGCGACGAGGGGATGCCCGCCCAGGAGCTTCCCGGCGGCGGCGTGATCCCCGGGCTGGCGCCGGTCTCGGCCACGCGGCTGGTGGGCCTCGCCGGCCTCCGCCGCGTGACCTTCGACCGCCGCCGCGGGCTGGACGCTGTGCACGGGGCCGAAGACGTGGAGCTGGGCGCCGACGTGGAGGCCGCCGTGGGCCGCACCCTGAGCGCGTTCAGCACCGACGACGACATGTCGTTCGACTTCGGGTTGAACGCCGCGGGCGACCTGCCGGGCGGGATGCTGGCGGGGCTGCGGCTGGTGATGGAGACCAAGCGCGACTACCGCGCCCCCGGCGGCGCGCTGAACTGGCGCGACTCGTTCGCGCAGGCCGACGTGTGGAGCTACTGGCACCCCAGCGACGAGGCGCGGCACACGGTGGTGTTCGCGGCGCGCGCGTCGGGCGGGTGGCACACGCGGGTGCCCTTCCAGCTCACGCTGGGCGCGCGCTCGGGGCTGCGCGGCTACCCGCGGCAGGTGTTCGCGGGCGAGCGGCGCGTGGTGGTGACGGTGGAGCACCGCGCGTTCCTGGCGTGGCCCTTCCCGCGGCTCTTCGACCTGGGCTCGGCGGTGTTCTTCGACGCGGGGAAGACGTGGGCGGGCGGCGACCCCTTCGGCCGCAACTCGCCGGTGCTGCTGGCGGGGGGCGCGGGGCTGCGCTTCGCCTTCCCGCCAGGGTCGCGCCGCACCTACCGCGTGGACCTCGCCTTCCCCCTGGCCCCCGAGTTCCGCCCGCGCGGGGTGCAGATCTCCATCGGCACCGGCCAGGCCGTGGGCCGCACCGCCGTGGACCCCGACCCGCAGATCACGCGCAGCTCGCGCCGCCCGGTGGGTTCCAGCCTGTTCGACTACCCGTGAGCTGAACGTCGTCCGCAGGGGCTCGGAGCTGCTGACGAGTTCAATCGCCTTGCTCGGTCGGCATCTCGGCGAAGATTGCCCCGCTCGCCACGGACGAAAAAGCCCCTCTTCCCAGACGATCCGGGAAGAAGGGCTTTTCCATCGATGAACCCGTCGTTCTACTCCATCGCCAGGTGGGCCGCGTCGGCGCTGGGCCTGGCGCGGCCCACCAGGAACAGCAGCGGGATCAGCACCACGATGATCGCCGCGGCCAGCACATAGATTCGGCCGTAGGCGATCACGCTGGCCTGCGTGGCCAGCGTCCGGTCGAGCATCATGTAGGCGCGCTGCCGTGCGGTGCCTGCGTCGGCGCCGCGGGCGATCATCGCCTGCGTGTACTGGTTGAGGCGGGCCAGCACGCTGGGGTCGGTGTTCACCAGGTGCTCGGCCAGGATCGCCTTGAACTGCGCCGTGTACCGCGAAAGCAGCGTGGCGATCCCCGCGATGCCGAACGAGCCGCCCAGCTGCCGGAAGAAGTTGTACAGCCCCGCGCCCTGCGCCAGCTCCGTCGGCTTCAGCGCCGCCAAGGTGATGGTGGTGAGCGGCACGAACATCAGCCCCAGCCCCAGCCCGCGCCAGATCAGCGGCCAGAAGAAGTCACCCGCGCCGCTCTGCCCGGTGATGCGCGACAGCTGCATCATCGCCACCGCGAACAGCCCCGCGCCCAGCGCCACCAGGATGCGCGCGTCCATCCTCTCGGTCAGCCGCCCGGCGAACGCCATCGACACGGCGGTGGCGAGCGCGCCGGGGAGCATCAACACACCCGTCTGCTGCGCGGTCATGTGCAGCATCCCCTGCAGGAACACGGGGAGAGTGAAGACGGAGGCGTAGAGCCCCACGCCCATCACCACCCCCAGGAGGGTGCCCACCCACATCTCGCGGTGCCTCAGCACGCGGAAGTCGATCACCGGGTGCCGCGTGGCCAGCTCGCGCCACACCAGCGCCGCGCCGCCCACCACGCCGATCACCGCCAGCGCCACGATCAGGCGCGAATCGAACCAGTCCTCGCGCTGCCCGTGCTCCAGCAGGTACTGCAGCGAGCCCACGCTCACCGCCAGCAGCGCGATCCCCAGCGCGTCCACCGAGCCGGGGCGCTTCTGGTTGGGGCTGTCATGCACGTAGCTGGCGATCAGGAACGCGGCCAGCGCGCCCACCGGCAGGTTGATGAAGAAGATCCAGGGCCAGCCGTAGTTGTCCGTCAGCCATCCTCCCAGCGTGGGCCCCACCGTCGGGCCCACCATCACGCCCAAGCCGAACAGCGCCATGGCGGTGCCCGCCTGGCGCTTGGGGAAGGCCTCCAGCAGCACGGCCTGGCTCACCACCATCAGCGCGCCGCCGCCCACGCCCTGCGCGATGCGCCAGAAGATCAGCGCGCCCAGCGACCCCGCCTCGCCGCAGAAGAACGAGGAGATGGTGAACAGCACGATCGACCCCACGAAGTAGCGCTTGCGCCCGAAGAACGCGCCCAGCCACCCGGTGAGCGGAATCACGATCACGCTGGCCAGGATGTACCCGGTGGTGACCCAGGCGATCTCGTCCAGGCTGGCGCCCAGGTTCCCCATCATGTCGGGGAGCGCCACGTTCACGATCGAGCTGTCGATCACCTGCATCAGCGCCGCCACCACCACGGCGAAGGCGATCAGGTACTTGTGCGGGTCGCCGTCGTCCGCGGCCGGCGCCTGGGGCGCGGGCCGCGGTTCCCGGGCCTCGGGCTCGGCGGCGTGTTCGGCGATGCTCATCTATCTGACCCGGCCATTCATCATTGCAAGATACTAGACCACGCGGTCCACTTGGCATAAATTTAGACCACAGGGTCCAGTTGGTCAACCGCCGCGCCCCGGTGTGGAGCAGGGGTGAGGCGGTTCCACCTTCCGAACGGTGAACGCCGATGTCCGACACCTCCCGCCCCGCCTCCGTCGCCCTTCGCGCGCCCGCCGTGCCCCGTGCGCCGCGGCAGGAGCGCGGGCAGAAGCGCATCGACGAGATCCTGGACGCGGCGGCCAGCCTGGTGGAAGAGGTGGGGCCCGAGGCCGTGACGGTGGGCGCCATCAGCGCGCGGGCGGGGGCGTCGAAGGGGTCGATGTACCACTTCTTCCCCGATCGCGAGAGCGTGCTGATCGGCCTGGTGGAGCGGCACGTGGATGCCCTGCGCGCGTTCCTGGAGTCGGAGCGGCTCGCGCGCGCGGGCGACGTGGGGGGATCGACGGATGGCGCGGTGCGCGCGTTCCTGGAGCCGGTGGATGCGTACGTGCAGCGCCACCCGGACCTCACGCGCATCCTGCGCGAGCCCGCCAGCCTGAAGCGCTTCGCCGACCAGCGCAGCCGCCTGGCCGCCCAGGTGGAGGCGCATGCCGTCTGGATGCTGGGCCTGCGCTACCCGGCCCTGCCGCGCGCCATCGTGAACCGCGCCGCCGCCACCATGCTCTCCATTGTGAGCGGGATGCGCAGCGAGCGCGTCCTTGCCGCCGCGGGCTCGCTGGAGGCGGTCGCGCGCGAGATGCGGCGCGTGCTGGGTGCGTACGTGGAGACGTACGAGCGCGAGGCCGGGCGGGGATGAACGGCCTTGGGCGGAGCCGCGCGGCCGCCGTCCCGGCGTTCGCTCGCGTCCGCCTCTCCGCCCCACCCCTCGTTGCCGTTGCGGCGAGGCACCCCGCGCCGCCAGACTACGGCGCCCCTCCCGGCGGCAACGCCGCTCCGTTAACCGACCCCGAAAGGTGCCCGTGGACCCTGCGCACGAGGGCCGTGTCCTTGTCATCGGCGCGACCGGCACGATCGGGCGCGAGGTGGTGGCGCAACTGCTCGCGGCGGGCGTGCCGGTCCGGGCGCTCAGCCGGCACCCGGAGCACGCCGCCCTTCCCGGCGCCGAGGTCGTGTCCGGCGACCTCACGCTCCCCGGCACTCTGGACGCCGCGGTGCGGGGCGTGGAGACCGTGTTCCTGGTGTGGACGGCGCCCGCGGCCAGCGTGGCGGGGGCGATCCAGGCCATCGCCCGGCAGGCGCGGCGAATCGTGTTCCTCAGCTCGCCGCACCAGACGCCGCATCCGTTCTTCCAGCAGCCCAACCCCATAGCCGCGCTCCACGCCGCCATCGAGCGCGAGATCGAGGCGGCGGGGCTCGCATCCATCATCCTGCGGCCGGGAATGTTCGCGTCCAACGCGGGGGGCTGGTGGGCGCCGCAGGTCCGCGAGGGCGGCGTGGTGCGGTGGCCGTACGCCGCCGCCGCGTCGGCCCCCGTGGACGAGCGCGACATCGGCGCCGTGGCCGCGCTGGTGCTTCGCGACGAGCGCCACGCCGGCGCCCAGTACGTGCTCACCGGCCCCGAGTCGCTCACGCACGCCGAGCAGGTCGCCATCATCGGCGAGGTGACCGGCCGTCCGTTGCGCTACGAGGAGATGGAGCCCGCCGAGTTCCGCCGCGTGATGGCCGAACGCGGGGCGCCCGCCGTGGCCGACATGCTGCTGAACGCGTGGAGCGCCTCGGTCGGGCTCCCCGCGTACGTGACGCCCACCGTGGCCGAGGTCACCGGCCGCCCGCCACGCACCTTCCGCCAGTGGGCCGCCGATCACGCGGATGCCTTCCGTCCGGACGCGGCGGCCCGGCCCACGGCGTGATCGAAGTTCTCGCTTCGCCATCGACGGCACGCATACAAAGCAGAGACACGGAGAGCCCTCGATCGAGGATTCTCCGTGTCTCTCTCTAATCCACGCTAGCGCTCAAGGCCCGCGCGGATGCTCGTGTGCGAGTCCGCGAAGGCGGACTTCGGGCCGTCGTTGCCGCGGATTCATCCGCCCGTTCGCGAGCCCGCTACGAGCCTTCAGTCTGATCTCCGCCGGCCTCGCCTGCCTCCCCCACGTCTTCCGCTCCCTCGCCCGACGCGGCGGGGCCACGCGCCACGTAGACGCCGGCGCGCTTGAGGTACTTCACCACCTCGATGGAGATGGCGCGCAGGAAGCCGGCCTCGCGGTGGTCCACGTCGGCGCGGCGCACCAGCTCGCGCAAGGTGCGCATCACGCTCTCGGTGTTGCGCGTCTTGAAGAAGTCGATGGCCCACAGCGCCCGCTCCGCCTCGGCGAAGACGACTTCCAGGAACTCCACCGTGGGCGGCGGCGCGTCACGCCGGGGCGGCTTGAAGCCCTGCTCCTGGCCCGCCGCGGTCATCCACAGCTCGTACGCCATCAGCAGTACCGCCTGCGCCAGGTTCAGCGAGGCGTGCGCGGGGTTGGTGGGGATGATGCAGGTGCGGTGGCACAGGTCCAGCGCCTCGTTCGACAGCCCCTTGTCCTCGCGCCCGAACAGGAGCGCCACGGGGCCGGTGCCCTGCTCCGTGGCCGCCGTGCCGCGCGCCAGCAGATCGGAGGCGATGTCGCGCGGGCGGGTCACGGCGCGCTTGGCGCGGCGCTCGCGGGCGGTCATCCCCACCACGTAGCTGCAGTCGGCCAGCGCGCTCTCCAGCGTCACGAACAGCTCGGCGCGCTCCACCACGTCCTGGGTGTCGTGCGCGATCCCCTCGATGCGCCACGGATCCCACAGCGCGGGGCTCACCAGGCGCAGCCGTGTGAGCCCGAAGTTCTTCATCGCCCGGATGGTACCCGCGATGTTCACGTGGTCCTGCGTCTGCCACAGCACCACCACGATCCCGCCCAGTGCCGCCCGAACTGATTCGGGGATCGCAACGACTGCTTCCTCGGCCTCGCTCATCGCCTCATCTCATCCGTCAGTCCCCCGAGACACATCGTCCGGGCGGTCGCTCGATCAATACCAGGAAATTTGCGACTGAAGCCGCGGCTACAACGGCACGCAGCCCGCCTGCGCGGCCTTCTGGCGGCGATCCGCGGCGCCGATCCCGAACCTGCAAAAGCATGGCACCCCGGAGCGACTGCCCCGGGGTGCATCATTCTGGCCGCCCGGCACCCGGACGGCCAGAGCCCGCATCGTTTTCCCGCGTGCCGGACCGATCGTCCCCACACGATGAGGCGTTACGGAACGTATTCCTCGCCGCCGCGCGGGCGCGTGCGGCGTTCGGGAACGGCGGGCTCGGCGGCGGGGGCCTCGTACGTTCCGCCGGCGCGGGCCGACATGCGGCCCAGCAGAACGCGGGCGGCACGCACGTCGTGGCCCACGTCGATGAACAGGAGCGTCAGGTCGCTGGCGCCCCAGAGCACCGCGGCCAGCACCGCGCCCTGCAGCAGCTCCAGGAAGAGGGGCAGGAGGGCGTCCAGCCCCTCCATCACCACCGCGGCCACGATCTCGGCGGTGAGCGCCACGATCACCACCATCGCCACGATCTTGAACAGCCGCGCCACGTACTGCAGCCCCACGTACGGCTCGGTGTCTTCGGTGCGGATGGCCGATGGGTCGCGGCGCATGCGCGCGATGCGGCTGGCCTCGTCATCCTGCCACGAATCGTCCACCGGCCGCTTGGGCACGGGCGCGCCGACGCTGCGGTCGTCCCCCATGGGCCCGCCCTCGGCGGAGCGGATCGTTGGATCGTACTCGCCCCCCAGCCCCCGCGGCTCGTCGTCGCGCTGCATGTGCCCCTCCCTCTCCCGTCCGATATTCCGTTGAACCGGGCCCCCTCGGCCCGATGTGACCCCCTCCGTACCTCCGTACCTCCGTACCTCCGTACCTCCGTACCTCCGTCCTACCGCCGCCGCTCGGGCACGAACAGCTCCCGCTCGGTCACCCCCACCCGCCGCGCCGTCTCGGCCGCCCAGCCCAGCGCGGCCACCTGGTGCCGCGCGTGCCCGTCGCTCCCCAGCGAGAAGCGGACCCCGGCCTCGCGCGCCTTCAGCAGCAGCCGGTCGTGCGGAAGCTTGTAGCGGTTGCTGATCTCCAGCGCCACCCCGCTCTCGCGCAGCGCCTCCACGTAGCGATCCTCGCGCCCGGGCGTCCACCATGCGTGCACGTCGCGCTCCAGGTCCTTCAGCGCGGGCGGCATCAGCGTGCTGTGCGCGGAGATGTGGATGGGCATGGCGCGCACCATGTCGCACAGGTTGGCCACCATGATCTCCATCAGCCGCTGCGGCTCGCGCTGCCAGGGGTCGGGGAGCGACTCCCACCAGGGCGAGCCCATGCTCCCGTCCGGAAGCCAGAAGCCGTGGTTGGAGCCGATGCGGTAGTCGAAGCGCTCCATCACCTCGGGCGGCAGGTCGCGCCACAGGTTGTCGCACCAGCAGAACTCGCCCGAGCGGAAGACGGGCGCATCCTCCAGCGCGTCCTGGTACTCACGCACCTCGGCGAGCGTGGCCACCATGAAGCTGGGGTTGCGCGACGACACGTGGTCGGCGATCCCCACCTGCACCCCGCGCTCGCGGGCAACCTCGACCACCTGCTCCAGCGTCAGGTGCCCGTCGGACATGTCGGTGTGGCAATGCAGGTCCTGCGTGCCGAGCAGCGAGCCGTTCTCCGCGCTCATCGCGCCCCCGCCGCCAGGCCGATCCGCCCGCGATAGGCGGCCTCCGCCTCCTGCAGCGCGCGCCACCCGGCCTGCCCGGCCGGGCCCAGCATCGACACCGGCACCCGGCGCGTGGGCCACGGCGCCAGCGAATGCTCGGGCGGGCCGTGGTACAGCGCCATGGTGGCCTCCACGATGTCGGCCACCGCGCGCTCGCGCGCCGCGGGCGCGATGCGGTTGAGCGACACCACCGTGCGCAGCGCCCCGCGCGAGAAGGCGTCGGCCAGGAACGCCGCGTACTCGTGCTGCCGCTCCTCGTCGCTGGCCCGGCCGGCGCGCTCCAGCAGGCCGCGCAGCGCCGGGGCGTCGTCCTTCAGCCCGCGCTCCAGCAGCGAGCTGGCGGTGAGCGTCCACGCCGAGTCGTTGGCCGACGCCAGCTCCCGGTCCAGCCGCGTGAGCAGCGCCGGGGTCGACAGCCGGTCCATGGGGTTGCGATATACCCGCGGCCCGCGCGAGGGCGTGCGGCGGGTGAAGCGCGCCACGCTGTCGGGCTGCTCGCCCAGCACCTCGGCCTCGCCCTCGATCACGATCGGCGTGCCCACCTGCACGTCGTGGAACAGGCGCAGCGCGTTGGCGTTGGAGAGGCGGATGCAGCCGTGGCTCACGCGCTTGCCCAGCAACTCGGGCTTGTCGGTGCCGTGGATGGCGATCTCGTCGCCCAGGTACACCGCGGCCGCGCCCAGCCCGCCCTCTTCCTTCCGCGCGGGGGAATCGGGGCTGGGGACGGGGAGCTTGTTCTCGTGGTACCACCAGTCCGGGCGGATCCACGCGGGGTTCAGCTGCTTGAACTGAACGTAGCGGGTACCCGTGGGCGTGGTGAACTGCCAGCGCTGCCCGGGCGTGGAGAGGCGAAAGCCGGTGCCCGTGCCCACGGGCGCGCGCCAGAGCACGCGCGGGCCATCCATGAAGCGCAGCTCGTTCACACGCACGTCCACCACCACGTAGCGCTTGTCGGGGCGCACCGGCGGGCGCAGCGGGTCCACGGCCGGGGCCTGCGCCACGGGCTCGGGGGCGGTGGCCGGTGCGGCGTGGCCGGCGCAGGCCTGCAGCGCCAGCGCGGCGGCGAACAGCGCGATCGTGCGCGCGCCGTGTTTCAGCATCATGGGTCCAGCGGGTGTGCTCATGGAGATACGAAAACGCGCGCCCGGCCCGTGGACGTCCACGCCCGGAGCGCACGCAACCATCGGCACGGCTGCAACCTGCGCGCCACCTGCCGTTTGGGGGTGATGTACCCGGCCCACCGGCACGGGGTCCACGACGGATTTCCCTCTCGCGGCGCTGAATGTACGGCGGGGGACCGCTCCGTGGCGATCCCCCGCGTTCAGTTGTCCGTGATGTTCATCGGGTAGACGGTGTGCGCCGGGTCCCGCCAGAGGAGGTAGATGCCATTCGGCGCCTTCAGCCCCCACACCCGCTCGGCCTTGGTCACCCGCAGCGAGAGCACCTCGTCGTATTCATCCACCCCAAGCTCCAGCAGCCGGTCGCGGGCTTCCTTCCCCAGCCGCTCCACGGGGATCTCGTGGTTCTTCTTCCCCTCGATCTCCTTGAACGTCATCCGCTCGAACGCACAGAGCCGTTCATGCACCCGGTGCAGCGTTTCCACGTCCATGCGCTTCCAGCACCCACGGCCCGTCGAAGTCGATGCGCTCCAGCAGCCACACCGGCTGCCGGTCGCGGTCGCTGCCGGCCGATGCGAGCGGCTTCCGTTCCTCACGCGGGGCCAGGCTGTCGGCGAACGACGGCTTCCGGTGCCGGGCGCCCACGGCTCACTCCGCCTCGGGAAGGCTGCTGTAGTACTCCTCGAGCGAGCTCAGCGTGATCTCGCGGCTCCCCCGCTCGCCGTCGGGCATCCCGCGCCGCGCCAGCAGCCACGGCTGCTCGCGGTGCGTAAGGTCGCTGAGCCACTGGGCGGAGCGGTCACCGTAGAAGTCGAGCACGGCGTCGATCGTTTCCCGCTCGCCGGGGGTGAGGCGATTCGCATCGCCCCGCGGCCACTCGGCCACCTCGAAGTGCCCGCGGTGCACGTCGTACAGGTCGCGCACCACGGGTCCGTTCGCCCACGCCTCGATCCGCTCGGCGAACAGGGGGCGCTCGTCCCACACCACCGCCCACGCCTGCGAGTAGTAGACGAGCTTCTGGAGCTTCATCGCGGTCATCCGCCCCTGCCGCGCGAGGATGTACGCCGCCACATCGTGTGCCGAAGCCATGTGTCTCCCCATCCGGAACGCCGAAGATTACCGAGCCGGATAATAGTAACCAAATTGAACAGATCTGTAAAGCCTGTCCATAGTTGACTGACTGTAGCTTTCTTTCGATGCGCCACCAATCTGAACCGCGGCTGTTCAGATGAAGTTCTCCGTGGCCTCCGTGGTTCTCCGTGGCTCCGTGTTCACGCATGCCGCGCCCGCCCCGCCACGGCCACCACGCAACGAGCGACGTCAGAGTGAGGATCACCTGACGGGATGAAGCAGCTGCGACGGGTACGACGGACTCAACCAGCCACCGCTCCGCCGCCGCCAAACGAACCGGTCCCGCACCCGAAGCTTCGGATGCGGGACCGTCGATTGTCCGCCAGCAGCGAGGGTCAGGCGCGCGCGGGAGCGGTGCGCAGCGGAACCTCGATGGTCGGCGTGGGGATGGTGGCCAGCGAGGCCGGCGACGGCAGCACCGGGAAGGTGCTCAGGAACCACCCCACGCTGCCGAAGAACAGCCCGGCGAAGCCCAGCGCGATCCCGATCTCGGGAAGCCCCAGCGGCAGGTGCGGGTGCGCCTCGGTGTTCCAGACCGACGGGTAGGTGATCAGGAAGCGCTCCAGCCAGTGCCCGATCACCACCACCGCCGACACGCCGGCCAGCACCCCCGGCGCCTTCTTGGGCGCACGCGGCAGCAGCGACAGGAAGGGGAACACGAACACGCACGCCAGCATGATCTCCACCACCAGCGCGAACGGGTGGTGGAAGCGCTGCACGAAGAACTCCTGCTCGTGCGGGAGCAGGCCGTACCAGATCACCACGTACTGCGACCAGTTCACGTACATCCAGAACACGGCGTAGGCAAAGATCAGCTTGCCCAGGTCGTGGAACTGCTGCTCGCCGATGTAGTCGTGCAGCCGCAGCTGCCGCCGCGCGAACACCATCAGGATCGCCACCATGGCCAGCGCCGAGTGGAACGAGCTGACCAGGAAGGTGACCGGGAACATGGTGCTGAACCAGTGCGGCAGCATGGTCATGGCCTGGTCGATCGCGATCATCCCCCACACCAGCGCGAAGAGGATGGCCGTGACCGGCGCGAGGCGCATGGCGATCTTGCGCGAGCGCTGCGCCTCTTCGGGCACGCCGCGCCAGCCGCCGCCGCTGATGGTGTTGTACAGCCCGGGGGCGTTCCTCACCCCGTGCAGGTCGGGGCGGAGCATGTGGTAGGTGAACCACAGCATCATCCCGAACAGCACCAGCAGCCCCACCACGTCACGCACCAGCATCCCCGTGGGCGACAGCCACGCGCCCTTGGCCTCCAGGATGTGGTCGCCCTCCACCTTCCCCCACCAGTGCTCGAACCACACCGGGCGGCCCGGGAGCTTGAGCAGGAAGAGGACGAAGGAGACCGGGAGGAACGCCGCCCCCGCCAGCGCGAAGCGGCGGAGCGGCCAGCTCCAGCGGGCGTTGGTGATGTGCAGCGAGATGGCGAACACCACCATCCCCGTTGCCACGGACGACCAGAAGAGCCAGTTGAAGTGCACCGAGAGCCAGAAGCGCTCGTGGTCGGCCATCACGGCCGCCAGCACCCCGATCACCACCAGCACGGCGATCGCAGCCCACGCGGCTCCCGGCACCGCAAGGCGCCGGAAGGGAACACGCGTGGGGATCTCAGCGGAATGCGCTGCCATTTCGCTCTCTCAAACCTTTCGGGTCAGGGCCGCGCCGCGGCGGGGCCTTGGGCCGCCGGCACCACCGGCGCCGCTCCGGGCGCCGGGGCCGGGGCGTTCTGCGCGGTCGGCTGCCCCGGCGCCGGGTTGGGCGCCGCGGGAGGCTGCGTCTGCTGCGGGGCCGGGGTGGCCGGGGCGGCGGCCGCGCGCTGCGGCGTCTGCCCGGTGCGCGCCTGCAGGGTGCGCACGTATTCCACCACCGCCCAGCGGTCGGGGTGCGTCACGCGGCTGCCGTACGGGGGCATCAGCCCGCGCCCGGCCGCGATCACGCCGTAGATGTAGCCGTCGGAGCGCGCCGAGGTGGCGGCGCCGTTGATGGCCGGCGCGCCCGGGAAGCGGCCGTACATCTTCCCGTCGGCGCCCCTGGCCTGCTGCACCACGGGGCCGTCGCCGGCGCCGGCGGGGCCGTGGCAGGCGTAGCAGTTGTTGTCGAACACCACCTTGCCGCGCGCCAGCACCGCGGGCGCCGCCGGCGAGCCCGCGTACGGGTTGCGCAGCGTGGGCGCCACGCTGTCCAGCTTGTCGCTGGAGAAGTGCCCCGGCAGATCGCCCATCGGGGTCGACACGGGGACGGCGCCCGGCGCAGGAAGGCGCGGCATGGCGTAGGGATCGGGGATCACGCTGCGGCGCATGTTGGCCAGCTGCGGGACCTTGCCGCTCGCCATGTCGATGTCGTAGCCGGCCCAGTCGGTGCAGGCGGGGAGCGCGAGCGCCACCGCCGCCGCCAGGGCCAGCCGCTTAGCGGTGGTCAACCAGCACCTCCTCGCTCCCTGCGTCGGTCATGATCCGTTGCACGTCATCGTAGCGGTCGCGGGGGGCGTGCGCGAACACGCCGAAGTTCCCGCCCGTGAACGAGGGATGGTACATCGGCGCCTCGGGAGGGCCGATGTGGGGGAGGCGCCCCAGCAGGAAGAGGCCCGCCACCGTGCTCAGGGCGCCGATCAGGATGGTGAGCTCGAACATGATCACGCTGAAGGCCGGCAGCGCCACGATCTCCTTGCCGCCCACGATCAGCGGCCAGTCGATCGAGGTCCAGGTGGCCAGCGCCGTTCCCGCCGCGGTGCCGGTGAAGGCGCCGGTCAGCGTGAAGATGCGGACCGGGCTCTCCGGCGTTTCCATCGCCTCTTCCAGCTCATGCCGGGGCGTGGGCGCGTAGGTGGTGATCTCGAACCCCTCGCGCTTCAACCGGCGGATGGCGTCGGTGGCCGCGTCCAGGTGGGCGAACACGCCCAGCACGCCCGTGCGAAGCTTGCTCATTCGTCCGTCTCTCAGGCGTAGTAGCCGGTCGGGTACACCTCGACCTGGGTTCCCGACGCGTCCGTCTGGGCCATGTGGTGCGCCGGGTCGTGCCGGCGCATGGGCGGCGGCAGCACTTCCTTGATCTCGGCGATGGACAGGCCGGGAAGGTAGCGCAGGAACAGCAGGAACCACATGAAGAACCAGCCGAAGCTGCCCATCAGGATGCTGGCTTCCACCCAGGTCAGGTGGTAGTTCATGAACTTCCAGGGCTCGTAGCTGTGGGCCAGCGACGGCACGATGATCACGAAGCGCTCCCACCACATCCCGATGTTCACGAAGATCGAGATCAGGAAGAACGCGTTCAGGTTGCGCCGGACCTTGGGGATCCAGAGCAGCTGCGGGATGATGGCGTTGAAGGTGATCATGCTCCACCCCGCCCACCAGTACTGCCCGGTCACGCGGTCCCAGAACACGTCGCGCTCGAACAGCTCGCCCGAATAGTAGGCCATGAAGTACTCCATCCCGTACGCGTAGCCCACGATCAGGCTCGTGAGGAGGAGGAGCTTGGCCAGCCGGTCGTAGTGCGTTTCGGTGAAGTACGCGCCCAGCCGGAAGATGCGGTGCACCGGCACCATCAGCGTGACCACCATGGCCACGCCCGAGAGGATGGCGCCGGCCACGAAGTAGGGCGCGAAGATGGTCGTGTGCCAGCCGGGGACGATCGAGACCGCGAAGTCCCACGACACGACGGAGTGCACCGAGAGCACCAGCGGCGTGGCCAGCGCGGCCAGGAACAGGTACGCGCGGGTGAAGTGCCGCCACTCGCGGTCGGTGCCCCGCCACCCCAGCGACAGGATGGTGTAGACCTTCTTGCGCATCGGGTGCGTGGCCGTGTCACGCGCCGCCGCGATGTCGGGGATCAGCCCGATGAAGAAGAACACCGAGCTGACCGTCAGGTACGTGGTGACCGCGAACACGTCCCACAGCAGCGGGCTGCGGAAGTTGGGCCACAGGTGCCGCTGGCTGGGAAGCGGCAGGAGCCAGTAGAAGAACCAGGGCCGGCCGATGTGGATGATCGGGAAGAGCGCGGCGGTGAGCACCGCGAACACCGTCATCGCCTCGGCGAAGCGGTAGATGGACTGCCGCCACGGCGCGCGGAACAGGTACAGGATCGCCGAGATCAGCGTCCCCGCGTGGCCGATGCCCACCCAGAACACGAAGGTGGTGATGTACACGCCCCACCCCACCGGGTTGGTGAGGCCGCTCATCCCCAGCCCGTACCAGATGTTGTGCAGCTCGGCGATCACCATCAGCAGCACCAGGGACACCGCCATCCCCAGCAGCGCCAGGTACCCCTTCCCGGGCTTGGTCAGCAGCCGGTCGGCGTCGCGGTTGACCTGCTCGTAGCTCTCGACGTCGGGGTGGAACGCCGAACGGATCGCCGTTGCCGGCATGTCGGTGGTAGCCATGGCTCAGCGCCCTCCCGGCTGTGCGCCCGCCTGGGGCGTGTGCTCCGTGCCGCCCATCTCCGCGGTGGGCTCGCCCTCTTCGGACGAGTTCCGCGGCTCGTGCAGCGTGACTTTCTTCAGATAGACCACGGCCGGCTGCGTGTTCAGCTCGCCCAGCGCCCGGTAGCCCCGGTTGGTGGTGGCGGCGCTCGTCACCGCGGCGCCGGGGTCGCTGATGTTGCCGAACGAGAAGACCTCGGTGGGGCACACCTGCACGCAGGCGGGCACCACCTCGCCGTCGCGCACGTGGCGCTGCTCGGCCGCGGCGCGCCGCTCGCCCTCGTGGATGCGCTGCACGCAGAAGGTGCACTTCTCCATAACGCCCTTCTCGCGCACCGTCACGTCGGGGTTCAGCTGCCAGTTCAGCGGCGTGGCGAACTCGTACGTGAACCAGTTGAACACGCGCACCTTGTACGGGCAGTTGTTGGCGCAGTAGCGCGTGCCCACGCAGCGGTTGTACACCTGCCCGTTCAGCCCGTCGGGCGTGTGGTAGGCGGCGTACACCGGGCACACCGGCTCGCACGGCGCGTTGCCGCAGTGCTGGCACAGCATGGGGAGGAAGCGGACGTCGTCGGTGGCGTCGTCACGATACGCCTCCTCGTTCTCGCGCCCCACGCCGAAGTAGCGCTCGATGCGCAGCCAGCTCAGGTCGCGGCCGCGCTTGTACTCCGTGGGGCCCACGACCGGGATGTTGTTCTCGGCGCTGCAGGCCACCGTGCACGCCGCGCAGCCGATGCAGCGCGACAGGTCGACGGTCATGGCCCAGCGGGTGTCGCCCGCGATGTACTGACCGTACTCCGTCCCCGGCGTCGGGTACCCACCCGCCGGGTCCGTGGTGGTCGGCACGGGCTTGAAGCCGCCGTTCCCCTTCAGCTCCTCGATCTTCTGCTCGGTGCCCGGGATCAGGCCGGGGCCGCGGGCGTCCATCTGCTGGAGCGCGGTGACCGAGATGGCCTGCGCGATCTCGCGGTCGTGCTGGATGCGCACGCCGTTCTCGTACATCCCGTTGAAGCGCGGGCCGGCGCCCTCGCCCGTGGGGCGGAGGCTCACCTTCGTCCCGTAGTTCACGAAGGCGCCGGTGGCCGGGTCGACCGTGCCGCCCAGCAGCTTCATGGGGTTGGCGCCGCGCCCCTCGGTCCAGCGGCCGAAGCCCTCGTGCCCCATCCCCATCTGGATGGCGACGGCGTCCTCGCGCACCCCCGGCCACACGTAGGCGGGAAGGCGGATGGCGCCGTGCGTGCTCTTCACCTCGAGCACGTCGCCCTGCACGACGTTGATTTTCTTCGCCGTGTTGGGATGCACCTCCACCCACATGTCCCACGGCACCTTGGTGACGGGGTCGGGGAGCTCCAGCAGCCAGGGCCGGTTGGCCGTGCGTCCGTCGAAGAAGCGGTAGCTGGGATAGACCACCAGCGCGTACTCGCCCGGACCCTCGAACACCGGCGCGGCGGAGCCGCCGGCGGCCGGAGCGGGAGCGGCCGGCGCCGGCGTCTGCGCGGCGGCGGGCGCGGGCTGCGCGGGCGTTCCCGCCGGGGCGGGGGCCGTCGTGGCCGCCGCCGTCGCCGCGCCGGCAGCGGCAGGAGCCGCGGCGGCGGCGGCCGCGGCACCGCCGGCGAACACACCGCCCTTCTTCAGCAGGTCGCGCCAGGCGTTGCCGCTGGCGCGGCCGGCCCAGGCGGCGGAGAGGTAGTCGTAGTAGGTCTGCGCCGTGCCGGCCGTGGGCAGGGTGAGCCGCAGCCGCTGCGCGACGGAGAGAAGGATGTCGCCCACCTGCTTGGTGTTGAACACCGGGCGCATCCCGGGCTGCACGATGGACAGCACCCCGTCACGCGAGAGGTAGTCGTCCCAGCTCTCCAGGAAGTGGCTCTGGGGGAGGATGAAGTTGCAGTTGCGCGTGGTGTCGTCGGGGAACGACGAGAACGAAACGCGCACCGGCACCTTCTTGAGCGCCGCCAGGAAGCCCAGCCCGCCCGGAAGGGTGAACACCGGGTTGGAGGCGTCGATCAGGATCGCCTTCACCTGCCCCGCGGCCATCTGCTGGATCAGCTGGACCACCGGGCGCATGTCGGCCGCCGGGGCGCTGGCCCCCGCCCCGCCGCCGCGGTTCAGCCGCGCCACGGCGGCCGTGAGCGCGGTGGAGGCCGACGAGCGGAGCGCGGCGCCGGGGCCGAGCGCCACCGGGCGCCGCGCGCCACGGTACCACTCGATGGCCGTCTGCAGCTTGCGCGCGTCCACCCCCGCCGCGGCGGCGCCGGCGGCGTCACCCGAGGCGAGCGCGTCGGCCACGATCGCCTCCGTCCCCGGCTTGCAGCTGAGCCACAGGTCGGCGTTCAATCCCGTGAGGGGACGATGCGGGCCGACCCAGATGAAGCGCCCGCGGGTGCCGCCCTTCTTGTAGGCGTGCATCTGCGAGAACTGGTACGCGTAGTCGACCGGCGAGCCCCAGGTCTCCAGGAAGTCGGCGCCGAACGAGACCAGCACGTCGGCGTCCTCGAAGCGGGCGTTGCGCGGCGCGTCCTCGAGCGGGGTGTAGCTCACGCGGCGGGCGCCCACGGCGGCGGCGAACTCGTCGGCCAGCCGGCTCATGGTGGGGCCGTAGCCGCCGGTGAGGTACACGATGCCGCCGCGCGCGTTGGCCA
Organism: Longimicrobium sp.; assembly: GCA_035691085.1. Taxonomy (GTDB): domain Bacteria; phylum Gemmatimonadota; class Gemmatimonadetes; order Longimicrobiales; family Longimicrobiaceae; genus Longimicrobium. The sequence continues at coordinate 17,257 of DASSJS010000426.1, forward strand.
GCTGGGCGGCCAGCTGCTGCTCGGCCACGCTCCAGCTCACGTTGCGCGGGCTCCCCACGTCGCTCTCCAGGATCTGCGGGCCCTGGTAGCGGTCGGGGTGGTAGACGCCCTGCACGCTGGCCTGGCCGCGCGCGCAGGTGTTGCCGTGGCTGACCGGGTGGTCGGGGTTCCCCTCCACCTTGGTCACGCGCCCCTCGTGCGTTTCCACCCACAGCCCGCACCCGGCCGGGCATTCGCGGCAGGTGGTGGTGTAGTAGGTGGCCGTTCCGGGGACGATGTCCTCGGGCGGGATCACGTAGGGGATGAGCTTGTCGACGTGCTGCGTGGAGCACCCGACGGTCGCGACCCCGGCACCGGACACGCCGATGACCTTGAGGAAGTCGCGTCTCTTCATTCCATCAGACATGCTGGCTCCTGGCCCCGCACTCCACGGTGATCTGCATCAGTAGTGGCACGCCACGCAGTCGGTGGTGGCGCGCTGGTTGGGCCGGGTGGCCGGCACCCCGCGCGTGTCGCTGCCGGCGGCGCGCAGGTCGCGCACGCGGCGGATGAACGACGAGCGCTGCTGCACCGAGGCTTCCTCGGCCGCCGAGAGCTTCGTTGTCCCGCGGTGGCAGTCGATGCACCACCCCATGCGCAGCGACGAGAACTGGTAGACCTTCTTCATCTCCTGCACCGGCCCGTGGCACGTCTGGCACTGCAGGCCGGCGTTCACGTGCATGAAGTGCGGGAACTTGGCGTGCTCGGGGATCTTGTGGATGCGCACCCACGGCACGCTCTCGCCACGCTTCCAGTAGTCCACCAGCATCCCGGCCTGGCGGTTCCAGAAGGTGTCGCGCTGGGCGCTGGGGTAGGCGAGCACGGCCTGGCTGGCCACGGCGCCCGGCGCGCTGCTCCCCGGCACGTGGCACCCCACGCACAGCTGGGTGCTGGGGATGCCGGCGTCCACCGAGCGGTCGGCGGTGTAGTGGCAGTACATGCAGGGGATCTTGTTCTGCCCCGCGTGCACGCTGTGGTAGAAGGCGATCGGCTGGTCGGGCCCGTCGCTTTCGTCTGCCGAATAACCGCGGCATGACGTAGCGGCGACCGCGAGCAGCGCGATGCCGAAGGCTGCGAAGACTCTCTTCATGTGCGCCTGAGCGGATAAAACCGTTGCCGCTTGCCACCGCCGGGGTCCGTCCCCCGCGGCCGCACGCGGCTCCCCCTGCACCCGTCGCGGGGCCTCGTTTTCACTGCACCCCACGTGGAAGCACACCCATATAGCATTCGCCCAATCAATCGGCAATGCCCGCCTCGCGCGAGCGCGCGCGGGCCAGCCGGCCCGCCACGGGCCAACTCCTTCCCGCGTCACGGGTTGCGCTACTACTTCGTGGATGCGCGTTCCGGCGAAACACTTGTGCCCCGGACTTGAGAACGCGTCTCAATCAAGGAAATATCAAGGACAGGCATCCCCGCCCCGCCGTCCGCGGCGTCCAGCCCTCCGCCAGGGAACGAGCCGGGGACCGGGAGCGCGCGAAAGGCGACCCCGGTCCCCGTCTCGTCCGTCGCGTCCGGATCAGCGGAAGCGGCGGTGCTCCACCATGGCGCAGCGGTCCTGCACCACCCGGATCCCCGCCTCGGCGAAGCGGCGGGCCGCCTCCTCGTTGCGGATGCCGCTCTGCATCCAGACGACTTTCGGCTGGGCGGCCAGGATATCGTCCACGTGGGGGGGCACGTCCTGCGAGCGGCGGAACACGTTCACCATGTCCACGCCGCCGGGGATGTCGGCCACCTTGCGGTAGACGTGCTTCCCCAGGATGTGGGTGGCGTCGGGGAAATAGACCGGCACGGGGATGATGTCGAGCCCGGCGTTGTGCAGGTACTCGGGAACGTAGAACGCCGGCTGGTGTGCCTGCGCCTCGGTCTTCATCCCCAACACCGCCACGCGTTTGACCTCGCGCCAGATCTGCGCGATACCGTCGCTGGTGGCGACCAGGTTGTCCTGCCAGTTCTCCGCCATGTCCGTCTCCGTCGGGGTTCGGAGGTGATGCCGAGCCGCGGCTGCAACGGCCCGCAGTCCGCCCGCGCGGACTCGCTCGCCCACCCATGCGCGCAAGGGACGGACCGGTGGCGCGAAGAGCGGCACACCCGATGCGCCATTCGTCATCCGTTCACCGAGTTTCCCTCTCTCACACCGAGGTGCAAGATGGCGAATCACGAGGCCGATATCAAAAACCCGAACCAGGGCACCAGCGGGACGAACACGACCTACGACAAGAACCAGGGCAACCGCGGCAAGCAGATGGACCCGAACCAGCAGAGCGGCGGGGGAAAGAAGAAGGGCTGAGCGATCGTTCTCCGGCCGACGGCGGCGATCCTGGCCGGGCCATGCGGAGAGGAGCCGCGCGTGGTCAGGCCGCGGCGAGCGCGGGGGCGGCGGTGGCGAGATCCAGCTCGCGGAAGAGGGCGAAGAGCTGGGGGTCCAGCTTGCGGCCCGCGTCGCCGGCCATGATCTCGAGCGTCCGCTCGCGGGGGAAGGCGGGGCGGTAGGGGCGGTCGGTGGCGAGCGCGTCGTAGACGTCGGCCACGCACAGGATGCGCGCGGCGAGCGGGATCTGCTCGCCCGCGAGGCCGGCGGGGTAGCCGCTCCCGTCCCACGCCTCGTGGTGGTGGCGCACCATGGGGCGGATGTCCCACGGAAAGTCGAGGTCGCCGATCAGCTCCACGCCGGCGTCGGGGTGGCGCTCCATCAGCGAGCGTTCCTCGGGGGTGAGGGCGCCCGGCTTGTTCAGGATCTCGGGGGGAACCACGATCTTCCCCACGTCGTGCAGCAGCGCGCCCATGCGGAACCAGAGGAGCACCTCGGGCTCGACCCCCGCGGCGGCGGCGAGCGCGCAGGCGTAGCTCGCCACCCGGTCGCAATGGCCGCGCGTGTAGCGGTCGGCCGACTCGATCGAGTCGCCCCACTGCGCCACGATGCCCACGAAGGTGGACTCCAGCTCCGCCAGCCGGGCATCGACCTCGGCCAGCTCGCGCCGGGCCTGCAGGCGGGAGAAGAGGCGGTGCGCCCGGTTCAGCGCCTGCAGCGTGTTGCGGTGCTCGCTGCGGGCGAGGTACACCTTCGCCTGCTCCCGGGCAACCTCTGCCTCAAGCAGCAGGTCACCCCGCTCAAACGCCACCTTCTCGGCCCGCTCCAGGTAGCGCAGTGCCTGGCCGGCGTGCCCCCGCTCGCGTTCGATCACCCCCAGGTGCTTCCACACCTCGCCCAGGGTGCCGGTGTCTCCCGCCTCCCGCGCCATTTGCCGCGCCTGCGTACACGCCTCGCGCGCCTCGGCCCAGTGGCCCCGCGCGATCAGCAGCTCGATCCGGTTTCCGGCGATCCTCGCCCCGGTGGACAGATCGCGCAGCTCGGCGGCGAGCTCCAGTGCCTCATTGAAGGCACGTTCGGCGGCACGCCAGCGGCGCAGGTCGGTGCACAGCATTCCCACGTTGTTCAGCGCGTGTGCCACGTACGCGCTTTGTCCCAACCCGCGGTGAATGGACAGGCTGCGGCGATAGCGCCGCAACGCCGTGCGGAAGTCGCCGCGAATGTTCGCGACGATCCCCAGGTTCTGCTCTACCATGGCCGCCAGCCGCAGTTCTCCCGCGGCGCGAGCCTGACGCAGCGCCCGCGTATAGTGCCGAGTGGCCAGCTCCAGGTCACCGCCCGTCTGCGCCACGCTGCCGATCAGGTTGTTGGCGTGGGCCACTCCTGCCGCATCGCTGGCGAGCTCCGAAACAACGAGTGCCGCCTCCGCGATCTCCGCCGCCACCTCCAGCGTCCCCTCATCCTGGTGCGTGCGCGCGATCCAACGGAGGAGAGACGCGGCGAGCGGCGCCTGTTCCGCGCGATCCAGCGAGCGCAGGGCGGCCTCATACAGCGTGCGCGCCTCCGGACGCCGGCCTTTGAGTTCGGCCTCGCTGCCGGCGGTCACCAGATCGCTGGTGGCGGTCAGGGATGGATCGGTGGAGTTGGAGATCATTCTAGGGTGGCGAATACAAAAAAGCGGGAGCTTCGGAGACGAAGTTCCCGCTTCGTGGTCCGCAACGCAAGCGAGTGGGACCGATGCGCTCGCGGCTCGCGAGTGCGCAGAGACCCAGCCGCGTTCACCTTCGATGGCGACGGTGGCGCAGGCGAGCCGGACCGGTCACCGGCTGGTGTGATCGAGGGGGATGCGCGTACCGGTGGAGGTGATGTAGCCGCCCTTCCGCGACGTCACCGCATAGCCCGAGAAGTGGCGGATGGGGAATGTCATCCGCAGCTGCAGCACGTCGACCGTGGCGGGAATCTCTTCCTGCACCAGCGCGGTGCCGGCGCCCAGCTGCGTGTCGCTGGAGAAGTATGCGCCTTCCAGGCTGGAGGCCAGCAGCAGGTTCTGGACGAGCTGAGTGAGGCCGAGATCCTGAGTGATCACCACCGGCTTCTGGAAGGTGATGCCGTGCGGCTCGAACTGGTACGCCACGTTCCCGCCCGCCGGCGCCGTGACCTGGATGAAGGTCGGCGCCGCCACCGCCCCCGACGGAAAGGTGACGGTCACGCCCGCCGCGGGGATGCGCAGGGTGCCGCCCGCCACGCCGATGGTGGCGCCGGCGCTGTACGTGGCGGTAAGCGGAACGAGCCGCTGGAGCACGGGAAGCTGCAGGAGCCCGCTCACCAGCCCGTGCTGCGGCGCGCGCGCCGGCACCTCGGGCGAGACCGGAGCGTTGTCGCTACAGGCGGAGCCGGCGAACAGGAGCGCGAAGAGCGCGCAGGCGCGAAGCGACGTTCTCATCGGAGTGCGCGTTATGTGATCGGTGAAACCGTGCCGGTGATCCGGAGGATCGAGAACCGCATGGCACAAGGTGCATACTTATTCAGAACGGATGCAATCTGCCGGGAAAACGATCTCCACGCAAGTGTTCTGATACGACACGCAGTATCAGTTTCGCAGTGCAATGGCTCAAGCGGGACGGGCGGTAGTCCGCGCTCAGTGTAGCACATCCACCCTCGGATATCGATTCTCGCCCCTTGTTCGCCACGTCTATCATACCGCCCGCGGAGAGCCGTTGTGCATTCCGCGCCCAACGAAGTCATGTCATCCTGAGGCTGAGGCTGAGGCTGAGGCTGAGGCTGAGGCTGAGGAGCCGCCGCGCCTGCGTCGGGTCCGCACCGAATTCCGGCGGCGACGAAGGAGCTATCGCCGCGTCTACGAGATCGTCTGCCGTAACGAGCGATCGCAGGCTCGGCGTGCATCGAAATGTAGGTTCCGAGCGCAGCCGATAGATCCTTCGGTCGCCGCCAGGGTTCTGTGCAAACGCGGGTTCAGCTCAGCGGCGATACGCAGCGCTCAGAATGACAGGCTCAGGGTCGGCGGAATGCACAACCAATCTCGCGATCTGGTATCAAACCCCGAGGCCGTGGACGCCTGTCCGCGATGATGAGCGGGCTCATCTCCCGCGTCCGGTCGCTTTGAGCTGCTGGTTACCGCGTTCAAAGCTTGCGACCAAGCGTCCCCGCCACCATCCTTTCACGACAACACGTTTTCGCCCAGGACCGCTTTTCCCCCGGAAGGCCGCGTTCTCGGGCGGATCACCCCGCGAAAGAAGGGTCTCCATGCGCAAGATCAGCCTGGACGTAGACGCGTTGGCAGTGGAGTCGTTCGACACGGTGGATGAGCGGAAAGATGGGGAGGGCACGGTGCACGGCTACTATACCCAGTTCACCTGTCCGCGAACCCAGTGCGGAGAAGAGTGCCTGAGCGGTCCCCTGCCGTGCAACCCGACCAACGCGTGGACCGACGGCGAAGTCGCCTGCTTCTGCAACGATTCGTCGGTGTGCAAAGCCTGATCTCCGGGCCAGACCGGTAGCAGCCCGGCCGCGCGGGAACGCCGGAACATCCCGATCGTGCCGCGACGACGCGGGTCTGGGCGCGCGGCCGCGGCGGGATGGGTACGAGCGCGGGGCAGCCAAGGTTCGGCTGCCCCGCGTTTCGCGTTTCCAGATCGATTGCGTGCCGCCCAGCGGCCTGGAGGTTCGAGGAGCGCCGGCCGAAAGGCTCGGCCCGGATCACGCGAGCGCCCAGGTCTCCACCGCGTCGTCGTCCGCGCGGGTGACGCGGGCGTGGCGCTCGAGGTAGCGGAGGTGCGCCAGCCCCTCGCGGACGGCGTGCAGCAGGTTCTCGGGCGGCAGGTCGCCGAAGACGCCGCGGGCCACCTGGAACACCGTCCGCGATCCATCCGCGAGGAAGGCGAGGATCTGCTCGTTGCGCTGGTCGTGGTGCGCGAGGAGCACGTCGATGCGCGCAGGGAGATCCGCGAACGGCTCGCCGTGCGAGGGGAGGACGAGGTCCACCGGCAGCTCGCGGAGCGCCCGGAGCGAGGCGAGGAAGTCCGACAGCGGCTCGTCGGCATAAAGGTCCGCGCCGATGTTGGGCGAGATGCGCGGGAGCACGTGGTCTCCCGTGATCAGGATCCGCCGCTGGGGATGATAGACGGTGATGTGCCCGGGCGAGTGGCCGGGCGTGTGGATCCACTCCCATCCCCCGCCGCCCGGGAGCGGGCCGCGCGCGCCGGTGAGCACGATGTCGGGGTGGAAGGCGGCGTAGAAGGAGTGGATCACGTCGCTGGCGCGCAGGAAGGCGGGGACCACCTGCGCGGGAACGCCCAGGCGCGCGAACGCCTCGCCCGCGTGCAGCCGGTCTTCGGGCCAGCGGTCCACGAAGCGGCGGGCAAGCTGCTCCTCCGCCTGGTGGATGGCGATGCGGGCGCCGCTCCATTCGCGCACCGGGCCGGCCAGGCCGTAGTGGTCCGGATGCGCGTGGGTCAGGACTACCGTCTCCAGCGACTCGGGCGTGACACCCACGTGCTCCGCCGCCTCGCGCAGCGCCCAGCGCGCGGGCGGCGTATCGATCCCGGTGTCCACCAGCGTGTGGCCGGTGTCGCCCTCGATCACCCACGCGGCCACCTCGCCGGGGGGGAACGGAAGCGGCACCGAGACGCGGTGGACGCCGGGCGCCACCTGCACGGGGGCGGCGGTGGGCGCCATCAACCCTCGGGGAAGAACTTCGTGCCGGCCTCCGCGTACTCCACCAGCATCTTCGCGGGCGCGAAGCGGTTGCCGTGCGCCTGCTCCAGCTTGCGCAGCCGGGCGACCACATCCGCCGCGCCCACGGTGTCCACGTACCAGAAGGGGCCGCCGCGGAAGGGCGGGAAGCCGATCCCGAACACCGCGCCCACGTCGCCGTCGCGGGCGGAGTGGAGGACGCCTTCCTCCAGCGTGCGCACGGCCTCGTTCACCATCATCAGCCCCAGGCGGTCCTGGATCTCCTCGCGGGAGAACTGCTTGCGGGGCGCGGCGCCGATCAGCGCATACACGCTGTCGTCCGTGCCGGCCTTCTTCCCGTCTTCGCCGTACTTGAAGAAGCCCTTGCCGTTCTTCCGGCCCAGGCGCCCGTCGCCCACCATCCTGTCGATCACCTGGCTGGGCTTCATCCGGTCGGCGAAGGCGGCGGCCATGATCTTCCCGGCCTTCTGCGCCACGTCCAGCCCCACCTCGTCGTACAGGGTGATGGGGCCCACGGGGTAGCCCCACTTGGTCATCGCCTTGTCGATCTCCTCGATCCCGGCGCCCTCTTCCAGCAGCAGCGCGGCCTCGGCCATGTAGGGGCTGAGGATGCGGTTGGCGTAGAAGCCGGGGGAGTCGTTCACCACGATCGGCGTCTTGCCGATCTTCTTGCCGTAGGCGTGGCTGGTGGCCGTCACCCACGGGGCGGTGCCCGGGTGGGTGATGATCTCCAGCAGCGGCATCTTGTCCACCGGGCTGAAGAAGTGCAGCCCGATCACGTTCTCGGGCCGGCTGGCGGCCTCGGCCAGCTGCGCGATGGGGATGGTGGAGGTGTTGGAGCCGAGCACGGTGTCAGGCCCGATGTGCGCCTCGATCTCCTTGAGCACGGCGTGCTTGATGGACAGGTCCTCGAACACGGCCTCCACGATCACGTCGGCGGCGTGGAAGCCCGTGTACTCGGTGGTGGGCTCCACCCGGTCGGTGAGGGCGGTGATCTGGTAGGGCTTCAGCTTCTTCCGCCTGGCCCGCTTGACCAGCGTGTCGCGCGCGGTCTTGAGCCCCTTGGCGGCGGCCTCGGGCTTCACGTCCTTCAGCCGCACCCCGATCCCGCTCTCGGCGCTCACCACGGCGATCCCGGCGCCCATGAACCCGGCGCCGACGACCGCGATGTGGTCCACGTCCCTGGGCTTGGTGCCTTCGGGGACGGGCGGGTCGTTCTTCGCGGCGGTGCTGGTGAAGAAGAGGTGCACCAGCGAGCGTGCCTCCTGCGTCACCGCCAGCTCGCCGAACGCCTTCGCCTCCAGCTCCAGCGCGGCGTCCACCGGCTTGTCGAGCCCGCGCTCCACCACGTCGAGGAGGCGCAGCGGCGCGGGATACAGGCCGTGCGTCTTGCTCAGCACGCCCTGCCGCGCCTTGCGGAAGATGAAGCCGCGCAGGCCGGGGAGGTTCTCGGCGAACCTGGGCGAGCCACGGCGGCGGGCGCCGCTGGGCTTGAGCTTGCCGTCGGCCAGGGCGAGCGCGGCGCGCTTGGCCTCGCGGAGGAGGACGGGCGCGGGGACCACCTCGTCCACGACCCCGGCCGACTTCGCGCGGCGGCCGTCGAGCTGCTTGGCGGTGAGCATCAGGTCCAGCGCGCCCGCCAGCCCGATCAGCCGCGGGAGCCGCGCGGTGCCGCCCGCGCCCGGGATGATCCCCAGCTGCACCTCGGGAAGGCCGAGCTTGGTCTTGGACGAATCGGTGGCGATGCGGTAGGTGCAGGCGAGCGCGGCCTCGAGGCCGCCGCCCAGCGCGGCGCCGTCGATGGCGGCCACGGTGGGCATCACCAGCCGCTCCAGGCGGTTGAGGAGCTTCTGCCCCTCGCGGCTGGCGGCCTCGCCGTCGGCCGGGGTCTTGAAGTCCTTGAACTGGTCGATGTCGGCACCGGCGATCCAGGTGCCCTTCTTCTCGGAGATGATGACGGCGGCGCGGATCCCCTCGCCCCCGGCCTCCAGCCGCTCCAGGATGTTGTGCATCTCCAGCACCAGGCCGGCGGAGATGACGTTCACGGGCTTGCCGGGCTGGTTGAGGCGAATGACCGCGATCCCGTCTTCCACGTCCATGCGGACGGGCGTGCCCGCGGCGACGGTCCCGGTTTCGGTCTCGGTCAGCGTGGTTGCCATCGGATCTCCTGAGGGTGGTTCGAGAACATCACGTCTACCAGTAAGTCTACCAGCTCCATTGCGTTCCCGCGGCGCCGCGGAGCCCTCTCCCTGGCGCCCGGGGGGCGCCTGTCCCTCCCCCGAACCGCAGGACGCTCCGGCAGCCCCGCGGGCCCCCTTGGCGCCTGAGGGCGCCTGTCCCCCCGCTGCGCGGTGGGACCTTGGTCCGGGCGAGACCCTTGCCCGCGCGGCTCCGTTTCCCCCGCGCGAAGTGCTCCCCCTCCCCCGCGGAGCACCTGCAGGGGAGGGACGGTCTGCGCGCCCTGCATCCAACGGAAGCATGCCGTAAATCCGGTGCGGCCGGGGCCCGGGCCTCGGCACTCAGCCGACTTGCCGACATCCGCCCGCGCCGTGCCGGTCTCACCCGCCGTGGCGTCGGCGTGGGAGTCCGCGAAGGCGGACTTCGGGCCGTTGTTGCCGCGATTTCAATCGCCCCTCATCGGCCCCTCATTGGCCCCTCACCGGCCCTTCCCCGCCCCGCCTCTCCCTACATCGCCGTCATTCCTCCATCCACCGCCAGCACATGGCCGGTGACGTACGACGCGGCGGGCGAGAGGAGGAAGACGGCGGCGCCGATCAGCTCCGTCTCGCCGCCCACGCGGCCCAAGGGGACGGTGCGCGCCACCTGCTTCTCGGCGCGGTCGAGCACGGCCTCGGTCATCTTCGTGCGGAAGAAGCCGGGGGCGATGGCGTTCACGCGAATTCCGTGGCGCGCCCACTTCACGGCCAGGTCGCGGGTGAAGGCGACCAGGGCGCCCTTGCTGGCCGCGTACCCCACCGCGTCGAGCACCTCGGGCGGCGAGCCCTTCAGGCCGGCAATCGACGCGACGTTGAGGATGGCGCCCGGCGCGCCGCGCTCGATCAGGCGGCGGCCCACCTCGCGCGAGCAGAGGAAGGCGCCGGTGGCGTTCACCTCCATCACCTTGCGCCACGCCTCCAGCGGCATCTCGGCGGCGGGGGCGCCCCAGCTGGTGCCGCTGTTGTTCACCAGCAGATCCACGGGGCCGAGCTCGTTCTCCACCGCGTCGACCGCGGCGCGCACGCCGGCCTCGTCGGCCACGTCCATCTGCAGCGCCAGGGCGCGGGTGCCGAAGCGGTCCCGCAGCGAGCGCGCCACCTCTTCGCACGCCTCCAGCTTGCGGCTGGCCACGGCCACCGCGGCGCCCGCCTGCGCCAGCCCGACCGCGATCTGCTCGCCCAGCCCGCGGCCGCCGCCGGTGACCAGGGCCACGCGCCCGCTCAGGTCGAACAGCTCGCGAAGGGTGGATTCCGCCACGCGCACAGGCTCCGCTCGGGTGTTTTGACGCGCCGCGCCATCACGCGGGAGACGGCAATCTAACCCGTGGGATTTCCCTTGCAAATGCTGGAAAAGATGAGCGCGGCTCAGTGCCGCCGGTTCCGCCGCCGAAACGTTCGCCCGCCGCGGGGCGTAGTGCTCCGTGTCCGCCACGCCGCGGCTCACCCGCGGATTGGCGGCGGCGGATGGAAAGCCCGTGCCCGGTCCGGCGCGAGTGGCGGCCGGGATGCCGCACGAAGGGGCAGCCGCGCCCCGGCCGGTGCCGGTTTCGGCAGATTCGCGAAGCCGCATCTCCAGCCCCGGCGCGGCACCGCGGATGGTTGGGCGCGATCCGCGCGGTGGGCACCGGGATTGCGGCGAAATCCAGAACCATCATCTCTCGTTCCCTTCGCACCCCGCGAGGGTTTCATGAGCACCGTTGGCGTCTCCACCCCGACCTCCTCCCCGTCCGCGGCGGCCGATGCCGCGGTCACCACTGCCGTGGCCACCCCGCGGCGCGAAGGCGGGCACTGCGGCAACTGCGGCTTCGAGGACACCGGCCGCTACTGCAGCCGCTGCGGCGAGCCACTGCACGGAACGCGCGACACCGTGCTGCAGATCCTCTGGTCGGACCTGGTGGAGGGGCCGGTGCACAACGGCTTCGCGCTGGCCAAGACCACCTGGCTGATGCTGGCTCGGCCGCGGCGCTTCTTCGACGGCGTGCTGCGGCGCCAGCACGGGATGACGCACGTGCCGTTCTTTTTGGCACCGGTGTGGCGCCGGGTGAGCCACAAGCCGCACGGCGTGCCCAACGCGGTGAAGTACTTCGTGCTGATCTACACGCTCACGGTGCTGGGCGCGTGGGCGGTGGGGGTGAACGTGTTCCCGCCGATCCCGGTTCCGTTCCGCGCGAACGGCGCCACGCTGCCGGGCACGGTGGCCGAGCCGCTGTTCCTGCTCTTCGTGGTGTGCGCGGCGTGGATGTACAGCAAGGCGGTGTCGCTGCTGCTGGGCGGGAAGATCGAGACGGAGCTGCTCACGCGATTCATGCTGTACCTGAACGGCTTCGCGCTGATCCCGTTCGTGGGGATGGCGGTGTTCCGCGACCGCAACGTGTGGGGCTCGGCCGTGTGCCTGGTGTTCTGGCTGTACGCCCTGTTCGTGCTTCCGCAGATGGCGCTGCCGCGGATCTTCAAGGTCTCGCGCTGGCGGCTGGGGTTCGCGCAGGCGGGCGCGGCGGTGGCCAACGTGCTGCTGGTGGTGGTGATGCTGTTCTGCGCGGGCGTCGTGCTCGACGTGCTGCTGCCGCACTGGAACGACCCCGCCGCGCTGGCCGGCACGTCGCCGCGGCAATCGGCCGAGTCGGGCTTTTCGGCGGTGCGGCGCGCCGCGAGCGCAGACCTGTTCCCGCTGGATACGGCACTCTTCGTCCGCCTCCCCACCGCGGCGCCCGCCGAGGCGCGCGACGACGCGCGGAGGGGCGGCCGTGGCGCGGCCCGCCGGGGGCGGCGCGGCGAACGGCGATAGAGGTCGATGGGCGAACCTTGGAGAATCGAAGAGAAGTGCATTCCTCCACCTGAACGGCCCCGGCGTGGATGCTTGCGCCGGGGCCGTTCGCATGGAGATTCAACTCGGTTCCGTACGATCGTCCGCCGACCCGCTCCCGCCGGCCCGCATGGATCCCCGCTCCAACCCCGAGATCGAGGCGTTGCGCCAGACCGCGCGCGCCATCGTGGACGAAACGCTGATCCCCGCCGAGCCGGAGATCCTGCGCACCGGTACCGTGCCCCAGGAAGGGATGCGGCGGCTGAAGGAGGCCGGGCTGTTCGGCATCACCATCCCGAAGGAGTACGGCGGCCTGGGCTTTCACACCTTCGCGCAGGTGCTGGTGCACGAAGAGCTTGCGCGCGCGCACCACGGCTTCCTGGCCGGGCTCACGCTTTCGAACGGGATCGGCGTCTCCGCCCTGCTCACCGCCGGCGCGGACGAGCTGAAGCGGCGATACATCCCCGACGTGGCGCGAGGGGAGCTGACCACCGCCTTCGCGCTCACCGAGCCCGAGGCGGGGAGCGACGCCGGCCGCATCCGCACCCGCGCCGTGCGCGATGGGGACGATTGGGTGATCAGCGGCGTGAAGCACTACATCACCAACGGCGCCGAGGCCGAGTTGGTGACGGTGGTGGCCGTGACCGACCCGGAGAAGGGTACGCGCGGCGGCGTCACCGCGTTCCTGGTGGACCGCCGCGAGATGCCCGGCGTGGTGGTGGACGAGGTGCAGCGCACGATGGGCACGCCGCCGTACGCGCAGGCGCGGCTGCGCTTCAGCGACGTGCGGGTGCCCGCGTCGCACGTCCTCGGGAAGGAAGGCGACGGATTCCGGCTGGCGATGAGCGCGCTGGACCACGGGCGCATCGCCGTGGCGGCGGGCGCGCTGGGGCCCATGGGACGGCTGGTGGACGCGATGGTGGAGCGGGCGAAGGCGCGCGAGCAGTTCGGCGGCCCCATCGCCCAGTTCCAGGGCGTGCAGTGGATGATCGCCGACAGCGAGACCGACCTGTACGCCGCGCGCCAGGTGACGTACGACGCGGCGTGGCGGCTGGACCAGGGCGAGCGCGTGACGCGCCAGGCGGCCATGGCCAAGCTCTTCGCAACCGAGGCCGTGGGGCGCGTGGCCGACCGCGCCGTGCAGCTCTTCGGCGGGCAGGGGGTGATGGAGGAAGGCCCCGTGCAGCACATCTACCGCGACGTGCGGGTGATGCGGATCTACGAGGGAACGAGCGAGATCCAGCGGCTGGTGATCGCCCGCGAGGCGCTGAAGGGATGAAGATCGCCCCGGCGGCGCTGCTCGCCCTGGCCGCGCTCGCCGCGTGCAGGACGCGGATCACGCCCGAGGAGGAGAAGAGCCGCCTGGAGGAGCTGATCCCGGCCGGCACGCCCGCGCCGCGCGTGGAATCGGTGCTCGACTCGCTGCACATCGACCACTCGCACTACGATTCCGCCGAGCACCAGATCCGCGCCATCGACCGCCACACCGCCCACGCCCCGCTGATCGACACCTCCATCCGCATCGAGCTGCGCTTCGACTCGCAGGGGCGTCTGCTCTCGCGGAAGGTGGAAGAGGTTCGCACGGGGCCGTAAGGGAGGCAAGCAGGCCCCGCACCGGCGGCTGAAGCCGCAGCAACAACTACGAAAAGCCTCGCAAACCACGCGAGGCTTCCCGGCGCGCGGGAGCGAGTTCAGCTCCGCGCGCCACATCGTTCCAACCCGGCTCGACAGGTTACATACCGGCAGGGAGACGCACCGGCGCGAGCTCGTCCACGCGCGGGGCGGCGGGGGTGATGGGCGTAGTGTCGGGCGAGACGGGGCCGACGGGGGAGGCGCCGGGGTCGCCCAGGACCTTGCGGGCGTAGCCGTTGGCGGGGTCGCCGCCGGCCTTGCGGATGCGGGCTACGGTGCCGATGCCACGGTTGTAGGCGTGCAGCGCGGTCTCCACGTCGCCACCATAGAAGCGGAGGAGCGAGCGGAAGTAGCGGAAGCCCAGGCGCAGGTTGGTGTCGCGGTCGTACAGCCGCTCGCGGGTGATGCCGGGCTGCAGCTCGCGCGCGGTGGGGAGCATCAGCTGCGTGAGGCCGATGGCGCCCACCGGGCTCAGCGCGCGCGGGTTGAAGGCGCTCTCCACCCGCACCAGCCGGAACGCCAGCTCCGTCCTGACCCGCTCGGCCCGCGCGGCCCGCTCGATGGCGTCGGCCATGTCGCGGCTGATGCCGTACTTGCGCGCGTACTGCGCCACCACCCGCTCACGCGCCTCCGCCGCGCGGGCGTCGGCGACGGCGCGGATGCCGGCGCGCGCGGCCTGCTCCAGCACGCGCCGCGTGGGCGGAAACGCCACCAGCAGCACGGCCGCCGCGAGCGCCATCCATGCGCGGCGATCCAGCCGCAGCTTGAGCCGCGGGAGGGGCCGCCGGGTCCGGCGCGTACGTCTGCGGGTGGTGCGTCTGGGCAAAAAGCAGCTCCGTGGTTGTTCAGGGGATGACGGAAAGTCTAACGCGTTTTCCCCTTCCGGTCACGCCTTCCATCTCCACTTCCATCTCCACGGACGGTTCCCGGCGAGCGCACGCGGGCGGATCCGCACTCCCGAGGCGCGCTGCATCCCGCCATGGTTCCCGCCGAAAACGTGGGTCGCTTCCCTTTCACGTGGCGCGGCCCTAGACTCCGGAACCGCGCTCGTATCCGTCTTCCTTGAGAAGATCGAACCGCGCGTGCGTGGCACGGCAGGCCGGTTTGCTTCATCATCCCTGACCGATCCCAATCAGCCACCGAGCACCCCACTCACTCACCTGGAGAGACGCACCGATGCGCAAGCTGACGCTGGACCCCGAGAACCTGCGCGTGGAATCGTTCATCGCCGCCGAGCGCCCGGCCGGCCGAGGCACCGTGCACGGCGCGCGCGCCGAGCTCGTCCCCGCGCTCCCCGCCGACGGCAGCGGCTGCACGGATCCGTGCATGAGCAACCAGTCGGAGTGCCCCATCGAGAGCTGCGGGAGCGACTGCGGCCCGGCGGGTCCGGGAACCGGGTACTGATCCGCGCCGAGTGCCGGGGCTGGGCTCGCCAGGAATGTCTGGTCGCCGAGCCCCGCTGACCGGCGGCTGAAGCCGCGGCAACAACGACGAGAAGCCTCGCAAACAGCGCGAGGCTCCAACGGCCTGGGGCCCGTGCGACCCCTCTCCATCCCCTGCGGCCACGCGATGGGCGACGGGAGACGATGGCTTGGGCCGAGGGCCGCTGTCGATCCCGAAAGAGATAAATCTTACGAGGGAAGGCTGTCGAGCGAGGCGCGGAGCGCGGCGGCGAGGGCGGCGTCGCCGCTCAGGAGCTCGCGCCAGGTGAGGTCGATCCCCTTGCGCTTCCCCTTCTTCACCAGGTGCAGGCCGTCGGGGGTGATGGTGAGGGCGTAGGCGATGCCGTCCACCTCCAGCTCTCGCCGGAGCGCCTTCTCGAGCTTGGTCGCCATCGTTTGAGCGAGATCAGGTGCCGGGGCGCGCGGCGCCGAACACGCGCGGGGCCAGGCAGCGCGCGTCGCGCGGCCCGGGGTCCAGCACCAGCTGGTCGATCACCAGCCGTACGCCCCGCACCAGCTCGGCGTTGCGCTCGGCGCAACGCAGCGCGCCCAGGCCGCTGACCGCGCCGAACAGCCCCACCTCGCCGCGCTGCACCTCCACGCGCACCCGGCCCGCGCCGATGGTGGGCTCGGCGGCCAGGCGCGCCTCCACCTCGCGCGCGATGCGCGTGTCCTCGGCCTGGACCGCCGCGACCTGCGCGGGCGTCTCCTTCAGCTCCTTGTGCAGAAAGCTGCACGCGCCGGCCAGGGCCGCGAGCGCCACGACCGTGGCATCCCGCAGCCTCCGCATCCACCCTCCCGCTGTACCCCCCGATCCGGATCTCCGCACCGTCATCCCTGGCTGCTGGCGAAACTTTCGGCCCGTGGCGGCGTTCTAGATCATTGCAGCGGCCCGCGTTCGCGGGCCCAAATCAGCAATCGCCGCGCCACGCGCGGCACGCCGCACCCCCCGGGGCCAATGCCACGCTACTTTCAGCTCACTCGCAAGCACACCTACTCGCTCCTTTTCGTGCTCCCGCTGCTGATCGCCTACGAAGCGGGAGCGCGGATGATCAGCGGCAGCGCGCACGGCCTGCGCAACGGGGCCGACGTGCTGCTGCGCAGCGTGCTGTCGGTGGGCGGCGTTCACGGCACGCTGGGGTTCACGGCGGTGCTGGCGGTGATTTCCATCCTGCTGATCATCCGCGAGCGGCGGCGCGAGAAGGTGCCGCTGCAGGCCGGGGTGTTCGCGGGGATGGCCGCCGAGAGCGTGGTGTACGCGCTGCTCTTCGGGATCGTGGTGGGCACGCTCACGCAGTGGGTGCTGGGGAGCTGGCAGCTCTCCGGCGGCACCGGCGTGCTGAACCGGCTTCCGCTGTTCGACGGGATCGTGCTGTCGCTGGGCGCCGGATTGTACGAGGAGCTGCTCTTCCGCGTGATCCTGGTCGGCGGCCTGCTGGCGATCTTCCTCTCGTCGGGCGTGGGGAAGAAGCCCGCGCGGATCTGGGCGGCGATCCTGGCCGCGCTCGTCTTCTCGGCCTTCCACTACATCGGCCCGTACGGCGACGCCTTCCAGGTGCCGTCGTTCATGTTCCGCTTCATCTCGGGGCTGGCGCTGAACGCGCTGTTCATCGCCCGCGGCTTCGGCATCGCCGCCTGGACCCACGCGCTGTACGACGTGTTCCTGACGCTGACGCACCACGGGTAGGGGAGGCACATCGACGGATGTCAGTCATAGCTTACATCGTGGCGAATGTAAGCCATGGGTGACATCTCAACCGCTTTCCACGATACAGGCTGGTGAAACCCTCGCCCCCGCGCGAGGGTAGACGGATGCGAAACCCGGCTGCTGTTCCGGGCTCCCCACCGACTTCTGGAGTTTGATGACGATGCGTGTGCCGCTCCTGCTCGCCCGCGTGGTTCCGCTCGCCGCCGCCGTCGTGGCGGCCGGATGCGGCGGCGACGGGGGCACCAACCCGCCCCAGCTTTCGCCCAGCACGGTGCAGGGTGTCTACAACGTGTGCACCCTGCGCTTCCAGCCCTCGCAGGGGGCGCTTCCCGCGGCCAACCTGCTGGCCACCATCGTGAACCCGCAGCCCCCCGCGCCCAAGCAGCCGCCGTCGCTCACGCTGAGCGGGCAGACCGCCAATTTCCAGCTGCTGTACACGCGCCGCAGCGACAGTTTCACGCAGGACCTGCGCGGCACCGTGTCGCTGGGCACCGACCAGATGATCGTGAACGTCCCCGACGAGGCGGGGAGCGAGGTGCGCCGCGAGCTGCTCCTTCCGGGCGCGCTCCTGCTGTACTTCAGCGACAACCCGCGCCGGCTGTCGGCCACGGGGAACACGCAGTACAGCGTGCGCCGCACCGACTACGCCCGCGCCGCGGGGATCAGCGAGGAGGGGCTGCAGGAGCGGATCAACGGCTCCCTCACCGCCTCGCTCTCGGTGGGCGCCTGCCCGTGAGCGCTGGCCGGGCGTTCGGCCGCGTGAGAACCATCCACCGGGTCCGGCGGCACCGCGGGCCCGGTTCCGTTTTGCGCAGTGCCCACGATATCTTTGCCTTCATGAGACCTCGCATCGGACTGGGGGCCGCAGCGCTGGCGGCCCTGCTCGCGATTCCGGCGGCCGCGCAGGAGCCGGCCTGGAACACCCCCCGCGCGCTGGACCTGGTGCAGCGCGCCCAGGTGCGCCGCACGCAGGCGCTCACCGACACGGGGATGGTGGACTACCAGGCCAACGCGCGCGGCTACGTCTACTTCTACCTGGACCGGCGCGACATCAACGAGCGCACCCTGGTGAAGACCGACCAGGTGGCGCTGGAGGTGTTCTGGAAGGCGCCCAACCAGACCAAGCAGGTGATCGTGGGGCTGCGCGACCGGAAGAGCCTCCCCACCAACATCCACTACCACCTGGACCACCTGGCCGTGGTGCAGGACAACTTCGGCGACCTGATCCGCATCGGCGACGGCGACGAGGTGAGCGACGTGCTGCACCCCGCCGCGCCGCGCGGGCCGGGGTTCTACGACTATCGCCTGTCCGACTCGCTTGCCATCCGCCTGCCCGGCTCGGCCGAGCCGGTGCGGGTGTACCGGGTGGACGTGCGGCCCAGGGACGAGGGGCAGCACGCGCTGGTGGGCGCCATCTACGTGGACCAGCGGCAGGGCGACATCGTGCGGATGGAGTTCACCTTCACCCGTAGCAGCTACGTGGACCGGCAGCTGGACTACATCAACATCTCGCTGGAGAACGGGCTGTACAAAGGCCGCTTCTGGCTCCCCAGCCGCCAGCAGGTGGAGATCCGCCGCCAGCTTCCCGAGCTGGGCTTTCCCGCGGGCGGGGTGATCCGCGGCACGATGACGGTGAACGGATACCGCTTCAACCAGGGGCTGCCGGACTGGCGCTTCAGCGGCCCCCGCGTGGTGGCGGCGCCGATGACGCAGGCGCGCAACTTCGCCTTCGAGCAGCCGATCGACGCGGAGCTGCGCGACCAGGGGATCGGCCCCGAGCGCGAGCTGGGCGAGGTGCGCCGCGAGGCCGCCGAGCTGATCCGCGAGCACGCGCTCTCCGGCCTCCCCGGCACGCGGCTCGACGTGCCCGCCGCGTCCACCATCGGCCGCTACAACCGCGCGGAAGGGGTGGCCGTGGGCTTCGGCTTCCGCTCCAGCCCGCGCGAGCAGGTGGCGCTGGGGCTGTACGGCGGCTGGGCGTTCGGGCCCATGCACCCGCTGGCGCGCGCCGATGCGTCGCTGACCAAGCCCGGCTTCCGGCTCTCCGGCTCGGGGTACCTGAACCAGCCGCGCGACATCGCCGTGGCCCCGGTGATCTCGGGGGCGATGAACACCCTGTCGGCGGCGCTGGCGGGGCGCGACTACAGCGACCTGTTCTACGCCAGCGGCGGGCGGATCGACCTGCAGCGCCCGGTGGCCCGCGGCTGGACCGGCACCTTCACCGCGCGCGCCGAGGACCAGCGGAGCGCGGCGCTGGAGACGGAGCAGAGCGCGTTCGGCGACTTCCGCCCCGTGCGGCCGATCAACGACGGGGTGATGCTGGGCGGCGCCGTGTCGCTCACGCACGCATCTCCGTCCGGCAAGGCGGTGGCGTGGAATGCCACGGTCGGCGTGGACGGCGGGCACCTGGCGCTGGACACCGACACCTCGTCAACCGCGCCGCTCACGGAAGACCCGAACTTCATCCGCCCCCGGCTGGACGTCGGTCTGACGCACCGGTGGAAGACGGCGGATGCGCGGCTGGAGACGGCGCTGAGCGCGGGCGCCGCGGCGGGGACGCTGCCGGCGCAGGCGCTGTACCTGATCGGCGGCCGGGGGACGGTGCCCGGCTACGCCTTCCGCGCGTACGGCGGCGACCGCTTCGCCACGCTGCGGACGACGCTTTCGGCCGACCTGCGCGCGCCGTTCATCCGCGGCCGCCTCCTCGGCGCCGCCGGATGGTCGGACGTGGGCGGGCCCGGGCAGGACGCGCTCGCCCGCTGGGGCGCCGTGCCAATGACCACGCCGAAGTTCAGCGTGGGAGCGGGCCTCGGCATCTTCTACGACATCCTGCGCGTGGACGTCGCTCGCGGGCTCAGCTCCGGCGGCCGCTGGGAGCTGATGATCGAGGCGAACCCGAGCTTCTGGGATTTCCTGTAGGACTGAGGCGGAGCAAGAGTTCGGAGGATAGCGACGGGCGAGCTCAGAAGATGAGCCCGCCCTTCGTCGTTCTGGGGTGAACCAACATCGCACCAGGCGGCTGAAGCCACGGCAACAACTACGAAAAGCCTCCCAAACTGCGGGAGGCTTCAACCGCAACAGAAACCGGTCCCGGGCTGAGACGAAGCATCCTGCATCATTCTGATCCGATGAGTTGCGCGCAGGGTTGCGGCGGGTGGTATCTTCGGGCGAGATGGAGCCGGGCGGCGTGCCCGGACCACTTTCGCACTTTCGGACTCTCGCACTGGCAGTTCCGTGATCCTCGACGCGTTCCACCTCCCCGGCCTTGCGCATGTACCGACGACCACCTGGACGTTCGGGAAGGGGAAGAGCGCGTTCGAGCTCCGCGTCCCGCGGCTGACGCCGGCGTTGCTGCGCGAGCAGGTGCGCGCGCTGGGCGAGATGCGCGAGAGGCACCTGGCCAACCGGCCGGTGGCGGAGATCGTGGAGGTGATCGGGCGGGTGGCCGAGCGGCTGCTGGACCCGGCAGACCCGCTGCGGATGACGGCGGAGCGCGCGCTGCCGGCCATCACCCACTACTCGCCGGCCATGATCGGCCACGTGCTGGACCGCATGGCCGCCGACTGGCGCGCGGACCGGCTGCGCGAGCTGCTTGCGGCCGAGCTGGGCGACGCGGGCGTGCTGGACGGCTGGGTCCCCGCCGCGCACGGACAGGGGCGGGTGACGGCGTTCGGGCCGAAACTGGCGGCGCACGTGTTCAGCGGCAACGTGCCGGGGGTGGCGGTGACGTCGCTGGTCCGCGCACTGCTGGCGAAGTCGGCGTCGATCGGGAAGACGGCGACGGGCGAGCCGCTCCTTCCTGCGCTCTTCGCCCGCGGGATCGCCGAGGAGGACGCGGAGCTGGGCGGCTGCCTGGCCGTGACCTACTGGGCGGGCGGCGACCAGGAGATGGAGCGCGCCGCGCTGGAGCACGCCGACGCGGTGATCGTCTACGGCGGGCGCGGGGCGGTGGAGTCGATCCGCGCGCAGGCGCCGCCGGCGGCGAAGTTCCTGGGGTACGGGCCCAAGCTGTCGTTCGGGGTGATCGGCCGCGGCCGGCTGTCGGCGGGCGCGGCGGAGGAAGCCGCCAGGGCGGCGGCGCTGGACGCCTCCACCTTCGACCAGCAGGGGTGCGTGTCGCCGCACGTCTTCTACGTGGAGGAGGGGGGCCAGGTGAGCCCGCGCGAGTGGGCGGGCATGCTGGCGCGCGAGATGGAGGCGGTGGAGCACGAGCTTCCGCGCGGCACGCTGAGCCCCGGCGAGGCCTCGGCCATCCGCCAGCTTCGTGGCGAGGCGGAGTTCGCGGCGGGGATCGAACTGCACGCCTCCGCGAAGGGGACGGCGTGGACGGTGATCTTCGACCCCGAGCCGGCGTTCGAGGCGAGCTGCCTGAACCGCGTCGTTCGGGTGAAGCCGGTCGCGTCGCTCGCGGAGGTCCCCGCCCTGGTGGCGGAGTATGGTGACGTGCTGCAGACGGTGGGGGTGTCCGCGGACGGGGACGATGCGGCGGAGCTCGCGGCGGCACTGGGGCGGCTGGGTGCCAGCCGGGTGGCGCCGGTCGGCGAGATGGCGTGGCCGCCGCCATCCTGGCACCACGACGGATCGCCGCCGCTGCGGGCGCTGCTGCGCTGGTGCGACTGGGAGGGGTGAGGGCGAGCGGTCGGCGTCCAGGCGTCTGGGGCGGAGGACAGGAATCGATGTGGACGCGGCGGGGAGCCCCCTCCCCCACCCCTCCCCGCGCTTCGCGGGGGAGGGGAGTTTTTTGGTGTGGGGAGAGGGTTGGGGCGTGATTCTTCTGCACCGCACCCCCTCCGGCCGGCCTAGCAGGGTTCTAAAAAATCAGTGTCCGCTTTCGGCGGAGAGTCCGCGGCTGTAAACTGAGGCCAACCTCAGCCCAGGGCTTCAGATGCGTGGAATCGAGCCGGAGCAGCCGGTGCTGTTCAGCTATGTGAATCTGGAGAGCCGAGTGCCTCGGGACCACCCGCTGCGCACGATCAAAACACTGGTGGATTCGGCTCTCAGGCAGCTTTCGACGCGATTCGACGCGATGTACGCACGCCGGGGCAGGCCGAGCGTGCCGCCGGAGCAGCTTCTGCGAGCGCTGCTGCTGCAGATCTTCTACTCGGTTCGGAGCGAGCAGCTGTTGATGGAGCAGCTCGATTACAACCTGCTCTTCCGCTGGTTCGTCGGGTTGGGGATCGACGACCGGGTGTGGGTTCCGGAGACGTTCTCGGTCAATCGCGACCGCCTGATGCAAGGCGACGTGGCGCAGCGTTCTTCGCCGAAGTGCTCGAGGAGGCGCGTAGCCGGGACCTGCTCTCGGACGACCACTTCACGGTGGACGGCACCCTGCTGGAGGCGTGGGCGAGCCAGAAGAGCTTCCGGCCGATGGACGAGCCGCCCCAGGATCCGCAAGCGGGCGGCCGCAACCCGGAGGTGGATTTCCGGGGCGAGAAGCGGAGCAACGCGACGCACCGCTCGACCACCGACCCGGACGCGCGGCTGGCGAAGAAGGGCAACACGGCCGCGAAGCTGTGCTACGTGGCGAGCGCGCTGATGGAGAACCGCAACGGGCTGATCGTCGACACCGAAGTGGAGCACGCGACGGGCACGGCCGAGTGCGACAGCGCGCTGGCCATGCTGGACCGGCAGCCGGCGCGGAAGAAGGGGCGGACGCTCGGGGCGGACAAGCTCTACGACACGAAGGATTTCGTGCACGGCTGCCGGGAGCGGGGCTTCACGCCACACGTGGCGCAGAACATCACGAAGAACCGGGGTAGCGCGATCGACGGGCGGACGACCCGCCATGCGGGCTACAAGGTGAGCCAGCGCAAGCGGAAGCTGGTCGAGCAGGGCTTCGGCTGGGACAAGACCGTGGGGCTGCTGGACAAGCTGCGGCATCGGGGCAAGAAGCTGGTGAGCTGGGTCTACACCTTCACCTCGGCGGCCTACAACCTGGTGAGGCTGCGTACGCTGATCATGGGCGGAGTGTGCGCATGAACTGCCTCGCACCGCCCGAAAGCACTCAAAAGCGTGTGGACGCGTGTGAAAACGCCGCGATGGAGCCGCACAGAACCTCACCCGTGGCATTCACCACCCCCGGTTTGAAGAGACGGGCGAAGCATACGCCCAGTTTTTTAGCACCCTGCTAGGCCGTCCACCTCCCCCGTACCGGGAGAGGTTGGAGACGCGAATCCGGCGCAGGGTGCGAGATGCCTGCGGCGGCAAGGCTTGCGCGTGCATTCGGTTGGACGCGCGGATGCCGGCTTGGGAGTCGCGGAGCGACGTTGGGCCGTCGTTGCCGCGGATTCATCCGCCT
>DASSJS010000427.1:0-13196 GCA_035691085.1 Longimicrobium sp.
CGGGAGATCCTCGAGCGATGTGCCCGAGGTGCGTTGAAGAACATCTGGTGCGAAAGCGGGGGGGATGAGCGAGGCGGAGAGCGGCGGGGCGGGGGAGACGGGGCCCGCCGAGGTGGACGACGAGCGGTGGATGCGGCTGGCGCTGCAGGAGGCCCGTGCGGCCGAGGCGCTGGGCGAGGTGCCGGTGGGCGCGGTGATCGTGCGCGGCGGCGAGCTGGTGGCAACCGGCCACAACCTGACGCACACGCTGCAGGACCCCAGCACGCACGCCGAGATGGTGGCCATCCGCCGCGCCGCGCAGGTGATCGGCCACTGGCGGCTGCTGGACTGCACGCTGTACGTGACGCTGGAGCCCTGCGCCATGTGCTCGGGCGCCATCGTCCTCGCCCGCATCCCCCGCCTGGTCTACGCCGCGCCCGACCCCAAGGCGGGGATGAGCGGCTCGCTGGAGAACCTGGTGCAGTATCCCAGGCTCAATCACCGCGTCCAGCTCACCACCGGCGTGCTGGCCGGCGAGGCGGGCGACATGCTCCGCGCCTTCTTCCGCGCGCGGCGGCGGAGCAGGGTGAATCCGCAGGAGTGACCACGAGCGCCATCGCCGGCGGGCGACGTGAACGCACTCGCGCACTCACGCACTGGCGCACCGGTTCAGCCCGGCAGACGCCGCGGCCACCCCCGCGTCCGCTTCGTTGACACCCGCCCCCGGCACGGGCTAGCTTTCCCGCATCCCGTACACCCCCGCGCACAATCCTCCCGGTTCCATGCCCGGACCACACAGACGCTCCATCATGGACGGCCCGGCGGTGGAGCGGGCCCTTGCGCGCATGGCCGACGAGGTGGTGGTCCTGGCTGCCGGCGCCACCGAGCTGGTGCTGGTGGGCATCCACCGCCGCGGCGTGCAGCTGAGCGTGATGCTGCGCGACCTGCTGCGCGAGCGCTCGCAGCTGGCGCTGGCCACCGGCTCGCTCGACATCACCCT
This sequence comes from Longimicrobium sp., assembly GCA_035691085.1. Taxonomy (GTDB): domain Bacteria; phylum Gemmatimonadota; class Gemmatimonadetes; order Longimicrobiales; family Longimicrobiaceae; genus Longimicrobium. Next base: position 980 of record DASSJS010000427.1, read on the forward strand.
CTACCGCGACGACCTGATGGTGGTGGGCCCGCGCCCCGTGGTGGGGCAGACGCGGCTCCCCGAGGGCGGCATCGACGGCCGCACCGTCTGCATCGTGGACGACGTGCTGTACACCGGGCGGACGGTGCGGGCGGCGCTCGACGAGCTGGCCGACTTCGGCCGGCCGCGGCGGACGCTCCTGGCCGTCCTCGTCGATCGTGGAGGCCGCGAGCTGCCGATCCAGGCCGACGTGGTGGGCGAGCGGGTGGAGGTGCCCGAGGGAGGGCGCGTGGAGGTAAGCGTTCCCGAGATCGACGGCGAGCTGGGGGTGGACCTGGTGGCGGCGGGCGGCTGATGGCGCAGGAGCTGGTGAACCCCTCGCTGGGCAAGGACCTGGTGGGGCTCGAGGAGCTTACCCGCGAGCAGATCACCGCCATCCTCGACACCGCCGAGCGGTTCAAGGAGATCAGCGAGCGCCCCGTGCGGAAGGTCCCCTTCCTGCGCGGCCAGACGGTGGTGAACGCCTTCTTCGAGAACAGCACCCGCACCCGCGTCTCCTTCGAGTTCGCCGAGAAGCGGATGGGCGCCGACACGGTGAGCATCTCCACCACCGGCAGCTCGGTGCAGAAGGGCGAGACGCTGGTGGACACGGCGCGCAACCTCGAGGCGATGCGGATCGACATGGTGGTGATCCGCCACGCATCCTCGGGCTCGGCGAAGTTCCTGGCCGACCGCATCGAGAGCCACGTGATCAACGCGGGCGACGGGAAGCACGAGCACCCCACGCAGGGGCTGCTCGACCTCCTCACCATCCGCGACCACCGCGGCCCCATCGAGGGCCTGAAGGTGTGCATCTGCGGCGACGTGCTGCACTCGCGCGTGGCCCGCTCCAACATCCATGGCCTCAAGCGGCTGGGCGCGCAGGTGGCCGTCTGCGGGCCGCTCACGCTGATGCCGCCCGACGTGGCCCAGCTGGGCGTGCACTGGTTCCGCCGCATCGAGGAAGCGATCGAGTGGGCCGACGTGCTCAACGTCCTCCGCCTGCAGCTGGAGCGGATGAAGGGCGGCTTCGTCCCCTCGCTCCGCGAGTACAACCGCATCTTCGGCGTTACCCGCGCGCGCGTGGAAGCCTCGCCGCGCGACCTGCTCATCCTGCATCCCGGCCCCATGAACCGCGGCGTGGAGATCGACAGCGACGTGGCCGACGGGCCGCACTCGGTGATCCTGCAACAGGTGACCAACGGCGTGGCGGTGCGCATGGCCGTCCTCTACCTGCTCGCCGGCGGCCCTGCGGACGCGGAGGCGGGCGCGTGAGCCGGGTGCTGATCCGCGGCGGCCGCGTGGTGGACCCGTCGCAGAAGCTCGACGCCGTGCTCGACGTCCTCCTGGACGGAAAAACGGTCGCCCGCGTGGGCGAGTCGGTCGAGGCGGGGGAGGGGACGGAGGTGATCGACGCCTCCGGGCTGATCGTCACCCCCGGCCTGATCGACGTGCACGTGCACCTGCGCGAGCCCGGCGGCGAGCACAAGGAGACCATCGAGAGCGGCGCGCGCGCGGCGGTGGCCGGCGGCTTCACCACCGTCATCGCCATGCCGAACACCGATCCGCCGATCGACTCGCCCGCTTCCGTCGGCTTCGTCCGGGCGCGCGGCGCGGCGGCGGGGCTGGCGCGCGTCTTCCCCAGCGGCTGCATCACGCTGGGGCAGAAGGGCGAGCAGCTCACCGAGATCGGCGAGCTGGTGGCCGCAGGCGCCGTCTGCATCACCGACGACGGGAAGCCGGTGATGAACGCCGGCCTGATGCGCATGGCGCTGGAGTACGCGCAGAGCTTCGACCTGCCCGTGGCCGTCCACGCCGAGGAGCTGACGCTATCGCGCGGCGGCTCGATGAACGAGGGGATCATCGCCACGCGCCTTGGGTTGACGGGGATCCCCAACGCGGCCGAGGACGTGATGATCGCGCGCGACCTCCTTCTCGCCGAATTGGCCGGCGGCCGCCTGCACATCCAGCACGTGGCCACGCGCGGCGGGGTGGAGATGATCCGCGCCGCGAAGGCCAAGGGCGTCCGCGTGACCGCCGAGGGGAGCCCGCACCACTTCACGCTCACCGACGAGGCGGTGGAGTGGTACAACACGAACGCCAAGATGAACCCGCCGCTCCGTGGCGCGGCCGACCGTGACGCGGTCCGCCAGGGAGTCGCGGACGGCACGCTGGACGTGATCGCCACCGACCACGCGCCGCATCATTACGACGAGAAGGAGCAGGCCTTCGAGGACGCGCCCAACGGCATCGTGGGGCTGGAGACCTCCGTCGGCCTGGCCTACACCGAGCTGGTCGCGACGGGGCTGATCGATTTGTCTGCGATGATCGAGCGGATGAGCTGCGCCCCGGCGCGCGCCATGTCGCTGGATACGCGCTTCAAGCTGGGGTCGCTCCAGGAGGGGTGGGCGGCGGATGTCACCTTCCTGGACCCGCATGCCGAGTGGACGGTGGACCCGGCGCGCTTTGAATCCCTCTCCCGCAACACGCCGTTCGCCGGGCGCAAGCTGCGCTGCCGCGCGGTGCGGACCATCGTGGCCGGGCGCACGGTGTGGGAGGTGGCGCCGTGAGCGTGCTCCCCTTCCGCGGCGCCGTGGTGCCCAGCATGGACCCGCGCGCCTTCTGCGGCGGCGCCTGGCCCGCGGTGCGCGAGCTGGCCGACGGGCGCGACGTGGCCGGCTGCTACCTGGTGGCCGACAAGCAGCGCAAGGAAACGCGCAACGCCAAGCCCTACCTGCACCTCACCCTGGCGGACCGCACGGGGACCATCGAGGCGAAGGTGTGGGACGACGCGGAGCGCGTGGACGGGCTCTTCTCGGCCGAGGACGTGGTGGGGATCCGCGGGCGCACCAGCACCTACAACGGCAAGCTGGAGCTGACCGTCACCGTCGTGCAGCCGGTGGAGATCGGTGACGACGACCTGGAGCTGTTCGTCCCTTCCTCTCCGCGCGACCGGGGCGTGATGGGGAAGGAGCTGGACCTGCTGGTGGAGACGGTGGGCGATCCATCGCTCCGCCTTCTCCTGCAGCGGATGACGGGGAAGAAGACCATCGTCGGCAAGCAGTACCGGCTCCATCCCGCGGCCAAGCGCAACCACCACGCGTACCTGGGCGGGCTGATGGAGCACTCGCTCTCCGTCGCCAAGAGCTGCGATGCGCTCTGCGCCAGCTACCAGAAGCAGGGCGCGCGCGTGGACCGCGACCTGCTGGTGACGGGCGCGCTGCTGCACGACGTGGGCAAGGTGCGCGAGCTTTCCTCCGGGCGGACCATCAACTATACGGATGAAGGGCAGCTGCTGGGTCACATCCTGATCGGGCTGCAGATGGTGACGCGCGAGGCCGAGCAGATCCCCGGCATCGACGCCCAGCGGCTCCTTCACCTGCAGCACCTGATCGCCAGCCACCAGGGCCGGCTGGAGTGGGCCAGCCCCAAGGTACCGCACACGCTCGAAGCGCTGATCCTGCACTACGCCGACGACCTGGACAGCAAGATGAACCCCGCCATGGCGCTGCTCAGCGGCGTGGATGAAGGTGGGTGGACCGGGTACGACCGCAACCTGGACCGCAGCCTGTTCCAGCCGCCCCCGTTCCCCCGCAACGCCACGGTGGAGCCCGTGGCGGCCGCGGAGGTGGTGGAGGTGGTGCTCGACATGTTCCGCGGCTAAGCTGGGGAAGTGCTGGGGTGCTGGGGTGCTGGGTGCTGAGTGCTGGGTGCTGAGTGCTGGGTGCTGAGTGCTTTACGACAGGAAGCACGGCATTCGGTCGGGACACCAGACATGTCATGCCGAGTCTCCCGCGCTGCGCGCGGCCAGGGAGGCTGAAAGTGGTCGCGCACGAGGCCGGCTGTTGGAGCCTCGCGCAGTTTGCGAGGCTTTTCGTAGTTGTTGCTGCGGCTTCAGCCGCCGGTGGAGAGCTGGACCACACGAGTGTCCTACGCCGGCCTTTGACCCCGGGCCGCGCCGTACCGCAAGGAAATCGCTGATGACGACGCACGAGAACGGATCCGGCAGCGACCGCGTCCACGCGCTGGTGAGCCAGCGCGAGCAGCTTCGCGGGTGGATCGCGAAGCTCGACGAGGTGCAGACCGGCGCCCCCAGCCGCGTGGCCGAGCGCGTCCGCGCCGACTACCACGACCGGCTGCGCCGCGTGACCGAGGAGCTCTCGGAGCACGGCGAGGAGATCCAGCGCAACCTGCAGGCGCTGCGCGACCAGCTCGCCGCCGCCGAGGAGCGCCGCACCCAGGCCGCCGACGCGCTGGAGGAAACGCGCCTGCGCCACCTGATCGGCGAGCTCGACGAGGCCGCGTGGGACCAGGCCCGCGCCCCCTTGGAGCAGGACGTGGCCGCCGCCGAACAGGCCGCCGCCGCCACTCGCACCGAGGTGGAGCACCTCTCCACCCTCGCCACCGACATCGCCGGCGCTGCGGACTCCGCCAGCGAGGCGGAGGAGGATGAGCCCGCGGCGGACGAGGCGCCAGCCGCCGTCGCCGATGGGGAAGGGGATGAGGCGGACGACGAGGACGCGGGCGACGACCTGCCGTTCTTCGGCGCGGACGACGACGATGCGGCGGCCGCCTCGGCGGATGCGGACGATGAATCCACGGGGTGGGAGCCGGAGCTGGAGCTCGCGTCCAGCCCCGAGGCCACGCCCTCGCCCGCCGACGCGCGGGCCGCGAGCGACGACGCCGGCGTGTCGGGCGCGGAGCTGGCGGCGTGGATCAGCGAGGTGGAGGCCGAGGGCACCGGCGCCGCGCCGGCGGGCGAGGATGCGGTGGAGAGCGAGCCCGTGGCCGGGGCCGCGGATCGCACCGCGCCCACGGCGGATGACGTGGACGGGTGGGACCCGTTCGCCAACGAGTTCGGCGGCTCGCCCGCGAACCCCACGACGCAGCCCGGCGACGCCGCGCAGGACCTGCCCTGGCTCGACTCGCTGCAGGGGGGCGCCGCGGGAAAGTGGTCGCAGCCGTCGGAGAGCGAGGGAGACGACCTGGCATTCCTGGACAACCTCGACACGCCGGCCCCCGCGGCCGACGCGCAGCCCGCGGCCGATCTTGCGGCCGACGACCTGGCGTTCCTGGAGGAGCTGGACCGCGCCATCAGCGGCGGCGCGCAACGTCCGCCGGCCTCGGCCGCGCCGGCGGCGGGGCAGGGCAGTGGGCTGGGCGCCGAGTTCCAGGGCGGCTCGGGCGGCGGGCTGGTGGGCGGTTCGGGCGAGAGCACGCAGGAGCAGCCCCGCAAGCGCGGGCAGGCGCTGCTGTGCAAGGAGTGCGGCGCCATCAACGAGCCCCAGGCCTGGTACTGCGAGATCTGCGGCAGCGAGCTGTGAGCTGACGCCTCCTCGGGGTTTCGGTGGATTTCGATCGAGAGCCCCCGTCCGGCACCGTGCCGGGCGGGGGCTTTCTTCACTGCACCACGCAACGGCAGCTCACACGAGGCACAGAGGAACGGAGAACAGCAACCCCGGAGCGGCACCGGAGCCGCGGCCACAGTCCGCGGAGGCGGACTTCGTGCCGTGGTAGCCGCGAGTTCACTCGCATACTTCTTCGCCTTCTCGACGTTGAATTTGATTCACGCGAATTATTCAACCCGATGTGGATCATCAGTTTGCAGAATGCACCTCATCTCGTTTCGACACGATTTTGCGTGAGGGATGCGCGCCCGGAGGGCCGGGAACGCGGCGGCCGGGGCGCGATGAATTCGTGGGGACGGGGTGATGCTGGCCCGGCCGCCGTGGGCCCGGCGCGGTTGGCAACAGTGGTATCGTTGCCTAACGCGCGCGCAGCCCGGCCCGGAGCGCAGCGGAGGGACACGCCCACCCCTCGCCGTCGATGTTTTTCGGCTCACCACACCCGCACTGGCGGCCGCTGATGCGCGGAGGGAAATTCCGCGTACGCTTCGTGCTATGGGAGCGCGGCACACGCACACATGAACCTGACGAGCACGGAAAGACGGGGCGGAGCAATGAAGATCGCGGTGCTGATGGGGGGCACGAGCGCCGAGCGCGAGGTGTCGCTGGCGAGTGGGCTGGGGATCGTGAAGGCGCTGCGCGAGCGCGGGCACGAGGCGTGGACGGTGGACACCGCCCGCGGCTTCGTGGCCGAGGGCGACGAGGGCGGGCTCCTGCCCGGCGGCGTGGCCGCCGCGCCGCCCGACCACACCGACGGGATCCCGCTGATCGAGCTGGGGAACGTCTCGCAGATCCGCGACGCCGACGTGGCGTTCCTGGCGCTGCACGGCGGGGCGGGGGAAGACGGCACCATCCAGGCGCTGCTGGAGCTGATGGGCGTCCGCTACACCGGGAGCGGGCCGCTGGGCTCCGGCATCGCCATGGACAAGGACGTGAGCAAGCGCCTGTTCCGCGACGCGCAGGTGCCCACGCTCCCCTGGCGCGTGGCGCGCGCGCCGGGGTTCACCTACGACCCCGACACCATCGAGGACCTGATCGGTTTCCCCTGCATCGTGAAGCCCAGCCGCCAGGGGAGCAGCGTGGGGATCCACGTGGTGACCGAGTTGGGAGAGCTGCGCCCCGCCGTGGACGATGCGTCGAAGTACGACGCCGAGGTGATGATCGAGCGCTACGCCAAGGGGCGCGAGCTGACGGTGGGGATCCTGGGCGACCAGGCGCTGCCGCCGGTGGAGATCCGACCCAAGAAGGGGATCTACGACTACCACAGCAAGTACACGCCGGGGATGACGGAGTACTTCTGCCCCGCGCCGCTCGAGGAGGAGATCGTGGCGCAGATGCAGGCGTATGCGCTGCGCGCCTTCCGCGTGCTGAAGCTGCGGGGGTACGCGCGGATCGACTTCATCCTGGCCAAGGAGCAGCTCTTCTGCCTGGAGGCCAACACCCTCCCGGGGATGACGGCCACCTCGCTCCTCCCCAAGGCCGCGGCCGCCGTGGGGATCAGCTATCCCGAGCTGTGCGAGCGGATCGTGAAGCTGGCCACCGGCTGACGCCCGGGGGGCTGGACCGGAGGGGCCGCACGGGTGTACCCTTGATGCGGCCCCTCGCGGGTGCGCGCCGATCCGAACCCACTTCTCGCTGACATGGCATATCGGGATTCGTACGGGCCCGAGTTCACCGGGCCTCGCCTTACCCCCTGGGTCAAACGCCTGCTGATCGGGCTGACGGCGGCGTTCCTGGCGCTGTTCGTGGCCGACGACCTGCTGCGGCTGGACGTCACGCGGTTCCTGGTGTTCGCGCCCGCCGCCATCCTCCGCCAGCCGTGGTCGGTGCTGACGTTCCCGTTCGTGGAGCGGAACGCGCTGTCGCTGCTGTTCGTGCTGCTCACGGTGTACTTCTTCGCGGGCCCGCTCGAAGAGCGCTGGGGCGCCGCGGGGTTCCTGCGCTACCTGGCCGTGTCGGCGCTGGGCGGGGTGCTGCTTTCGGTGATCCTGGCCGGGGTGTCGCCGCGCTGGGGCGCCATGCCGCTGGTGGGCTTCACCGGCGCCATCTACGGGATGCTGATGGCGTTCGCGCTGTACTGGCCCGAGATGGAGATCCGGATCTGGGGGATCATCCCGGTGAAGGCCAAGTGGCTGGCGCTGGCGTCGGCGGCGATCGGGTTCATCATCTCGGTGCAGGCGGGCGGGTTCGGGCTGGCGCACCTGGGCGCGTTCGGCACCGCGTTCGCCTACCTGCGCAGTCCGTGGGCCCCGCGTGCCTGGGGCGAGGCGCCGCCCCCGCGCACGGCCAGCCGCAAGCCGCAGAGCAGCAAGGCCGTGGTCCCCTGGGCCGCCCGGAAGGAGCAGGCCGCCGCGCCCCAGCCCGCGCAGCGCCCGGTTGCGGCCGCCGGCGCCCGCCGCGGCGCCCGCGCCGAGCGCGAGCTGCTCGACGACGTGGACCGCATCCTCGACAAGATCAGCGCGCAGGGCCTGTCGTCTCTGACCGAGGACGAGCGCAAGCGCCTCGACGAGGTGAGCCGGCGGTACAGGACGAACTGAACTGCAGGGGACAGGAGACGGGGAACAGGGAATAGCGGGCAGGTTGGGGAGACAGAATGTCGCGAGGAGCGCCGAAATCATGGCGTTCCTCGCTTTTTGTGTGTACGTTTTCGATGCTTCCGCCGAGATCTCCCCGAGAACGCCTCTCCGCCTACCGAGACATGCCCACGCTCCGCCGACTCCTGCTGACGCTCGCGCTCCTTGCCGTTCCCGGCGCGGTATCGGCCTGCAGCAACGCCACCGGTGCGGTCTCCATCGAGTCGGAACTGCGGCCGGGTGAGCAACGGGCGACGCTTTACGTGGGGCCGCGGAAGGTGGCATGCTCGGGCGAGGGGATCACCGAATGCCTGCTGGTGCGCAAGTCCACGTCGGGGCAGTGGCAGTACTTCTACGATGGGATCGAGGGATTCGCCTGGGAGAAGGACTACACCTACCAGCTCAGCGTCGCCATCCGCGAGATCCCCAACCCGCCTGCCGACGGCTCCTCGCGCGCCTACCGTCTCCTCAAGATCGTCGAGAAAACGGCTGGCTGACGAGGCGTTCAGCCGCGGCCGCGCCAGCAAACGAAGAGGGGGTCCGCTCCAGAGACAGGGCGGACCCTCTTGCGTTTACAGGTAAGGATGGTGGCGAGTTCGGGCGGAATATGAGTTTCTGGATCACGTTACCAAATGAAAGGCGCCCAGCCTGGCGACGAGGAATGTGGCGTGACAATACTTTTCATTCTCACTAGATTGCGTCTATCGGATCGTTCGGTTCAGGAGCCGGACCGGCTGCGGCAATGCACCCATCATCTCCGGAGGCCTTATGCACAAGCTGAAGCTCGATCTGGACCAGCTGACCGTCGATTCGTTCGATACCAATCCGCCCGCGGGTGAGCGGCGCGGAACCGTACAGGGGCTCGCTCGAACACTCTACGACACGTGCCTCTGCTCCGGCGGCGGCACCTGCATCAGTTGCGACCCTGGCTGCGACAACAGCGTCGGCGGTACCTGCGACGTCAGCTGCGGCGGCACCTGCGACAACACTTGCAACTGCACGGGGAACTCGTGTTACGGTACCTGCAACGTTTCCTGCAACGTCACGTGCGACACCTGTCAGACGAATTGCCAGCAGGAATCCTGCGTATACATCTGCCCCTGACACCTGGCGGACGGACCGGGCGAGCGGAGGCCTGTCGCTCCGCTCGCTAACCCGGCAGTCCCTCGCGCCCGAACCTCCCGTTCACCACCGATACGCCCGCTGTCCCCAGCCCCCTACTCCTTCATCCCCACCGCCTGCTTCATCGCCTTGGTGATGCTCTGCTTCGCCTTGTAGAAATCCTCCCAGGGGTCGCGCTTCAGCTTTTTCAGGCGCGCGATCACGGCGGGCGGGGTGAAGGTGTCGGGGCGGATCTTCGGCGTCACCTCGTCCCACGCTAATGGAACGCTGGCGGCGCCGGCGCGCTTGGAGCGGACCGAGAAGGCGCTGACGGCGGTGGCGCCTCGGGCGTTGCGCAGGTAGTCGAGAAAGATCTTGCCGCCGCGCTTGGCCAGGGTGCTCTTGGTGATGAACTCGCCCGGCGCGCGCGCGGCCAGCTCGCGGCAGAACAGGCGCGTGAACTCCTTCACCTCGTCCCAGGTGTGGCGCCGGGCGATGGGCACAACCACGTGCAAGCCCTTGCCGCCCGTCGTCTTGCACCAGCTCTCCAGCCCCATCTCGCCCAACTGCTCGCGCGTCCACAGCGCCGAGGCGATCACCCGCTCCCACTTCACGTCGGGCGCCGGGTCCAGGTCGATGATGAACAGGTCCGGCCGCTCGATGTTGTCGCGCTTCGATCCCCACACGTGCAGCTCCAGCACGCCCATCTGCACCATCGCGACCAGGCCGGGGACGGAGTCGACGTAGGTGTAGACGTCCTGCTCGCCCGTGTTCTCCTCCACGTTCACGCGGCCCACCACCTTGGGAAAGTTGTCGTCCGCGTGCTTCTGGTAGAAGCAGGGCTTCCCCGCGCCCTCGGGGCAGCGCACCAGCGTGAGCGGCCGGCCGCCGCAGTAGGGGAGCATCCAGTCGTCGCCGATCTCCTCGTAGTAGCGCGCCAGCTCCAGCTTGGTGACGCCCGTGTCGGGGAACAGCACCTTGTCGGGATGCGAGATGCGCACGCCCGCCACCTCGCCCTCGGGCGCCTTGCGGCCGCGCGAGCGCGAGGTGCTGGGCGGGCGCGTGAGCAGCTCGCGGTTGCGCAGCGGGCGCTCGTACTCTGGCGTGCCGGCCTTCGCCTCCGCGGCCGGCTTATCTTTCGCCTTGGACGCGGACGCCGGGGCGGGGGAGCGGGTGGCGGACTTCTTCGCCGGCGCGGGGAGCGACTGCTCGTCTTCGCGGACGACCTCGCGGGCGCTCTTGTCCTCGCGCAGCCCCTGGAAGGTGGGGTGGCGCAGGATTCCCTCGTCGGTCCACTCGGTGAACGCGACTTCGCCCACCAGCTCGGGCTCCACCCAGTGCACGTCCCTGGGCGGGCGGCGCTGGCCGTAGTCCACGAAGGGAGATTTTTCCACCGCGAGCTTCTTGAGGCGCGAATGCAGGCCGCGCAGCAGCTCGTCGTTGAAGCCGGTGCCCACGCGGCCGGCGTGGACCAGCTCGTCGCCGCGGTAGTAGCCCAGGATCAGCGAGCCGAAGCCGGCGCGGCTCCCCTTGGGGTCGGTCCATCCGCCGATCACGAACTCCTGCCGCTTCTGGCACTTCACCTTCAGCCAGTCCCTGGCGCGCTTGCTCACGTAGCGGCTGTCGGCGCGCTTGCTGATGATCCCCTCCAGGTTCATCCGGCACGCCTGCGCGTGGAAGGGGCCGCCGTTGCCCAGCACGTGGTCGCTGAAGCGCACCCGGCCATCCGTCTCGCCGCTCATCAGCGCGCGCAACGCCTCCTTCCGCTCGATCAGGGGCAGGCCGCGCAGGTCGCGGCCGTCCAGGTACAACAGGTCGAAGGCGTAGAAGACCAGTTCGTCGTGCCGATCGTTGTTCAGCACGTTCTGCAGCATCTGGAAGCTGGTGGTGCCGTTGGGCGCCACGATCACCAGCTCTCCGTCCAGGATCGCCTGCTTCGCGGGGAGGGACTGGAAGGATGGAACCAGCCCGGTGAAGCGGCCGGTCCAGTCGTTGGCCTTGCGGGTGAGCATCCGCACCTTGCCGCGGTCGATGAACACCAGCAGGCGGTAGCCGTCGAACTTGATCTCGTGCAGCCACTCGTCGCCCTGCGGCACCTGGTCCACCAGCGTGGCCAGCTCGGGAAGGAGCTCGCGCGGCATGGCGGCCTTCTTCGCGCCGGAGAGGTCCGGGGCGGGGGAGCCTGCCGCGCGCGCTGGCGTCTTCGCGGCCGAGGACTTTGCGCGAGTGGTAGCCGCGGGCTTCTTCGTTTTCGCGGCGGCGGGCTTGCGGGTGACGGCGTCCTTCGGGTCGCGGTCGGAGTGCCAGGTGGCGTCGGCGTCGCCCGCGATCTCCTCCATGCTCCGTCCAGTTTTGATGGAGAGCGGCTCATCCTCCACCACGCGGCCCTCGCTCTCGGGGCGCGCGTCGTCGTCGTTGGCCTTGAACAGCATCCACTGTTCTTTTTCGCCCTCCTCGCCGCGCCGCGAGCGGACCAGGTGCCAGGCGCCACGCAGCTTCTGGCCGTGCAGGGCAAAGCGGAGGTGGCCCTTGCGGTAGCCCTTGTGGGCGTCGTCCAGCGGCTCCCAGGTGCCGGCGTCCCACAGCATCACGGTGCCGCCGCCGTATTCGCCCCTGGGGATGATCCCCTCGAAGTCGCCGTACTCGATCGGGTGGTCCTCCACGTGAACGGCCAGGCGCTTGACGGTGGGGTCGAAGGTGGGGCCCTTGGGCACGGCCCAGCTCTTCAGCACACCGTCCAGCTCCAGACGAAAGTCGTAGTGCAGGTGGCTGGCTGCGTGCTTCTGGATCACGAAGCCCAGGGTGCTCCCCGACCGGTGCTCCTTCCCGGGCGGCTCGGGGGTTTTCTCGAAGTCACGCTTGCGGTTGTACTCGGTCAGCCCCATCCGCCCTCCGTCTTGTCCGAGAGGAACCCGACTGTGCGTTTTTGATGCGTCCTTCCGAAGCCGTTCGCCGCTCCGTACGCCGGTTCTCACATCGGAGCTGCACGGAGTGTGCGATGCCGGACAGCGGACGCACTGATCTGGTGCGGAATTCTACTCAACTATGATGCCGGTGACACCAGAGGGGCGCCGCTGCACGTGCGAGTGTCTTATTGTGAACACGGAGCAGCGGAGAGAG
>DASSJS010000428.1:0-11905 GCA_035691085.1 Longimicrobium sp.
CTCTCCATCCTGCCCCGTCCGTCACCCGTCAGATGAACCGGCGGCGCATGTAGCCCGCCACGGGGATCACGCTGGCGGCCAGCGTCAGCCCCTGGCCGGTCAGGCGCAGCAGGCGGTTCTGGCGGCCCGTCAGCTTGCGGCCGGCGTAGCGTGCCACGCCCGCGAGCGCCGCGGCCTGCAGCCCCTCCACCGCCAGGAACGTGAGCCCCGCCCGCTTGGCCATCCGCATCACCTTCTTGCGCATCTCGTTTCCTCCGTTGGAGTTGGGTGCGATTGACATCTCCCTTGAGCAGGAATCGTGCTCAAGGCCCGCACGAGTGCGTCCGTAAGTTGTTGCAGATCGGACACTTGAGTACAAAAGGATTGCGGCGGGTACGGGAAAGGCCGTATGTTGCCGCCGTTCCACGCCTGTTTCCGCGAAGTCCGGCGACGCGAGTACGCGGCCGGCGTGGAGCGCTCAGCCGGTCAAGACAATGGGGAGGTGCGCCGGTTAGCCCGTGGGTTTTCGGGCAGGCACCGGTGGGGGATCCGAAACCTTGTTCCCGGAGGGGAATGATGACCGATCGCGTCGTACACGATGGACAGCCGCGCCGAAGACGGTTGGCGCCGGTGAAGGTGGTCACGCCCGCCCTGGTGCTGCTGCTGGGCGCCGTGGCCTTGGGCGAGTGGGCGTGCGCGCCCCGCGTTCAGCAGATCGACCCGCGCAATGCCACGGCGGCCCTGGTGGCCCAGTCCGTTGCCGCCCCGGCTCCGCGGCAGGAAGCCCCGCCGCAGCCCGCGGCTCAGCAGGCACCCGCTCCCGCCTCGCTCGCCCAGCTCGACGCACGGATGAGCACCGCCCTGAGCGGCCCCAGCGCCGAAGAGGTGGAGCGGCGCATCCGCGAGCGCGAGGCGCAGGCCGCCGCCGCGGCGTTCCCGGTGTCGGGCCGGATGGAGATGAGCAGCACCATGTACTGCCTGAAGGGCCACATGCGCACCGGCGTGCGCACCCGTGACGGGATGGCCGCGGGCGACCCCAGCGTGCTGCCGCTGGGCTCGGTGGTGCGGGTCAGCCGGCCGAGCGGCGAGCCGATCGGCATCTTCGTGATCATGGACACCGGCGGCGCCATCCGCGGCAACAAGATCGACCTGTACGTGGACAGCTGCCGCGAGGCCGAGCGCTGGGGACGCCACCCCGTGGTGGCCGAGGTGCTGGCGATCGGGATGCAACGCTGAGGGGTGCTGGGTACTGGGTGCTGGGTGCTGGGTGCTGAGTGCTGGACGTCGAGGAGCTGGCGCCTGAGGCTTTTTCCAGGCGGTTGATCTCCGGAAACACCGCGGGCCCGGCATCCACTGCCGGGCCCGCGGTGTTTTCGTGAGGGGCTGGCTCAGGCGCGGGGGCCGTCGTAGCCCACGTCCGAGATCTTCTCCAGCACGCAGGTGCCGCTGCGCACGGTGCGGCTCGGCTCGTTGGCCCAGCCGCCGTAGCTCTCCAGGTACCCCTCCATGCGGGTGGGGTGAAGCTCGGCGAAGCAGTGGAAGTTGCCGGCGTCGGAGGTGTGCACGTGGCCGTTCTCCACCTCGCCGCGTACCACGCCGCCCTCCCAGTAGGTGCCGCCGAGCGAGGTCTGGCCCCTGTAGCAGATGACGTTGCCGCCCGAGCCACGGCCCTCCAGCTGTCCGCCCTCCTGCCGCACCACGTAGGTTGTTTCCATGTTGCAGGTGATGGTGCTGTCGACGGGCGACTGCTGGAAGCCGGTCATGGTGAACTTCCACGTGCCCGTCATGGGCCCGCGTGCGTCACCCAGGGCGTTCTGGCAGCCGGCCAGGGCCAGCACGACGGTTGCCGCGGCGGCGGCGTTGAGCAGTTTCCGCATGGTCTTCCGGTCTCGTTTCAGGAGCGGTGGGATAGGAAGGTCTCGGTACCGGGGCCCGGGGCGTTGTTCGCCGCCCTCGACCTGTTGAATTCCCCACCGCGCGATTTTGTGACGCCGGTCCCTCGGCTGGACGAAGTGTTCGCGGCGCGTCACAAGATGGCGCGGCGGTGCATTGCAGTGGAAGGCCCCGTCCCATCCACCCGGCACCGCTCCGACGCATGCACCGCTTCCGCCACGCCGCCGCGTTCGTCTCCACCCTGATCCTGCTGTCGTCCTCCGACACCCGCGTTTACGCGCAGTGCGAGGGCTGCGTGCCGCGGCCCGGCGCCGCGCGCGGCGAGAGCGTGTCGCTGGGGGCCAACGCGCTGATCGGCGGCGCCACGGCGGCGGTGCGGGCGCGGCTGCGGGGGCGGCCGGTGCCGCGGGCGTTCGCGGCCGGCGCGGCGGGCGGCGCGCTCACGTACGCGGGGAAGCGCATCGCCGTGGAGCCGGCGGAGGGGCTGGGGCTTGTGGGGCGCGAGGTGGCGGCGGTGGGGACCTCGTTCTCGGCGAACGCGGCGGAGGGGCGCGGGATAATGGACCGGCTGGTGCTTCCCATCGGCCCCGTGCGGCTGTACCTGGCGGCGCGCGGCCCCGGCCCGGCGGTCAGCGCGCGGATCGACGCCGCCGCGGTGGTGGCCGCCGCGTACGCCGCCACGGTCCCCGGCGCGCGCTTCGATGCGGACCGCAGCCTGTCTTCCGGCGCGCTGGTGTTCACCGTCCCCGGCGTGCTGGGCCAGCTGCGGTACGACGGCCGCCACGCCGCCGGGGTGATGCTGGTGCGCCGCGGCGAGGATCCCGTGCGCGTGATGCGCGCCGATCTGCACGAGCGCGTGCACGTGATCCAGTACGACCAGTCGTTCCTCCTCTGGTCCGCCCCCGCCGAGGAGGCGCTGATGAACCGCGCCGGATGGTCGCGCGCGCTGCACCGCTGGGTGGACCTGGGGCTGAACGCCCCCGCGCTGGCCGGCGTGGGCGCCATCGTCCCCTACGACGCGCAGCCGTGGGAGACCGAGGCCGAGTTCCTCAGCCGCCGCGTCCATCTTCCGGACGAGGGGTGAACGGGCCGTTCGAGGCATCGTCCGGAACCGCGCTATCCACCCGGGTCGGCTGAAGCCACGGCTACGCCTACGGGAAGCCTCGCAAACTGCCGCGAGGCTGTGGGCGCGGCCACCGTGGCGATGCGCGCAATGCCGCGCAATCCACGGCATGCGCATGGGAGCGCGGAAGCTACGACGGTCACAGGATCGGCATCTCCCGCATTAGAACAACAGACGCCCCGGCCGGACGCGGTTGGAGCGCGCACCCTTGAGCGAATGCTCGTGAAGGCTTTCGTCACCCGGCACACACGGCTCGTGGCCACTGCCATCCTCTTCTCCGCCACGCGAACGCTCCCCGCCCAGGCGCCCGTGCAGGCGCACCCGGTGGCGGGCGAGGTGTTCGGCACCATCGTGGACGCGCAGAACGAGCTTCCGCTGGCCGAGGCGCAGGTCACGCTCGACGCGGGCGGCGGCGCGCTGCGCGGCACCCGCACCGACGCGGAGGGGCGCTACCGCTTCACCGGCCTGGCGGCGGGAACGTACCGGCTGCGGGTGCAGCGGCTGGGGTATCTCGCGGGAACGCTGGACGTGGAGCTGCAGGGCGCGGCCACCGCAGCCGTGTCGCTGGCGCTGCGGGTGGAGCCGGTGCGCCTCCAGCCGCTGCAGGCGCGCGGCAGCACGCCGTCCGCGCCCGCCAACCCGTTCGCCGCGCGGGAGGATGACGCCGAGGCGGCCGGGGAGGCGCGTCTCGAGGCCGAGCGGCTGCGGCAGCGGGTCCATCTCGCGCCCGACGTGCGGCTGATGACGCGCGCCGACGTGGACCAGGCGGTGCCGCTGGCCGAGAGCGACCTGTTCCGCGGCCTGCAGCGCCTTCCCGGCGTGAGCGCGCGCGACGAGTACAGCGCCGAGCTGTGGACGCGCGGCGGCGCGTGGGACCACACCCGCGTTTTCTTCGACGGCGTGCCGCTCTTCAACCCGGTGCACGCGTCGGCGCTCTTCTCCGGGCCCAACACCGACGCCGTGGGCTCCGTCCTTCTCTTCCCCGGCGCGCAGCCGCTGGCGACCGGCGGCGGCGCGGCGGCCTCGCTGGAGCTGCGCTCGCGCCGCGGCGGCGACGGCGGACCGCTGGCGGGCTCGGGGGAGCTGTCGCTGGCCAGCGGAAGGATCGCGCTGGACGGGGAGCGCGGACGGCATCGGTGGATGGTGGCCGCGCGGCGCAGCCACCTGGGGTGGCTCACCGAGCAGGTGGAGTCGCGCAGCCGCGGCGAGGACGTGTGGATCACGCGGCGCTTCGAGGACGTGACGGGCCGCTACGACCTGCGCCTGGGCGACCGTTCGTCCGTCGAGGCGAGCTCGCTCTGGCAGCGCGACGTGCTGAGCGACGGGCCGGAGACGGACTGGATGCGCGCCGCCGCGCCGCGCTGGGGGAGCCTCGCGAGCCGGGTGACGCTGCGCGCGCCGGTCCGCGCGCTGGACGGGCGGCTGACGATTGGCGGAAGCGGCTTCGATGCCGAGGTGCGCGACACCGGCGTGGCGCGGCCGCGGCCCAACGCGCTGATCTCGTGGCCCACGGTGCTGGCCACGCGCAGCGGCGTGCGCCACCTGTTCGCCGAGGCGCGCGTGGAGCCCGCCACCAGCCGGGGCGCGGCGCCGCGCTGGTCCGCCGGCGTGGGCGCGGCGCGCGAGGCGGTGCGCTACGCCGGCCCGCCGGTGTTCCCGCTGGACCTGCACCTGCCGCCCACGGCCGTCCAGAGCGACGGCCACCTCGCGTACGGCTACGCGTGGGGCGAGCGGCGGTGGATGCCGATGCCCAGCATCACGCTCGAGGCCGGGCTCCGCGGCGAGATCGGCGGGCGCGACGGCGTCGGCGCGCCGCGGCTGTCCCCTCGCGCCGCCGCACGGTGGCGGGCGGCGCCGGGGATGACGGTCTCCGCCGCCGCCGGGCGAAGCTGGCACACGCTGCAGGCTGGGCCCGAGCTGCAGCAGCAGGCCATCACCCAGCACCTGTGGCTGCTGGCGGGGGATGAGGTGCCCGCGATGCACTCCGACGTGGCCACGCTGGGCGCGGAGCGATGGATCGGCGAGCGATGGCTGGCCTCCGTCACCGGCTACGCGCGCCGATCGGACGGCGTGGCGCTGCGCGATCCCACGCCGGGGGAGGTGGTGGGGCGCGACGGATTCGTGTCCGGGCGGCTGACCGCGCATGGCGCCGAGGCGTCGGTGCGCAGGGTGGCCGGGGCGTGGACGGCGTCCGCGGCGTATTCGTGGGGGCGCGCCACGCTGGACGCGGGGGGATACCGCTTTGCCGCCGAGTCGGACCAGCGGCACGCGCTGGACCTGGAGGCGGGGGTACGCGTGGGCGGCGGGGTGCGGCTGGACGCGGCGTTCACGGCCAGCAGCGGCGGCGCCTTCACCCGCTTCTTCGGCGGGCTGGCCACGTGCCGCGAGGGCGTGTGCCAGTGGCAGGAGCTTCCGCGCGCGGGTGAGCCGGGCGGGCTGCGGGCGCCGGGGTACGCCAGCCTGGACCTGTCGGCCGAGTGGACGCGGCGGGTGGGGCGGGTGCGGGTGGGCGCCTACGCGCAGCTGCACAACGCGCTGAACCGCGCCAACCCCGCGCGCTACCAGCGCAGCATGCACTTCTCGCGGTGCGGCTACGGCACGCCCGACCCCGCCGGCGGGTGCACCGAGGACGTGTACGGCCGGGGGCTGCCGCGGCTGCCGCTGGCCGGCCTGCGCGTGGCGTTCTGAGGGCGGGGAGGACGATTGGACGCGGCCGGCCTGTTCGCGGAGCACCATCCTCCGCTCTTCCGCTACCTGTCTCGTTTGACGGGCGACCCCGACGTGGCGGAGGATGCGGCGCAGGAGGCGTTCGTGCGGCTGATGGAGCGCCCGCCCGCGCCGGGCGAGACGCGCGCGTGGCTCTTTCGCGTGGGCACCAACGCGGCGTGGATGGCGCTGCGCACCCGCGGCCGCCGCAAGCGCCTGCTCGATGCCGCGCCCGAGCGCGTGCCGCTGGGCGACGCGCCCCCCGCGCCCGACGTGCAGGCGGAATCGGCCGAGACGCGCGCGCGGGTACGGGCCGCGCTCGAGGGACTGTCGGAGCGCGACCGGACGATTTTGCTGATGCAGCAGGAAGGCTTCCGCTACCGCGAGATCGCGGAGGCGGTGGGCACCACCACCCAGAGCGTGGGAACCATGATCGCGCGGGCGCTGACCAAGCTTGCGGCCGAGCTGCGGCTGGACGAGGAGGATGGATGGAACCCGGATCGCTGACCCTTCCGCACCTGGACGACGGGGACCTGCTCTGCCTGCTGGACGGCGAAGCGGATGCCGCATCGCACCACGATGCCGCCGCGCACCTGCGGGCTTGCCCCGCCTGCCGCGAGCGGATGGAGCGCTACCGCACGCGCCGCGACCGCCTGGCTCAGCTCCTGGCGCGCGCGGACTTCCCCGTCCCCGCTTCCGCCGCGCCGCCCTCCGCGTCGAAGGATGCGGACGACGCGAAGGTGATCCCGCTCCGCCCCCGCGCCGCGCCGGCGCGCGTGGTGAACCGCCCGTGGCTGCGCGCCGCGGCGGTGGTGCTGCTGCTGATCGCCGCCGCGGCGGTGGCGACTCCCGCACGCGCGTGGATCGCCGCGTGGATCGGGCGGCAGGTCGATCGTGTAACGCACGAAAGCCAGCCCGCGCCGCAACGCCCCCGCGTGGTGCAGACGCCCGCGCCACCGGTGGCGCCGCAGCCCAGCGCGCAGGTGCGCTTCGTCCCCGGGGGAGGTGAGCTGCGGGTAGACGTGGCGCACACGCAGGCGAGCGGCGCGCTGACGCTGGTGCGCGTGGACGGCCCCGCCGCATCGGCCGAGGTGGTCGGCCCGCAGTCGGTGGAGCTGCTCGTGGTCCCCTCGGGCCTGCGCATCCGCAACACCGCCGCGGCGAGCGCGGATTACCGCGTGCAGGTGCCGGACGGCGTCCGCCGCGTGCACGTCCGCATCGGCGGCGGCCGCGAGACTGTGGTCGATCGCGCCGAGATCGAGAGCGCCGGCCGCACCATCCCCCTCGCCCCGCGCTGACCCGGCGAGCGCTCGGAAGAAAGCCGTGCCGGGGCGCAGACGCATGCCCCGGCACGGCTTTTCAACGCACTGGCGCACTCACGCACTCGCGCACCTGTTCGCGGCACCGAGCCCCGCGCCCATCCCCCGCCCCGTTGCGCCCCCGCCCGCCCGCCGCGAAAATCATGGCGTGACCCTCGAAACGATCCTCGCCAGCCCGGTGCTCGGGCTTCTCGCGCTCTTGGGTGGTGCCGCGCTGGTGTACCGGCTGGGCCGCACCGTGCTCCGCCTGGGCATTGCCGCCGCGGAGAAAACCGCCATCGACGGGATGGTGGAGGTGAGCATCCGCCACGGAGACCTCACCACCATGGCCGAGCGGAAGGCGCACGTGGCAGCCGTCCGCCGCGCGCGGTGGCGGGCCGGGCTGCTCACCCTGCTCTGGGCCAGCCTCCTGGTGATCCCCGCCGTGCTGGACGTGACGCGGCCGGTGTACGCGCTGGCCGCGCTGGCGTGGCTCCTCCCCCGCCGCCCCCTCCGCTTCACCCCCGCGCCGAGCACCCGCGAGTAGACGCACGTCAGCTTTGCCGGGCGCGCTCCTCCGCCTGGTCGGCCACGCCCTGCACGCCGGCCTGCCGCGCGCAGTTGGCGCAGCAGAAGATCTCGTTCTTCCCCTCCACGCCGTGCCCGATCACCTTCACGCCGCAGTGCGCGCACACCGGCGCCAGCTTGTGGATCGCGCACTCGAAGCTGTCGACCACGTGCCGGTTCCCCGCCGCGACCACCTCGAACGACAGGTAGTAATCGTTCCCGCATACCTCGCATCTGGCCATCATTCCCTCC
This sequence comes from Longimicrobium sp., assembly GCA_035691085.1. Classification (GTDB taxonomy): domain Bacteria; phylum Gemmatimonadota; class Gemmatimonadetes; order Longimicrobiales; family Longimicrobiaceae; genus Longimicrobium. Next base: position 7,819 of record DASSJS010000428.1, read on the forward strand.
CGCGGTTCTCGTCCACCCGCTTTCGTTAACGGGTCGGACCGCCGCGCGCGATCCGTGCCAGCGGCGGTTCATCGATAAAATCATCTGTCAGAATTCGTCACCACTACATCGACCTAAAAAGTAGACGTTTGGTCATACTACGACGTCGATCTGCCCTTGAGGCGTAGATTGACGTCGCCTGTCAGTAGCCGCAAACTTCTTATTCACAAGGCTTTACACAAAACCCTCGCGCAACTCGTTCCAAGATCGCACCGTAGTTATGGTTCGTGAACGCGACAGGGCACACTCTCGATTGCCGGGAGTGTGCCCTTCAACGTTCTCAGAGGCCCGATGGAGAAGCTGCCTGCTCAACCATATGAAGAGCGTGAACCGGAGCGCATGGAGACCGAGTTCTCACTGCTTCATTTCCGGCGTAGCGGCCGGCCGTCGAGCCGGCCGGCCACCGAGAAGTGGATCTGGAGCGTGATTAAGTGGATCGCGGGTGTGCTCATTGGCGCACTGCTGACGTGGTGGATCAGCGGCCAATTCCCCTGAACCTCCCGACGCCGATCTACCTCAGCTTCACCGCCAGCCAGTCGGCGATCGTGCCGAGGACCTCGGGCTCCACGGCGCGGTGCGGGAGGCGGCCGTAGCCGGCGGGCATCCCGCTGGGGTCGTGGATGAAGAGGTGGTTCAGCTCGGGGAACACCCGCAGCGTCACGTCGCGGTTCCCCGCCGCGCGGAGGGCGGCGTCCAGCTCGGGCGCCTGGTCGGCGGTGACCTGGCGGTCGGTCCCGCCCTGCACGATCAGCACGGGCTGGCGCACGCGGCGCAGGGTGGGGAGCGGATCGTAGCCGATGAAGTACGGGAGCCACGGCATCCGCGCGCCGAGCGAATCCACCTCGGCCCACCCGGCGCGGTACGCCGAGTCGCGCTGCGCGGCGGTGAGCGACGAGTCACGGTCCAGCGGATAGCGGATCTGGTACTCCAGGATGCGCCGGCCGCTGCGCGACGTCCCCGCCATCAGCACCACCGCGCGAATCCGGGGATCGGCCGCCGCGACGACCGGCGCGATGATGCCGCCCTCGCTGTGGCCCACCAGGGCGATCCGGTCCGGATCGATCTCCGGCCGCGCGCGCAGGTACGCGACCGCCGCCGCGATGTCGGTGGCGAAGTCGCGCGTGGTGGCGATGCCGCCGTTCCCCTCCGACGCGCCGAAGCCGCGGTCGTCCATCCGCAGCACCGCGATCCCGCGGCGGCCGAGCGTGTCGGCCACCTGGCGGAACGGGCGGTACCCGGGGACGCTGGGGATCGACTCGTCGCGGTCCTGCGCGCCGCTCCCGGTGATGGTGATCACGGCGGGAACCCGGCCGCGGCGCCCGGCGGGGAGCGTGAGCGTACCGGCAAGCCGATGGCCGGCCGGATGCGGCACGCGCACTTCCTCGGCGGTGTACGGCGCGCCGGCGGGGGCGGAGTACTCCGGCGCCAGCGCCGACGAGGCGTTCGCCACGCGCGTGATCACCAGGTTCTGCGACGGGATCGCCGCGCCCAGCAGCCGCCCCGAGCCGTCCACCGCCGCGTGGACGACGGGGCCGATCGAAATCGTGGCGCTGTCGCCGTGGAAGACCACGGTGGAGCGCACCACCTGCGTGGTGCCGATCACGAAGACCGGGACGGAGACGCTGTCGGCGCGCGACTGCCGCGCGTGCATCAGCACCTGCTCGATCACCACGGTCGAGGGGTTCACGATCGGCAGCGCGCCCGCCGCGCCCTTCACCGTCTGCGCCATCCGCTGCCCGCCGCCCTCCATCACCACCACCGCGCTGTCGCCGGCCCAGCCCACGGTGATGTGCTGCAGCGGCGGCATGGTGTCGGCCGCGCCGGGGGCCCAGGCGCGCATCTCCACCCCCGTCACCGCCTGCGCCGCGCCGATGCGAAGCGAGTACACGACCCGGACGGCGCTCTTCACCCCCAGCTCGCCGCTCACCTCGCCCGCAGAGCGGCGGAAGCTCTCCACCGCGATGGTGTCGTTCCCCCGGCGGATCACGAAGGCGCCCGCATCCCCCGCCTGCGCCCGCGCCGCCACGGGCGCCAGCATCGCCGCGCACGCCATCGCCATCGCGGCCCTCGATATCCTCTTCATCCCCTCATCCCATTCGTTGAAGGTGTCCAACCCAAGTGTCAGCGCCCGGCCGTCTCGCGGCGCCAGGCGATGTAGCTGTAGACCACCGGCACCGCGGCGCCCAGCGTCACCGCGGCCATCGAAAGCGTCACGCCCAGCCGCGGCGGCAGGAGGAGCGCGGCCAGCGCGCTCACCGCGCCCGCGGCCACGAAGGTGCGGCCGCCCAGCCGGTGCGTCTCGCGCCACACCCGGTCGCTGGTGAGCGTCCACGGGGTGCGGATCCCCATCCACCAGTTGGAGCGGATGCGCGGCAGGTAGTTGCCCGTCACCATCAGCATCACCCCCATCGCCGCCAGGGTGGAGCGCCCCTCGTCGATCTTCCAGCCGAACGCCCACCCGCCCAGCGTGGCGATCTCCACCCACGCCAGGAACAGCACCAGCACGTTCACGAACACCCGCACCTCGCCGCGGAACTTCTCCCAGTTGGCGCGGCGCGGGTCCAGCCGGGGGAGCACCTCCATCATCAGCGCCACCCCCGTGGCCGCGGCGGGGAGGATGAAGACGCTGGCCGGCCCGCCCCAGCCGTCCACCTGGCCGCCCGCATTCCAGTGCAGGGGCACGCGGCTGGGCGCGCGAAGGTAGATGACCAGCGACAGCACCCACATCCCCGCCAGCGCCACGGCGGTCGTCCAGCGGCTTCTCATCCGTCGTTCCCCTTGCCCAGAAAGCCCATCATCTCCTGCAGGAACTCCTGGAAGACGGTGGTCTCGAGCGTGTAGATCAGGTTGCGGCCGTTGCGCTCCACGGTCACCAGCCCCGCCTCCTTCAGCACGGAGAGGTGATGCGAGACCGACGCGGCGGTCATGGGGAAGCGCGCCGCGATCTCGCCCGCGGTCAGGTCTCCCCCCCGCAGCGCCTTCAGGATCTCGCGGCGCGTGGGGTCACCCAGCGCCCGCAGCGTGGCATCCAGCATCGGCTCCGTGGTTCGAACGGCGACGGCGGCCAACCCTTAGGTCACCGTCTATTAGACGTACGTCTAACAATCGGGGACGGTTTCAGGATGCGCAAGGATGTCTTGCGCGGAGGCCCGGTCAGTCGGACGATGGTTTCCGGCTCGGCTGGACGGGATGTGTGATGGCCGGCGGACCGGCGGCTGAAGCCGCAGCAACAACGACGACAAGCCTCGCAAACCGCGCGAGGCTTCACGGGCGCGGTGGAGGGACCGCGGCTCGATCCCCCACATGGTCCTTATCACAAATCCACCTGGGGGCTTGCATTTCGATGATGAACTCGAGGATGTCATCCTGAGGCCGGCCACGCGTAACTGGCAGCATTGTAACATCTTGCAGGCCGAAGGATCTATAGCCGGTCCAGGCGGAACACCCGGCTATCGCGCGTCCGGCGTTATGGATCCTTCGCGCTGCGGCTGTCGGATTACGGGTCCGCCTACATCACCCCGCCCATCTTCGCCGCGGCGAACAGGGCGGACGCGGCGAGGATGGCGAGCGACACCCAGCCGGCGGCGCGGATGGCGGGGCCGGGCTCCCAGTGCGGGGTTTCGCCGCCGCCACGGGGGACCAGGAGGAGGCCCAGCAGCGCGCCGGCCAGCAGCCCGGACGCGTGCGCGCCGTTGTCGATGTACTGGTACGCGGCCAGCCCCATCACCGCCACCCACGCCACGTCGGCCAGCAGCTCGTGACTCAGGCTGCGCGGCAGCAGCGACCGGCGGCGGTACGACAGCACCAGCGCGAACCCCACGATCCCCATGATCCCGCCGCTCGCCCCCACGGAGTTGGTGTGCGGGTACAGGACGAACGACCCCACCCCGCCCGCCAGCGCGGTGAGCAGGAACACCAGCGGCACGTAGGCGCGGTGCGCGTAGCGCTCCACCAGCCCGCCCAGCGCCAGCAGCGCCATCCCGTTGAAGAGCAGGTGCAGCAGGCCGGCGTGCATCAGCGGCGCGGTGAACAGCCGCCACCACTCCCC
>DASSJS010000429.1:0-7734 GCA_035691085.1 Longimicrobium sp.
CACCTCGCACCTCGCACCTCGCACCTCGCACCTCGCACCTCGCACCTCGCACCTCGCACCTCGCACCTCGCACCTCGCACCTCGCACCTCGCACCTCGCACCTCGCCCAGCACCCAGCACCCAGCACCCAGCACCCAGCACCCAGCACCCAGCACCCAGCACCCAGCACCCAGCACCCAGCACCCAGCACCCAGCACTCTTCACGACGCCGCCTTCCTCCGCCTCCGCGCGAAGATGATCGACCCCAGGTGCTCGTCCACCTCGTCGCGCGTCAGGATCACGATCAGCGCCTCGAGGGCGGCCAGGGTGCACATGCCGATGGTGATCCAGAACTGGACCAGGCTGTAGCGCCCCAGCACCAGCAGCGGGATCCCGAAGCAGAAGGAGAGGAAGACGGCGATCTTGGCGCTGTACAGGTGCAGGTCCACGAAGCGGCGGAAGCGCGCCCAGCTCACCGCCAGCACCAGCAGCGCGAACACCGACCAGGCGATCAGCGCCCACTTCTGCTCGCGGAAGAAGAACGGCCGCAGCAGCACCAGCCAGAGCGTGACCGAGATGGCCAGCAGGTGGTCGGCCACGCTGTCGAGCCGGCTGCCGAACTCGCTGGTCTGGTGCCACCTGCGCGACAGGTAGCCGTCCAGCACGTCGGTGGCGCCGGCCACCGCCACGCCCACCCCCAGCCACACGGGGCGGTTGAACACCGCCAGCACCCACAGCACCGGCACCATGGCCAGCCGCGTGGCGGTAAGCTGGTTGGGCAGGGTGCGCATGTGCCGCCGCAGCGCCGCCCAGGTCAGGCGGGGCTTGCGGACGTACGTGCCGGTGCGGGTATCGCTCGGGATCATGCGCGTGGGTTGCCGCGGACGGGGAGCGGGCGATCACCTCCGCCGCTCCATCCCTCTAATCTGGTGCAAGCGGGGCCGCGCCGGGAGTGCGGCGTTTCTCGCACCCTTGCGCGAAGCCGGCGTTGCGCGCATGGATTGAGGCGCGCCCACGAATCCGGCGCGCTCCATGCAAGAAATCCGGCTCGTGGTTCGTTCCAATGGCGGCGCTCGCCCGCCGCTCCCCCGTCCGCCCGCGCCCGCCCCGGGCGCGGGCCCCTCCAACTCCCTCGCGGGAGGCACGCCATGCGCCCGCAATTGCTCGCCGCCACGCTCCTCCTGGCCCTGGTGCCCGCGCCGGCCGCCGCGCAGACGGTGCACGGCCGCGTGCTGGAGCGTGGCTCCAACAACCCCGTCGCCCAGGCCACCGTGGAGCTCCGTGACGGCGACATCGTGCGCGGCCGGGTGCAGACCGACCCGGCCGGCGAGTTCGACCTGGACATCCCCGGCGCCGGCGCGTACCGCCTTTCGGCCCAGCGCGTGGGGTACGTGGCGCTCCTTTCCGAGCCGGTGCAGGTGGGGAGCCTGGATTCGCTCGACGTGCTCTTCCACATGGCCTCGGACGCGGTGGTGCTGCAGCCGGTGGAGGTGACCGCCTCCAAGCGTTTCACCTCGCCGCAGATCGCGGCGTTCTACGAGCGGGTGGCGGCGCGCCGGCAGGGCCGCTTCATGACGCGCGAGCAGATCGCCGCACTCCGCTCCGGCCGCACCTCCGACGTGCTGCGGCGCGTGGCCGGGCTCAGCATGCGGCCCACGCGGCGCGGCCAGATCGCGCTGCGCGCGCGCGGCGGGTGCGAGCCGCTGGTGTTCATCGACGGAATGTTCGTGAACATGTACGGCAGCGCCTTCTCGGTGGACGAGCTGGTGCACCCCGACGACCTGGAGGGCGTGGAGGTGTACAGCGGCGCCAGCGTGCCCATCGAGTACGTGCGCGACGGGCCGGTAGGAACGAACTGCGGGGCGATTCTGCTCTGGACGAAGCAGCGGGTGTGATGGGAGGGGGGTGAGTGCTGAGTGCTGAGTGCTGAGTGCTGAGTGCTGAGTGCTGAGTGCTGAGTGCTGAGTGCTGAGTGCTGAGTGCTCGGTTCGGCTGGGGGGCTCGGCACTCGCAGTTCCACCCAGCACCCAGCACCCAGCACTCAGCACTCAGCACTAACAGAAGTCACGGGCCTTCTTCCGCCGGCGGGGCGGGGGAGGGCTCCTCGGCGTTCATGGGCTTCGGCGTCGCCGGTTGCCAACACCACGCGCGGATGCCGGGAAGGGGCGGATTCTTGCGTAGGGGCGTTCGCAGTGCGAACATGGCGGCCCGCATCCTGCGCCTGCCGCGCGCAGCAGCCGGCCCCTGTGCCCGGCAATCCCAACCCAGGTGGACTGATCTCGGAGATCGGAATGGCGAAGACCAAGGCGTCCCGGCGCGGACAGGTGCTCCTTTTCGCGCGGAACTTCTTCAAGCACCCCCGCATGCTGGGCTCCATCATCCCCAGCTCCCGCTTTCTGATCAGTGACCTGATGCGGCAGATCGACTGGCGCCGCGCGCGCGTGGTGGTGGAGTACGGCCCCGGAGTGGGGAACATCACCGCCGAGGTGCTCCGCCACCTTCACGCCGACGGCCACATGATCGTCTTCGAGACCAACGACGATTTCGTGGAGTTCCTGCGCGCCTCCATCCCCGACCGCCGCCTGACCGTGGTGCACGGCTCCGCCGCCGACGTGGGCCGCGTGCTGGCCGAGATGGGGCTGGATCACGCCGACTACGTGATCTCGGGGATCCCCTTCAGCACCATGCCCGAGGCGGTGAGCACCGAGATCGTGCGCGCCACCCGCGAGTCGCTGCGCCCCGGCGGCCGCTTCCTGGTCTACCAGTTCTCGCGCGAGGTGCTGCGCTTCCTGAAGGCCGAGTTCCGCGAGATCCGCGAGGCCTTCGAGCCGCTCAACATCCTCCCCGCGCGCCTGTACTACTGCTCGGCCTGACGCGGGTCCAACGAGCACCAATCGCAACAGCCCCGGGCATCGCGCCCGGGGCTGTTTGCGCGCTCCGGCTCAACGGGCGGAGCTCGATCGCCGTTGGGAAGAACACCTGCGTAACCCTGACGAGGGAGAGACGTGGGATGTGGTTCTGGCCGAAATACTGACCGAGCTGTGACTGCGGGATCAAGATGTCTTCTGCGCAACAGCCCCGGGCATCGCGCCCGGGGCTGTTTGCGTGTGTGGCGCGGAATCCGACGGCTGGAGAGTGGCTTCTCCGCGCCTTTGCGAATTCCACAACGATCGTGAGCTACTGGCGGGCGAGCGTGTAGGTGTTGCCCATGTCGTCGCGCAGGGTGAGCGCGGCGCCGGCGCGGGTGAAGTTGAACCGCGGCCCGTTGCCGTTCGGCATGGTGAGCGCCAGGACGTCGCCCGTCACGGTATAGCTGCCGGACATCTGCTCGGTGCCCGGCGTGGGCTCCTGGTTGCGGCGGCCGGTAAGCGCCATGGAGAACGTGCCGTCGGGCGAGAGCTGGAGAACGCCGCGGCTCAGCTCCACGTTCGGCTCCGTGGGCGACGCCGCGGGCAGATCGCGCCCGTTCACCTGCCGCAGCAGGTACGTTCCCGCCAGCGCCGGCGACGCAGCGGGCGCCACCGTCGCGGCTGGCGGCTCCGTTCCAGCCGCCGTGGGCGCGCAGGCGGCAACGATCATCAACACCGGGATCAGCTTGCGCATCGGCCCATCTCCTTACGCGTGAAGGGAGAAACTGCGTCACCCGCAGATTGAACCTCGTTCCGCGCCACGTGACCGCGTTCCGGTCTCGAGGGGATCTCTTCGCACTCGCCACGATCCCGCGCCCGCAGCCTCGCGCAGTCTGCGAGGCTTCCTGTCGTTGTAGGCCGCGGCTTCAGCCGCCCGGGGGTGAATCGCAGCGGAACCATCTCGGGCCGCGTATCCGCCTCACCCCTCGCCCAACGCGGGCCGCCCGATGGGCCGCAGCTGCTGCATCACGGCCATGGTCGCCAGCACGCGCTCCTCGCCGAACGGGCGGCCCACCACCTGAAGGCCGCACGGCATCCCGCCCGCGTCCAGCCCGGCGGGCACGGAGCCCACGGGAAGCCCGGTCAGGCTCAGCACGAAGGTCGGCGCGATCCAGTCCACGTACGTCTCCATCTCGCGGCCGCCCACCGTCTGCGGGTAGTTCTCCACCACGGGGAAGGGGGAGACGGCCATGGTGGGCGTGAGCAGGTGATCGTAGCGCGTGAACAGATCCGCGAACTGCGCGCGGATGCGCTTGCGGGCCGCCTCGGCCGCGCCCAGCTCGGCGACGGAGGTCGCGAGCCCGGCGCGGATGTTGTTGGCCACGTTCACGCCGAAATCTTCCACCTTGTCCAGGTGCGGGTTCAGCATGGAAACGAACCAGAGCCCGCGCAGCGCCAGGAACGCCTTGCGCCCGTACCGCAGGTCCAGCTCGATCTCGTCCACGGTGGCGCCCGCGTCGCGCAGCGCGAAGGCGGCGTCGCGGCACACCCTCTCCACCTGCTCGTCGATGCCGATCCCCGCCACGTCGCGGCAGTAGGCCACGCGCAGCCCGCGCGCGTCCGCGCCCCGCGCCGCGCCGGCGAAGTCACGCCCGTCCACCGGCTGGCAGAGCGGCGCCTCGGGGGTGGGGCCGGCCACCGCCTGCAGCATCAGCCCCACGTCCTCGGCCGTGCGCCCCATCCCGCCCGTTACCTGCAGGGTGTCCCAGATGTAGTCGCTGGGCACCGTGGGGACGAGCCCCACACTCGGCCGCAGCCCCACCACGCCGCAGAACGACGCGGGGATGCGCAGCGAGCCGCCCAGGTCGGTGCCCTCGGCCAGCGCGAACATCCCGGTGGCCAGCCCGGCCGCCCCGCCGCCGGTGCTGCCGCCGGCGCTCAGCTCGGGGTTCCACGGGTTGTGGGTGCGGCCGAACACCGGGTTCCAGGTGTTGCCGCCCGCCGCGAACTCGGGCGTGTTGGTCTTCCCCACGATCACCGCGCCGGCCGCGCGCAGCCGCCGCACCACCAGCGCGTCCTCCTCGGGCATGTGATCGGTGAACAGCGGCGACCCGAAGGTGCAGCGCAGCCCCTCCACCTGCGTCACGTCCTTGATGCCGACAGGAACGCCGGCCAGCGGCCCCACGTCCTCGCCCGCCATGATCCGCCGCTCCAGCTCGCGCGCCTGGTCGTGGCTCCGGGTGTTGAGGGTCACGACCGCGTTGAGGGCCGGGTTGAGGTCCGTCACACGCTGGAGGCACGCGTCCAGCACATCGACGGGCGAGATCTCCCTCGCCCGCACGCGCCGGGCGATCTCGGCCGCGGAAAGGAGCCCGGGCGACGGGTCGGTGGTGCGGGGGAGCGGATTCGGTTCGGTCATGCGGGGCGGTTGGGAGATGAGTCGATGACGAGAGGGAGGTGCTGTTCCGAGATATCGGGAATTGCGAGTAAACTCGCCGCTACGACGGCACAAAGTCCGCCTTCGCGGACTTCGGCAGCGTGCCGGCCTGCGCGCCCAGCGCCGACGCGGTGAGGCAGGCGGCGATCGCAATCGACGACGTCTTACGCGGGAGAGGGCGCATCGGTGGAGCAGGCACGATCGGGAATGAGGATAGGCCGTGCCCCCGAAGGTAAGCGCCGGGCGGCGGATGGAAAGGGCCGGGAACGCAAAACGCCTCCGGATCGTTGGATCCGGAGGCGTTCTGCGAACATAGCGGGGGCGGGATTCGAACCCGCGACCTTCGGGTTATGAGCCCGACGAGCTACCAGGCTGCTCCACCCCGCGACGCGTGGCGACAAGCCAGAGGGAAGGTTTGAAGCCAGATTCTTGGAAGAATCGGTGGGTGGCATCCCCGGCAGCTTCCGCGATGTCGTTTTAGACGACTTCACGTCCACCCCAGGATCAGTCCCCGGCTTCAATGTATCGGCTCAAACACGGAGCCCTCTGTCATGTCGTGCAACCAATCTACCCGAGTTCTAAGTATTTGTCAACCCGTGATTTATGATTGCGGAAAAGTGCCCGGCCCGGTTGGGGAAATTGGGAAAAACGGGGGCGCCTTGGAGGCACCGTGGGAGGCCCTCTCCCCGCACGCAGCTTCGGGCGTGCTGCCCCTCCCCCAAAAAACTGCCTTGGGGGAGGGGCGGGTCGAGGTGGCCTGCGGCCTGGTACGCACTCCGATGGTTCGGTGTCGCCGGGGGAGGTGATGCGAGATCTCGCGTGTATCAGCAACGATCCCAGTGCCGCGCACCATCCACGCGTCCGCGCCGATGCTGGTAGTCCGCGAAGGCGAACTTCGTGTAGTTGTTGCCGCGAATTCATTCGTCCCGCCCGTTCTGCCGACGGAGATCCGCCCAACGCCTACACCGTCTCCTCCAGCGGGGGGAGCACGCCGATCTCGCGGTACACGGGGCGCATCACGCGGCGCAGGGAGGGGAGGCGCGTGGCGAACCAGAGGGCGGCCACCATGCAGGCGGCGCCGCTCACCGCCACCGTCTTCTCGGGGCCGATGCGGTGGGCCAGCGCGCCGGCCATCAGCCCGCCGAACGGCGCCATCCCCATGAACGCCATGCTGTAGAAACTCATCACCCGGCCGCGCATCTCGTCGCTCACCACCGTCTGGATGATGGTGTTGCTCGATGCCATCTGCACCATCATCCCGAACCCCACCAGCACCAGGCACGCCGCGCTGAGCCACGCCACCCGGCTGAACGAGAACGCCACCAGCCCCGCCCCGAACAGCGCCGCCATCGAGACGATCACCCGGCCCAGCCCCAGCACGGTGGTGCGCTGCGCCAGGTACAGCGCGCCGCACAGCGCCCCCACGCCGCTCGCCGCCATCATCACCCCCAGCAGCGCCGGCCCGCCGTGCAGCACCTTCCCCACCACGGCGGGCATCAGCACGGTGTACGGCATCCCCATCAGGCTCACCAGCGCCAGCAGCAGCAGGATCGACCGCACGGGGGAGAAGCGCGTCACGTACCGCCACCCCTCGCGCAGGGCGTGCAGCCCGCGCCCGCGGTTGGCCGGTGCCTGGGCCTTGGGCACGCGCATCATCAGCAGCGAGGCGATCACGGCCAGGTAGCTCACCCCGTCGATGAAGAAGCACCATCCCTCGCCCACCGCCGCGATCAGCACGCCCCCGATGGACGGGCCCAGCAGCCGCGCTCCGTTCACCAGCGAAGAGTTGAGGGCGATGGCGTTCCCCAGGTCTTCGCGGCGGTCCACCATCTCCACCAGGAAGGCCTGGCGGCTGGGCATGTCGAAGGCGTTGACCAGCCCCTGGAACAGCGACAGCCCGATCACCTGCGGCACGGTGATGATGTGCAGCAGCGCCAGGATGGCCATGGCGAACGATTGCAGCATCGCCAACACCTGTGTCCACACCAGCATCTTGTGCCGGTTCACGCGGTCCACCAGCACCCCCGCGAACGGCGCCAGCACGAAGGTGGGGATCTGCCCCGCGAAGCTCACCACCCCCAGCAGCAGCGACGAGCCGGTGAGCCGGTAGACGAGCCAGCTGGTGGCGATGCGCGTCATCCAGGTGCCCACCAGCGACACTCCCTGCCCGCTGAAGTACAGCCGGTAGTTGCGCGACGAGAGCGCGCGCAGCATCCGCGGCCCCCCCGCCGGCTCCGGCTCGGGCGCGGCGCTGATCGTGGGATTCTCGTTGTCGGGCGCGGTGAGCGGTGCGTCGGTGGGTGACGGAGCCCGGTCTTCGGTTGGATCCATGGCCGGGCGGCTCTTCAAGACCCGTGCGCGACGAAGGTGCGAGGTGCGAGGTGCGAGGTGCGAGGTGCGAGGTGCGAGGTGCGAGGTGCGAGGTGCGAGGTGCGAGGTGCGAGGTGCGAGGTGCGAGGTGCGAGGTGC
>DASSJS010000430.1:0-2333 GCA_035691085.1 Longimicrobium sp.
GCCAGCAGGAAGCCCACCCCGAAGGCCACGCCCAGCGCGGGAAGCGGGTTCTCGCGCAGGCGGGTGATCCAGCCGCGCTGCTCCAGCGTGTCGGTGGCGGCTTCGTTCAGCGCCTCCACCCGGTCCCGCGCCTGCGACGCCAGGTCGCCCGCGCGCTCGGCCACGTCACCCGCCAGCGAGCGGGCCCGCTGCCCCAGCCCCCCGGCCGTTTCGGCCACGGTGCCGGCCGCGTCCTTCACCCGGCTGGTCACGCGCTCGCGCACGCCCTGCTCGGCCTGCGGGTTGAACGCGATCCCGGCGTGCACATCCGCGGTGCCGGGGGCGTCACCCATCGACATCGAGCGGGTGGTGCCCGCGTCGAGCCCGGCGGTGTCGCGGCCGGTGCCGCTCAGGCCAGGTCCCGACGGACCCGCTTCGTCTCGCTCTGCAGCCATTGCTTATCCTCCTTGAGGGTCTGGATCGTCTGTTCGGGCGTCAGCGTGTCCTTCTTCAGGCGCTTCATGGCACCCATGGCCAGGAACGCGCCGATGGCAATGAACAGCACGCCCACGATCAGCGCGCCCGCCCAGTACTCGCCAACCACGTCACCCAGCAGGAGCACCAGGAAGGCAACCATCACCAGCGCGCCCACCGCGGCCACCACCGCACCCACCGCGATCTTGGCCGTGTCGCGCGCCACGCTCTTCACGTTCTCGCGCAGCTCCGCCTTGGCGAGCGCCACCTCCTGGCGGACCAGGGTGGCGCTATCCTGCGCGAGCTGCCGGAACAGGTCGCCCAGCGCCGGCTCGGTATCGCCCGCCGCCGCGCGGCCGTTGTCACCCGGCCCCGCCGTCACCACCGTCTGCGTGTGCACTCGGTCCGCCATGGCCGCCTCCCTTAGCGCAGGACCTTGCCAACCACGTACCCCGCGCCCACCGCGGCCAGGATGGCCGTGATCGGGTGCTGGGTAACGATGCGGCCCAGGTCACGCTGCAGCGTGTTCACATCGTTGTCGCGCATGAACCGCGCGACGCTTTCCAGCGTGTCGGCCGCCCCGGCGGCCATGCCTCCGGCCTTTCCGGCGATCCCCTGCTGCGGCACGCGCTCGGCCAGGTCGTCGATGCGCTGCGCCACCGTCTCCAGCTGGTCGGCGGCGTCGTCCATCAGCTGGTCGGCGCGGCCCTGCAGCTCCTGCAGCGTGTCGGCCAGGCCGCCGCCGCTGGTGCCACCCAGCCGGTTCACCGTGCCCGTGGCGCTCTCGGTGCCGCCGAACTCCGGACGGTTGGCCGAGCCCGCGCTGGTGCTTCCGCCCAGCCCGCCGGTGGTGCCGCCGCCCAGGCCGGTGCTGCCGGTGCTGCCACCCAGCCCGCTGGCACCCGTGGAGCCACCCAGCCCGCTGGTTCCGCCCACGCTGCCGCCGCTGGTCGCTCCCGTCCCGCTGCTCCCCGTGGAGCCGAACGCGCTGCCCGTACCGCCGGTGGTGCCGCCCAGTCCGGTGCTCCCGCCGGTGGAGCCCAGTCCGGAGGTGCTGCCGCCCGTGGCGCCAAGGCTGGGCGAGCCGTCTCCAAGCCCGGAGCTTCGGCCCGTCTCTCCCGCTCCGCCGCCGGTGCCTCCGGCGCCGAAATCACGGTCTTGCATGCTGTGCCTCCCTCGTTCCAAAGGGTTCCGTGCCGTATGGGAGAGGCGCCGGGGTGCAACGGTTGTGCCAAGGGTTGCCGTGGCAAGGCTGGGGAGGTTGGGTTGGGCGGGGGCGGGTGTGAGGGTGGGACGGTCAACAGGTGCGTGGGTGCGCTAGTGCGTGAGTGCGTCGGGAACAACACGAAGCCTATGGCATCCGGCGAAGAGCAGAGATGTTCCACGTGGAACATCGTTCGGCGGGTCCGGTACAGAGGCGGCCCTGACGTTGTTATATATAGGTGCGCTGAAAGCGTCCGTGCGGCACGGCGCAGTCGTTGGGTAACGCACTCGCGCACTCACGCACTGGCGCACCCGTTCAGCAGTCCTGAACCCCACGAGGATTCATCCCCATGACTTCCCGGTTCGACGTGATCGTGATCGGCGGCGGGCACGCCGGCGTGGAGGCGGCCGCCGCCGCGGCACGCGCGGGGGCGCGTACGCTGATGGTCACCGCCAACCTGGAAGCCATCGGCCAGATGAGCTGCAACCCCGCCATCGGCGGCGTGGCCAAGGGGACGGTCGTGCGCGAGGTGGATGCGCTGGGTGGGGTGATGGGGATGGCGACGGACCGTGCGCGCATCCAGTTCCGCATGCTCAACCGCTCCAAGGGCCCCGCCGTCTGGGCGCCCCGCGCGCAGTGTGACCGGGGGCTGTACCCCCGCGCCGCCCGCTCGCTG
>DASSJS010000431.1:0-6673 GCA_035691085.1 Longimicrobium sp.
GCACCTCGCACCTCGCACCTCGCACCTCGCACCTCGCACCTCGCACCTCGCACCTCGCACCTCGCACCTCGCACCTCGCACCCCCGTACCCCCGTGCCCCCGTACCCCCGCACCTCCGCCCCCCCATCCTGCGCTCCCGCCGGAACTTCCATTATATTCCCCGGTACGCTCCCGACACACCCGGCGCTGGCCGGGAATGCCGCCCCACCCGTCCCCCTGGTTGAATGGCTGGCAAGAAACGCCCAGCCCGCGGCAACAAGCGCCGCGGGAAGCCCGGCGCGCGCGGGGTGCTCAAGGCACTCCTGCTCCTGCTGCTCTTCGGCGCCACCATCGCGGCCACGGGGCTGGCGATCCTGTGGCCGCGCTGCTCGGGCGGCGGGTGCCCGTCGATCGCGGCGCTGCGCACCTACACGCCCCCGCAGGCCACCCAGGTGCTCGACCGCGAGACTCACCTGATCGCCAGCCTCTCGTCCGAACGGCGGGTGGTGGTGCCGCTGCGGCGCATCCCGGCGCACGTGTCGGGGGCGTTCCTGGCGGTGGAGGACAAGCGCTTCTACCAGCACCACGGCGTGGACTGGCGACGCGCGCTGGGGGCGCTGGCGCGCGACGTCCGCCACCGCAGCTGGAAGCAGGGGTTCAGCACTATCACCATGCAGCTGGCCCGCAACGTCTTTCCCGAGCAGCTGACCCGGGCCAAGACGCTGCGGCGCAAGCTGGGCGAGGTGGTGTTCGCCTGGAAGGTGGAGAAGGCGTTCCGCAAGGACGAGATCCTGGAGATGTACCTGAACCAGATCTACCTGGGGAACGGCCTGTACGGCGTGGAGGCGGCGGCGCAGGGGTACTTCGGCAAGCCCGTGGGCCGGCTGAGCAACGCCGAGGCGGCCACCATCGCCGCGCTCCCCAAGGCGCCCAGCTACTACGACCCGCGCCGCAGCCCCGAGCTGGTGCGCACGCGCCGCAACCTGGTGCTGGAGCAGATGGCCCACGCCGGCGTGATCAGCCCCGCCGAGGCGGCGAGCGCGAAGGACGAGCCGCTGCGCCTGTCGCCCCCGCGCGAGGCCAGCGGCGCGGCGCCGTACTTCGTGGCCGCCGTGCGCCGCGAGCTGATCCAGCGGCTGGGGCCCGACGCGGAGACGCGCGGCTACCGCGTGTACACCACGCTCGACCCGCGCCTGCAGGCCGCCGCCCAGCGCGAGCTGGTGAAGCAGGTGCAGGCGGTGGAGGCCGGGCGGATGGGCCGCTTCCGCAACGCGTCGTGCTCCGGGCGCCGCACGGCGAACCCGGCGAGCTGCCTGCAGGGCCTGTTCGTGGCGATGGACCCCGCCACGGGCGAGGTGATGGCACTGGTCGGCGGGCGCGACTACGGGCTCAGCCAGTTCGACCGGGTGACGCAGGCGCGGCGGCAGGCGGGGTCGGCGTTCAAGCCGATCGTATTCGCCGCGGCGCTGGCGCAGGGGATCCCCATCACCACGCCGCTGCTGGGACCCGACGCCACCGATTCGCTGGGGACATACCGCCCGGCCGACCACGTGGACGAGTCGGCGAACGTGGACCTGCGCGACGCGCTGCGGCTGTCGTCCAACCGCGCCACCGTCGTGCTGGGGAACAAGGTGGGCGTGTCGCGCGTCGTCGCCGAGGCGAAGGACCTGGGGCTCACCACTCCGGTGCGGCCGTACCCGTCGTCGTTCATCGGCGCGGCCGAGGTGGTGCCGCTGGAGCTGGTGGCGGCGTACTCCGTCTTTGCCAGCGGCGGCACGCTGGTGAAGCCGCGGCTGATCCGGAAGGTGGTGGACCCCGACGGGCAGGTGGTCTACCAGTCGGCGGTGGAGCGCCGCTTCGTCCTGTCCCCCGGGGTGGCCTTCCTCACCACCTCGCTGATGCGTGACGTGGTGGACCGCGGCACCGGCAGCGGCGTCCGCTCCGCGCTCCCCGCCACCATCCCCGCCGCGGGAAAGACGGGAACGACGGACGAAGGCGCCGACGTGTGGTTCATCGGCGTGACGCCCGACATCGTGGCGGGCGTGTGGCTGGGGTTCGACCGGCCGCGCGCGATCCTGGCCGATGCGTCGGGCGGCGGGCTGGCGGCACCGGTGTGGGGGCGCGTGGTGGCCGACTTCTACCAGCGCCATCCCGCACCCGCCCCGTGGAACGCCCCGCCCGACCTGCAGGTGCGCGAGGTGGACCGCCGCACGGGCCAGCTGGCCACGCCGTACTGCCCGCGTGAAGACGTGGTGCAGGAGTTCTTCATCGCCGGCACCGAGCCCACGCAAAGCTGCCCGCTCCACCCCGACGGGTTCGGCGGCGGCGACTCGTGGCTGGGGCAGGCGGTGCATGCAGTCGGCGACGCGCTCTCTGGCGGCAGCGGCGACGACGGCCAGCAGGAGCCCGCCCCTGCCCCCGTTCCGCGCATCATGCCCCCGCCGCAGATCCAGCCGCGCGCGCCTGTGCCCGTGCCGCAGCGCCAGCGGTAAGCGCCACCGAACGCAGGTCAGAGGGTAAGGGGATCGAAGATTTGCCGCTCGCGGCGTCTTCGATCCTCTCTTTTCATCCGGACGCGGGGGTGAGGACGATCACGATACTTGACGCATCAAGTAAATCGATGTAAGATCCATCTCACGCTGGTCTGGCGGCCCGTTACGCCGTGTGGGGACAAGTGTCACCGCAACTGCTGGCACACACGAGCAGGGGTAGAGCAGCCGCTTACTTGATGCGTCAATTAGTGACGCGATTACCACCACCGGGTGCGAGACGCACCCCAACCGGAGGGGAAATCCAATGAGCACGATCGTCACCGTGGCGCCCCTGGCCCGCCCCGACTCCCGCAGCCTTTCCGCGATCGCCGCCCGCGTGCTGGGCACCGAGGCGAATGGCACGCAGACGCTTCTGCGCCTGGCGCTGGGCGCAATCATGTTCCCGCACGGGGCGCAGCACGCGCTGGGCTGGTTCGGCGGCTTCGGGTTCGGCGGCACGCACGGGTGGATGGTGAAGACGCTGGGCTTCCCCGCCCCGCTGGCGGCGCTGGCGATCGTGACCGAGCTGCTTGCGCCGGTGGCCCTGGTGCTGGGCCTGGGCGGGCGCGTGGCGGCGCTGGGCATCCTGGGGCTGATGCTGGGCGCCGCGAGCACGCACCTGTCCAACGGCTTCTTCATGAACTGGTTCGGAAACCTTCCGGCCGGCGGCGAAGGCTTCGAGTACCACCTGCTGGTGATGGCGATCTCGCTGGCCGTCATCCTCCGCGGAAGCGGCGCCTGGTCGCTGGACCGGGCGCTGGCCGGCGGCGCACGCCGCTGAGCGGACCCTCGATACAGGTCGTCGACCGGCGAAATTACAACGGGGGCGGCGGCGATGAGTTCGCCACCACCCCTGTTTCGCCGAGGCCACGTTCCGCTGGTCCTCGCCATCTCCCACTCTGCCGGGCGAAGGTATTTTAATTTAGTCTCATAATATGAATATTCCTCCCGCCCTCTCACCCGAACTGCGCACTGCCGAATCACATGAGCATACATCCACGCCGCGAGAGAACGACAGCGTTGTGCCGCCGGTGACATTGTTTACGCGCCGTCTTGACGATGTTCACTTGCGTGGGGAGAATGCAGCACGCTATGGCGCCGTCGCGCTGGTTCGCCGCGAGGCAGGGAGGGCACTCCCGAGCCTTTGAACCGGAACGAAAAAAAGGCGCCGGCCGGGGTTACCCGGTCGGCGCCATCTCGTCCCTGGCGGCATTGCGAACAACGCAGGCCAAGGCACACGCCCAATGATAACACCCTCCCCTAACCCGCGCAACCCCCCATGCTCCAGCTCAGCGAAGCGTCAACGCTCCATTCACCGTGGACGCCTCTCGAGGCGTCGTTCCGCACCGCGCTCTCGGTCGAGCGGCTCCGCAGGTACCGCAAGGAGCGCGACAAGCAGTCATGGGCTCCCGCGATCGGGCGGTACCTGTTCAACGTGGAGCTGGCGAGCGCGCTGCATCCGGCGCTCAACTGGGCCGAGGTGGCGCTGCGGAACCACCTGCACGCCATCATCACCGACGAATACCCGCTGGGCAATGGACGCGGATACAACCGCGTGGGGTCATGGCTCGATGCCGTGCCGCCGATCCTCCTTCCTCCCGAGCAGGAGAAGGTGCTGCGCGCCATCGGCGACTTCGACCGGCGCAACGTGGCGTACAGGCGCCAGCCCGGGCACGGCGGCCCGGCGAAGGTGCTGAACGAGGGGCGGCTGGTGGCCGAGCTGGGGCTGGGCTTCTGGACGCGGCTGCTGGACGGCGTGTACGCCGACTGGCGCAACCCGGGCAACCCGCGGTTCTGGCCGCGCCTGCTGAACCGCGCATTTCCGCACTGCCCCGCGTTGCGGCGGACCAGGAAGGACATCCACGGCCGGTTCACGCAGATCAAGGAACTGCGCAACCGCACCTTCCACCACGAGCGGATCTCGCACCAGCTGACGCTGGAACGATACGACGAGGTGCTGGAGGCGGTGCACTGGATCGACCCCGCGCTCGCGGACGCCCTCCGCGAGCGGGAGAGGCCGCGCTTCAAGGCCGTGCAGGAAGGCGGGCACCAGCCGTTCGTGGAGTGGGTGACGGCCCGAACCGCACCGGGATGACCGAAAGACGAGCGGGCGGCGGCAATGAGATCGCCGGCGCCCGCTGTACG
This sequence comes from Longimicrobium sp., assembly GCA_035691085.1. Lineage (GTDB taxonomy): Bacteria > Gemmatimonadota > Gemmatimonadetes > Longimicrobiales > Longimicrobiaceae > Longimicrobium. Next base: position 4,656 of record DASSJS010000431.1, read on the forward strand.
TCAGCCTTCAACGAGACTACGCCTCGCCTTCAGCCCATGCCGATGGAGCTTTCCGCGGTCTCCAGCACGGGGGCCTCGGCCTCGGCAACGCCGTGGTGGGCAAGCCAGCGCTCGGCCTCAAGCGCGGCCATGCACCCGCTCCCCGCGGCGGTGATGGCCTGGCGGTAGTAGTCGTCGGCCACGTCGCCGGCGGCGAACACGCCGGGAACGGTGGTCTCGGTGCGCCAGGGGGTCGGAAGCTTGATGTAGCCGTTGGGCATCAGCTCCACCTGGCCGTCCAGGAAGGCGGTGTTGGGCGTGTGGCCGATGGCCACGAACAGCCCGCCGCACTCCAGCACGCTCTCCTCGCCCGTGACGGTGTCCTTCAGCCGCACGCCGGTCACGAAGTCGTCGCCCAGCACGTCCACCACCTGGGCGTTCCAGCGCACCCGGATCTTATCGTGGTGCAGCGCGCGGTCGCGCATCACCGGGCTGGCGCGGAAGGAGTCGCGCCGGTGCACGATCACCACCTCGCCGGCGAACTTGGTGAGGTACATGGACTCTTCCATGGCGCTGTCGCCGCCGCCAACCACCACCAGGCGCTTGCCGCGGAACGCCGGAAGCGCGCCGTCGCACACCGCGCAGGCGCTCACGCCGCCGCCGCTCTGCGCCAGCCGCTGCTCGTTGTCGAGCCAGAGCCAGTTGGCGCGGGCGCCGGTGGCCAGGATCACCGCCTTCGCGCGCACCTCGCCCGACCAGGCGGTGCGCAGGAGGAAGGGCTGCTGGCCCAGTTCCGCGCTGGCCACGTCGTCCTGGATGGTGCGGGTGCCGAAGCGGACGGCCTGCGCCTTCATCCGGTCCATCAGCTCCTGCCCGCCCAGACCCTCGGGAAAGCCGGGGAAGTTCTCGATGTCGGTGGTGAACATCAGCTGGCCGCCGGGGATCATCTCGCGCGACGGGGCGCCCTCGATCACCAGCGGCTCCAGGTTGGCGCGCGCCGCGTAGAGCGCCGCCGTCCACGCCGCCGGGCCGCTGCCGATGATCACCAGCGTCTCCACGCCATTCCCTTCGGGGCTCATTCCGCTGTATCTCCGCAAGATTCGGTTGGGGTGCGCCGTAAACGCGCTGAATATAACGAAGCGCGCCACCGGCCTGCCAACCGGTGGCGCACATCCGGCGCAACTGATTGGATCGAGGCGGGTTACGCCGCCCCTCCACCCGCCGTGAGCACCACCGCGCCCGCCCCGCGCACCTCCAGCCGCCCGTTGGCCGAGAGCGACGCCAGCTCGCCCTCGGCCTCTCCGCCGAAGCGGCCTTCCTCGGTGGACAGGTACAGCTCCCATCCCGTGCCGCCCGGCGCGCGCGTCTCGTCCGTCGCAGCCAGGTCCGCCGTCACGCCGTCCTCGCTGAAAGACGCGACGAGAAGAAGCGCGTTGCCATCCTCCCCCGCCCGCCGCAGTGCCAGCACGCCATCGCCCAGCTGCGTGACGGTGAAGGACTCGCGGTCATGCCGGCGCAGCGCGGGGTGGGTGCGGCGCAGGTGCAGCAGCGCGCGGTGCAGCGACAGCGTGCCGGCATGCGGGGGCCGGCCGCGCTCCGTCCAGTCCAGCTTCGACCGGGTGAACGTCTCCTCGGCCTGCGGATCGGGGATGCGCTCGCGCGTCTGCGGATCGGCGAAGGCGCTGAACTTCCCGAACTCCCTGCGCCGCCCCTCGGTCACCAGCTTCCCCAGCTCTTCGGGATGGTCGGTGAAGTAGAGGAAGGGCGTGGTGGAGGCCCACTCCTGCCCCATCCACAGCAGCGGCGTGTAGGGGGACAGGAGGAGGAGCGCCACGGCCGCGCGGTACGCGGGGAGCGGCACCTGGTGGTGCAGCCGTTCGCCCAGCGCGCGGTTGCCCACCTGGTCGTGGTTCTGGATGGCGTGGATGAACGCCGCGGGCGGAAGCCCTTCCGCCGGGGTGCCGCGCGGCGCGGCATGGTTGCGGGACTCCTGCCCCTCGTAGAACCATCCCTTGCGCAGCGTCTGCACGAGCTCGGCG
>DASSJS010000432.1:0-9260 GCA_035691085.1 Longimicrobium sp.
CGACCATCCCCCGCAGGTCGTCGGGGAGATGCGCGATGGGGTGCGCGCGGCCGTCGTGCGTCACCAGGACGTACCCGCCGCCGCGCCGGTCCAGCACGCCGTCCAGCGCCGCCACGCCACCCGAGGCGCGGACCTCCACGCGCTGCACGTTGAAGGTGTGGGCGCGCGGGTCGTGAACACCCCACACCGCCGCCTCCAGCCCGGCCAGCCGCATCAGCAGGTGCCGATCACCCATCAGGGTCACGGCGCGGCGCCCGCCGTCCATCTGCAGCACCACCCACATCCCCGGATCGCTCCCCACCACCTCCACCCGGCCGCGGAGCGTGTCGCTCGCGGCGGGTGAAGTGGCAGCGGCCACCGTGGGGCGGGGCTCCCGCGCGCACACGGCGAGCGCGCAGGAGGCCAGGAGCAGCGCCTTCACCCTTACTGGATGCGGGTGATGGCGATGCGCAGGTTGGTGGACGGCATCCCGCCGCCGTTGTTCTGCAGCCGCAGCAGCTGCGGCTTGGTCTGCGTTCCCGAGATCTCGTACCACAGCGCGCCGCCGCCGCGCAGCGTGGTGATGGCGGCCGCGGTGAAGTTGCCGAAGCTGAACTGCGCCGGCACCAGCGGGTACGCCAGGGTGAAGCCGCTGGCGTTGGGGTCGGTGTTCAGCCCCGCGTAGATGCTGCGCAGGTTCCAGGTGGGGAACTGGATGTCGGCGCTCGGCGCGGCGGCCAGCAGCGGGTGGTCGTCGGCCGCCAGCGACAGCGCCCAGCCGCCCAGGATCTGGTCGATCGAAACGCCCGCGCGGTCGGCCAGGTTGGTGGCGCCCGTGGTGGTGCTCTGCGTGAGCGCGCCCAGGAACGCCGCATCCGAGGCACCGTAGCGGTCGGCCGCGTAACGCACCAGCGACCAGGAGATCGCGTAGTAGAACGACTGGGTGTCGCTGGCCGTGGGCCCGAACGGCGACAGCAGGCGCGCGTTGGTGCCGAACATCTCCGTATACATCGGGTTGAAGTGCCGCAGCATGTTCACCGACGGACGCCGCGGGTTGGCCAGGCACTCCGCCGCGGTGGTGCGCAGGTCGCAGTACACGTTGATGGGGTTGGCGAAGCTGCCGAACGGGATGTTGCTCTTCCACGCCTGGTTGTCCACCGCGTTGCGCATCCACAGCTCTTCGGAGTGGCGCGCCATCCCCTCCTCCAGCCACCCCGCCTCGAACGACGGCGCGTTGTTGGCCACGCGCGCCGAGAACGAGGCCACGTGCTTGCTCTCGTGGATGAAGGTGCTGCGGATGGTGCGATACCAGTAGTCGGGCGTGCCCACCGTGCCGAAGCCCGTGCCGTTGATGGTGGGCTCGTAGGCGTAGAAGTACTCGCCGAAGTTGCTGGCGCCGAAGCTGGCGGTGGCGCCAGTGGCGTCGAGCCCGGTGTAGGGGCCGCCCGCCGCGCGCGGGGTGGTGGTGGTGTCGTTGTTGGGGAACTGGTCGCAGCTCACCACGAACCCGGCCACGCCGCTGAACGAGTTGTTGATGCGCGGCGTGAACAGCGCGATCTCGATCCCGTTGTTGTCGAGCTCGGCGTCACGGCGCAGGATGTCGCCGAAGTTGTTGCGGACGATGGGCTCCATGTCGGCGTTGAACTGGTCGCCGATCTGCTGGTAGTACGCCGCCATCGACGCGTTGTCGGAGGAGCGCAGCCCGGCCGGCGTGGCGTCGTCCTCGTAGATGGCCAGCTTCCCGTTGTAGTACACGCGGGTGGCGTTCACCACGTAGAAGCTGCTGCAGATGGTCTGCCCCGCCGGCGGCGAGATGTTCGACACGCGGAACTGGCGCGTGGCCGGCGGGTCGCCGTACACCACCTCGCGGTTCAGCCGCATCCCGCGCGGCGCCCGGCCGCGGGGGAACTGCGCGCGCCCCACCTCGTAGGCCGCCCGATTCTTTTCCATCAGGTCGGCGTGGCGCTGGTCGGCCACGCGCTGCTGCGCCATCCCCATCGCCTGGTCCAGCGAGGTCCGCTGCGCCGCCGCCACCACGTCCGCCGCCGCCGCCTGCACCGACGCGCTCGAGAGCGCCTGCCCGCCGTCGACGACATCGCCCGAGAACGCCGGCGGCGTGTTGTTGCTGGGCGAGGTGTTGGCGTTGAACACCGACACGATGTAGCGCGCGGCGCCGTTCACCGACGGGAGCTCGTTGCAGAACGATTCGGCCGAGCTGGTGGCCACCATCATCTGGCCCACGCCCACCGTGCGCTGCGTCACCTGCAGCGGCTGGTTGTAGGCGGCGCCCTTCATCCCGCCCTGGGTGACCACGACCGGCACCGAGCCGCTGGCGGTGCAGGGCACCGTCACGTTCAGCGAGGTGGTGTTGCCCCCGGTGACGGCGGCCGCCACGCCACCGATGGTGACGGCGTTGGACCCCGGCGTGGCGTTGAAGTTGAAGCCGGTGAGGGTGGCGCTGGCGCCGGGCACCAGGGTGGCCGGGCTCACGCTGGTCACCTGCGGGGCCGCGCTGGCCACGGCGCCCGACGGCGTCTCGGTGGCCACGTACAGCTGGAAGGTGAAGGTGGTGACCGTGTTGGGCACGTTCAGCTGCCAGTTCTTGGCCGTCGACACCTCGCTGGTGGAGAGGATGCCGTCGGCGCCCAGCTCGGCCTGGTCCACGCCGCCGATCTTGCCGCCGTACTGGAAGTAGTCCTGGTTGGTGTTGGTGAAGGTGGCCTGCCCGGTGGCGTTGGCCACGGTGACCGTGCCGCTCCCCACGGTGGTGGCCGGCTGGGCCGCGAAGAACACCTGCACGCCGTTGTCGTGGCGGGTGGCGCCGTCGGTGGTGGCGAAGGCCAGGTTGGTCAGGTTCTGCACCGTCACGTTGAACGAGAGCACCTGGGTGCCGCTGTTGTACGAATTCCCGCTCGAGGTCAGGCGCACGTAGGTGCCCTGGCCGCCCAGCACGTGCATGTCGGCGCGGAGGCCGTTCTTGCCGGTGGTCTGCTTTGCCGCCTCGCACACCACCTGCGCGTCGGCCACCTGCGCGGTGCAGTTCAGCACCGCCAGGGTGCCCTTGGGGAGGGGCAGGTCGTCCACGGTGCGCGCGCGGTCGGCGCCGGTGCCGTCACCGCAGGCCGCGAGCACGGGGAGCCCGGCCAGCAGCACGCGAAGCGTGGCCGACCGCGCGCGGCGGGGGAAAAGTGCGCTCATCGTCTGGTTCACTGGGAGGTGGGATGAGGGGTGGTGGCGCACGAAACGGGGCGGGCACCAGGTAGGGGCTGGCGCCGGAAAGCCTTCGATTCTGTGCAGCGGGAGCAGGCCGAGCCGGCCCGGGAAAAGCTGATACGGCGAACGGATGCACGCCGGAGCGGACAACGAATTTCACCTCGCGGCCCAGATGCCGCAAGGCTCACGGGCTCAATTGTTTCCGCCGGGTGATCCGATGGCGCGCGCGGGCCGCGCCGCCGCCGCGGAACGGGCCGGGGATCCGGGCGGGGACGAGGGTTCGCGGCACGCGGAATACGCTAAACGACGACGAGGGGATGGATGGCAGGGGAACCCTGGCAGTACCGCGGGCGATGGGCGCTGGTCACGGGCGCCTCGGCGGGGATCGGCGAGGCGTTCGCGCGCGAGCTGGCGCGGCGGGGGATGAACCTGCTGGTGGCCGCCCGCCGCGACGACCGGCTGCGCGCGCTGGCCGACGAGCTTTCGCGCACGCACCGGGTGCGCGCGCAGGCGCTGCGGGCGGACCTGGGCGAGCCCGGCGCGGCCGCCGTTCTGTGGGAGCATGCCACCGCGGCCGGGCGCGAGGTGCACCTGCTGGTGAACAACGCGGGCTTCGGGCTGAAGGGTCCGTTCACCGATCTGCCGCTGGAGCGCCAGGCCGAGATGGTGCGCGTGAACTGCATAGCCCCGCTGGAGCTGTCGCACCTTGCGCTACGTGCGATGCGAGGGCGCGGCGGCGGGATCGTCAACGTGGCCTCCATCGCCGGCTACCAGCCGATCCCGCTGATGGCCACCTACGCCGCCAGCAAGGCGTTCCTGATCACCCTCTCGGAGGCGTTGGCCGAGGAGGCGCGCGAGGCGGGCGTACACATCGTCACCCTCAACCCGGGGCCGGTGAAGACCGAGTTCCAGGCCGTGGCGGGGACGGAGGTGCGCGACCGGGCGCCGGGGATCCGCACGCCGGAGCAGGTGGTGGAGGCGGCGCTGCGCGGGCTGGAGGCGGGCGGCGGCACCGTGACCCCCGGCTTCATCAACCGCGCGGCCACCACCGCCGTCCGCATCGCCCCGCGCAGCTGGGTGCTGCGCGGGGCCAAGGCCATCATGCGCAAGCTGCGGTGACGCCGAGGGTGCCGGAGAGCGGGCGATCGCGCTTCGGCGGGATTTACCCGGGGCGGCTGAAGCCACGGCTACGACCACAGGAAGCCTCGCAAACCGCGCGAGGCTGTGGGCGCGGCATCCACGCGCCGGGCGGGATCGATCCGGGCGCGTAAATGCGGAGTCTGGACAGACACCTAGCGTCGAAATCGCGCGAGGCCGCATCCGAATTCAGGGATTCAGGAGCGATTGAACTCGCTGGAGCCACGGAGGACGGTGCCGCACCGTTTCTCCTCTGCTCCCTCTGCTCCCTCTGCTCCCTCTGCGTTGAAATAATCGACACCCGTCTCTCCACGGGAGTAGGGGGACGGGAAGAGGGTGGCGATGGACAGCGCTTCCATCCATCCCCATACTGCGGCGGAATCCACCGGAAATCCGGCATCTCCCCCACGTCCAGACGCCCCGATGCGCTCAGCCGCCCGCCTGCTCGCCGCCGTTCTCCCGATCGCCCCGCTGCTCTGCGCCTGCGTCCCCGCGCGCGCCGCCGGGCCGGCATCCACGCCCGCCGCGGCCCCGGCGGATACCACGCGGCTCCGGCGCACGCTGGACGACGTGCTGCGCGGCTACCCGGGCGTGGCGGGGGTGAGCGTGCTGAACCTGGCCAGCGGCGAGCGCGTGTCCATCCGCGGCGGCGAGACGTACCCCAGCGCGTCGCTGATCAAGGTGGCCGTGCTGGTGTCGCTGCTCGACCAGGTGAAGCGCGGGTCCATCGGGCTGGACGAGCGGATGCCCATGCTGCGGCGCGACCGGGTGGGCGGATCGGGGGTGCTGCAGTACATGGACGGCGGCCTGCAGCCCACGGTGGGCGACGCCGCCTGGCTGATGATCACCATCAGCGACAACACCGCCACCAACCTGATCCTGGACCATCTGAACGTGAAGACGGTGTGGGAGAAGATGGACTCGCTGGGCCTTCCCCACACCCGCATCCACAGCAAGACCTTCCTGCGCTCCACCTCCATCGCCGTGGACAGCTCGGTGAAATACGGGCTGGGCGTGACCACCCCCGACGAGACGGTGCGGCTGCTGGAGCTGCTGTACCGCGGCCGCGCGGTGTCGCCCGCCATGGACTCGCTGGCCATGGAGATGCTGCGCAACAACCAGGACAACACCAAGCTGGCGCGCTGGCTCCCCGAGGACCTCCGCTTCGCCCACAAGACCGGCGAGGTCGACCAGTCGCGCAGCGACTGCGGCGTGATGTACACGCCCGCCGCCCCCGTGGCCGTGTGCGTGATGACGCGCGAGAACACCAGCACCTCGTACGCCCCCGACAACCCCGCCAACCTGCTGATGGGGCGCGTCGGGCTCGCCGTGTTCCGGTACTACAATCCATCTGTTTCGGTGCCGGAGCCGCCGTTGAGGTAGCGCTCGGGTGCCGTTCGATGTGAAAGGCAGTCAACAGGTGCGCTAGTGCGTGAGTGCGCTAGTGCGTGAGTGCGTTTCGGGCGAAGGCACGATCCTTTGCCCGCCGCGCGGTTCAACGCACTGGCGCACTCACGCACTCACGCACCTGTTCTGCCCTTCATCCCCCCCATTCCGCCTCCTCCGCGGCCTCGGCCAGGTACTCCACCCGCAACTCCACCACCCAGCTGGGCGTGGCGGCGTTGTGGCGGGCGTACAGCTCCACCAGCATGTCCATCAGCTCCAGGCCGGCGCGGGCGCGGATGCGGCGGGGGATGGTGCCCAGCATCTCCTCCATCAGGTAGCGCGCGGCGGCCAGCGTGAGCGCCCCGCCCCCACGCGCCCACTCGCGAAGGTACCAGCTGCGCAGCTTGGCCAGCGTCTTCCCGTACGGCACCACCCGGCCCACCACCAGGTTGTACACGCCGCCGTGGCTCATCTGCACCTCGGCCGCCACGTGCCGCACGGAGGTCTGCTCCACGCGCCTGCGCAGCGCCTCGCGCAGAAATTCGATTTCGGCGTCACGATCCAAACAGAAAGCTCCCCGCCAATAGGCTCATAACGGGCGGATTCTGTCCATTTGTGAACATTTACAAAATGGACGCATTCGGAGCCGTACCTTACGGTCCCCAGCGTCTTTAAACAAGGGCGTTGTGACGGAAATTTTGCGAAAGTGGATGCGCGGATTGCGGGGGGAACGGACTGGACACTGCTCCCGCGCCGGAAAGATGCCTCGAACGAAGCGAGGCGGAGCACCCTTCCGGGCGCTCCGCCTCGCGTTTTTCGACGCCGCTGTCCGGCCGCGCGTCAGGGGCGGGCCGGCGGGGGCGCGGGCGCGGGGGGCGGCGGCTGCGTGAGCCGCGCGCGAATCATCTGCTCCAGCTCGGGGCGGTGCTGCTGCACGGCGCGCTCGCCGGCCGCGGTGGCCTCGGCCATCAGCCGCGGGGTGGCGCGGGCCAGCTTCTGCCCCACGTCGCTGCGGTAGAAGTCGGTCATCTCCCGCAGTTCCTCCTCGGTGAAGGTGCGGGCGTAGATCTCCACGTACTGCTCGCGCAGCGCCTCCCAGCTCACGTACCGCGCGACGAACTCGCGCATCACGTCCTGCACGCCGGCCAGCTCGGGCGCGGCGCGCAGCTGCGTGTCGAGCATGGTCTGCATGGAGCTCTGCAGCAGGTCGGGCACGCGCATGGCCATCAGCAGCTCGGTGGCGGCGGCGCGCTGCTCGGCCGAGGCCTGCGCGCGCGCCGGCACCGCCACCGCGGCCGAGGCCAGCGCCACCGCCAGGCCGATCGAGAGATACGTCTTCATCGGTTCATCCACCCGGGATGGTTATACCAGTTGTGGCGATCGACCGTGCATGCCGCACCCCGGCCACCTTCCGTCATCCTGAGGCCGACCACACCCAGGCCGCGTCCGCACAAGCGGTTGCAGGCCGAAGGATCTAGAGCCGGTCTTCGCGAAACACCCGGTTGTAGCGCATCCGACGTTATGGATCCTTCGCGCTGCGGCTGTCGGAGCACGCCTCGGGTGCTGCGTGGCCGCGCTCAGGATGACGAGAGACTGGGCGCGTGGTGAATGTAAGCGTTTCCCGCGGCCGTTGCGCGGTCGCCGTACCCCTCACCCCTGCGCCACGAGCCAATCCAGAGCCTCGGGCTCCTGGTCGAACGTCTGGATCTTGCGGCGCGAGAACAGGATCACGGCCTGGTAGGCGATGCGGTGCAGCCCGCCCATCCCCACCACGGCGCTGGCCTTCACGTAAGGCTCGTTGTGCGTGGCCAGCTCCTTCAGCGCCTGCAGCACGGCGGTGTTGTAGCGCGCGTCGCGGACACTGGTCATCACCAGCAGCGACCTGGGGGGATGCTGGCCGACTACTTCCATCGAGTGGCGGATGGCGGCCACGGCCTCGTCGGGGTCGCGGGCGCCGCTGTAGTCGAGGTGGAGAACGCGGGTGCCCTTGTGGGTGATCCAGCGGGTGCGGTCCATGGCCGGCTCCGGAAGGGTGGTTCGGCGGACGGTGCTGCGGAGGGGATACCGAAGAGGAGGGGAAGATTGTTCCCGCGCGCCTGGTTCGCCAGAGCGGCCGGTGGGATGTCGATTGCCCGCCGGATCGGCCGTCCGGACCCCTCCCCCTCCTGCTGGGAACGCCGGGGGCGGTCATCACCTGAGTGGACGGTCCCCGGACGCAGCCCCGCACCGGCGGCTGAAGCCGCAGCAACCACCACGAGAAGCCTCGCAAACCGCGCGAGGCTCCAACAGCCCGGGCCTCGTGCCGCCACCTTCATCCTCCGTGGCCGCTGGCGGAAGGGCTCTCCCACGGGAGGGAAACAGGCGTTATCATGGAAGAAGCACGGCCGCGCGCCGTGCGCCATCCCTGCCTCCGCGCATCACCGCTCCGCTCCCGATCCCTCGCGCCCGCGGCGCCGGCCGGTCAGAAACGCGCCCCCCGGCCCGTTTCACAGCGGCCCCGAGAGCGCACGGCAGCAACGAACGCTTCTCACGCTTGGACACCATGCCCACCTCGGAAGAGCGCTTGAACGTAACCCAGCTCTTCCTCGAGCATTACGACGGCCTGTACAGGTACCTCGTGCGCCTCACCGGCGATGCGGACCTGGCATCGGACGCGGCGCAGGAAGCGTTCGTCAGGCTGGTCGAGCGTCCGCCGCAGGACCGGCACGTGCGCGCATGGCTCTTTGCCGTGGCCACCAACGTGGTGCGCGACACCGCGCGCGCTCGTGCCCGGTGGATGACGCTGCTGATGGGGTCGCCCGACCGGGCGCCGATGGGTGACGTGGGACCGGGGCCCGACGACGCCGCGGAGAGCGCGGAGCGCCGCAAGGTGGTTCGTGCGGCGCTCGACCGGCTGAGTTGGAAGGAAAGGACCGTGCTCCTGATGAGGGAAGAGGGTTTCGCCCACCATGAGATCGCCGACGCGGTCGGGACGACCACGGGGTCGGTGGGCACCATGATCGCCCGGGCGCTCAACAAGCTCGCGGGCGAGCTCGCTCCAACCTCGGAGAGCCTGAGATGAGTGTTCTGGCAGGGTCTCGCCACCTGGGTGACGACGACCTGATTCGATACATGGACCACCAGCTGGACCGCGAGGGACAGCGGATGATGGGGGCGCACCTGCGCACCTGCGCCGCCTGCACCTCCCGGCTGGAGGGGTTCCAGCAGAAGAGTACACTGGCGAAGGAGTGGCTGAGCCTGCTCCCCGCCGAGATGCCCGACCCCAACAAGCGGGCGGTGGCCCTGGCCGCCCTCGACCGCGCGCGCTTCCGCCGCCGCTCGGTGCCGCTGGCCGGCGCCTGGATGAAGGCGGCGGCGGCCGTGGTGCTGCTGGTGAGCGTGGGGATGGCCACCGAGCCGATGCGCGAGTTCGTGGCGCGCGGCGTGGTGCGGCTGGGCGGCAACGAGCCCGGCTCGGCCGCCGCGCGGCTGGTGGAGTGGCTGGGGCAGGAGGAGGAGCTCAAGCGCCCCGAGCGGGTTGCGGCGCGCCCGATGCCCGCCGCCCC
>DASSJS010000433.1:0-9905 GCA_035691085.1 Longimicrobium sp.
ACTCAGCACTCAGCACTCAGCACTCAGCACTCAGCACTCAGCACTCAGCACTCAGCACTCAGCACTCAGCACTCAGCACTCAGCACTCAGCACTCAGCACTCAGCACTCAGCACTCAGCACTCAGCACCGACTTCTACCGAACCAGCCCGTTGTTGCACCCCCGGCCGCCGGGCGGGTCCGCGGCGCCGAAGTGGGTGTGGGTGAAGCGCGGCGGGCGGTTGGGGTACAGCACCAGCATGAACAGGTTGGAGAACGCCGAGTCGCAGATCTCGTTGATCCTGGGCCCGCCCATCGCCTCGATGGTCGCCGGCACCGTGTTGGAGTGGCCCACCACCAGCACCGTCTGCCCCATATGCCGGGCGCGGATCATCTGCGCCATCGCGATCCCCGTCTGCTTCCCGTCGCCCGTGGCGCGGTACACCTCGGGGACCACGTGGAAGTGGTCGGCCGTCGGCTTTCCGGTGTCCACCGTCCGCTTCAGGTTCGTGGTGATGACGGCGTTCACGTGGCGCCGCCGCAGCACGCGCGCCAGATCGCGGGCACGCTGCTGCCCCGCGGCGGTAAGCTCGGGGTTCGAGGCGCGCGGGTCGGAGCGGTCCTTCTCGGCGTGGCGCACCAGGATGATGACCGTGGGCTGCTGCGAGTGCTGCTGCGCCGCCACGCGGTGCGAGGGCGCCGCCGCGAGCAGGGCGAGCGCCAGCGGAACAAGTCTGCGGGTGAGACGCATGGGTCCGGAGCGGGATGGATGCGAGGGAATGTCGCCGTTTTCGCCCGGCTCCGGATGCACGAGCCGCGCCGCGTCTTCATTCTGCCGATGGCGCCTGGCACGTGGCAAGGTGATCACGCCCGGCCCAACGGAAATCCTCCCTTCCGCAGCCATCCGATCGTTATGCTGGAAAGGCCGCGTGGCCTTCACCGCTCTCCCTCCATCTCCCGGGACGGACATCATGCCCACCCCCAACGAGATCACCTCGCGCGAGTACAAGCTGCTCCTCAGCACCACCCGCTTCCGCAAACGAGGATCGGTTGCGGACGAGTGGCTGGAACTGGTGAAGCGCGCGGTCAAACGCGCCGGTGGTACTATGCTCTTGCAGAAGGAGCTGGAAGAGGAGCAGGCGAAAGCAAAGGGGGAGAAGCCGGACGACTGGCACAACGACGAGTCGGGAGCATGGATCGAAAAGGAGCGCGAAACCTCGTTCCTCGACACCCGCGACGACAGCTTCCGCAATCTGGGGTGGATCCTGCGCGCACGGCGAGAAGAGGGGAAGGTGGACCTCACGCTGAAGTTCCGCTGCCCCGACCGTTTGCTGGCGGCGCTCAAGGATGCAAGCTCCACCGAGAAGGGAAAGCCGAAGTTCGAGGAGGACATCGTGCCTCCATTCGCCAGCCAGTATTCACGTTCGAACACGCTCAAGAACCGGGACGATGGCATCCTTCCCGAAACCGTGGCCGAGGCCGCCGCGCTCTTCCCGGCGCTTGGCACGCTCGGGATCATCGCACAGACGCCGCTGGAGACGGTGGGCGGGCTGGTGGTGAACGAGATCGCGCGCCGCGTGGGCGGGTTCCGCTTCGGCGACGGGCCGATCCTGGAGATGAGCCACACCTTCTGGTATGTCGGCGACACCAGGGATCACTTCCCGATGGTCGCCGAGTTCTCGTTCGAGTTCGCGCCGAAGGACGGGGAGTTTCCGCTGGAGACCGTGAAAGGCGGGAGTGAGATCTACCGAGAGCTGCAGGCGCAGGCGGGATGGCTGGACGTGGCGGGAACGACGAAATCGTCGCTCGTGGCTGGCGGGGTCTGATGTAAGGGGGGTTACCTGCACGAACAGCACCCGGCGCGCTTCGGAAAACGGTTCCGAGCTCCGTCGGCAGATCCTTCGCCGCCGCAAGAGGCCCGTGCGGACGTGGGTTGAATGCCGCGGCGGCTCAGGATGACGGGTACTCGTGAGCGCCATCGGCGGAACAGGCGAGGGGCACGCGGCCGGATCGCCGCGTGCCCCTCGTTTTCATCCCCCCCGACTCGCCGTCAGCGCTGCTCGGCGGCGGAGTAGAGGGCGTTGAACAGGAGCTTGAAGGTGCCGTGCGGCTGGCCACGGAAGGTGATCTCGGGGCCGAACAGGAACAGCTTGCCGCGGCCCACATCGGCTTCAGCCGCGGCGACGCCGCCGTTCAGCTTCTCCTGCCCCCACGCCCATCCGCTGCGCAGCGGCTCGGCCGTGTCGAACCAGGCGATGCGGTGCACGCCTTTCGACTCCGCGTCGGCATCCAGCCGCATCACCGGGCTCTCGTCGAACATCACGTCGGCGTGGCCCTCCAATCCCCAGGCGGCGGGCTGCGAGGTGTCCACCGCCACGCGCAGGATGGAGCCGGGGATGTAGAACTTCTCGCGCGGCAGGTGGCGCTCGGTGCCGTCGGCCGCGCGCTCCACCAGCGCGTCATGAACGGGCAGGCCCAGGTGCCGCGCCAGCACGGTGGAGCTGCCCACGGTGATCACCGTCCCGCCGGCCTCCAGGAAGGCGCGGAGCTGCGGGACGGTCTTCGCCACGGTCATGTTGCCGATCTGCGCGCGGTACTCGGGCGGGACGCTGGCCGGGTCGGGCATCCGCCCGAACTCGCCGGGGCCGCCCCCGCCGGCGCGGTCGGCCTCGGGGATGGCGCCGTCCACGAACACCAGCACGTCGTACTTCGCGTTCAGGTTCCCCGCGTCGAGCTCGGGGGCGAACACGCGCTGGCAGGGGAAGCCGAACTGCTCGAACACCCAGCGCGTCCACCCGCTGGGCATGGACCCGCCGTAGCGGTCCCACAGCCCGATGCGCGGCGGGCGCAGGCGGCGCGCCTCGCGCGGCACCTGGGTGTCGTGCACCGCCTGGAACCGGACGCCCAGGCTCTCGGCCGCGAACCGCATCGCCTGGGCCCCGGCACGCCCGTCGGCGCGCACGAAGAAGTCGCCCGCCTGGGGGCCCTGGCGTCCCTCGCGGCGATCCGCCGACACCACGCGCGAGACTTCCACGCCCGCGGCGAGGAGACGGTTGGCGGCCGTGAAGGCGTCGTTCTGGCGCGGCGAGAACGTGTACCCCGCCGGCGCCCAGCGCGGCTCGGCGGGCGAGGCCGGGGGCGCGGGAAGGTTCCACGCCGTCACGGGCTCGAACGGCCCGGCCAGCGAGCCGAGCACGCGGTCGAACTTCACCCCCATCTGGTACGCCAGCGTCCACCCGGCCACGTCGTACGGGGGGATCGGCGGCCCGCCCTCGTACAGCACGTCGTGCGGGTGGTCCTGCGGCTCGAACATGTCCAGCACGTGGGGACGGAACGCCTGGTCGGCCATCACCACCAGCGAGCCGGAGGGATACCACCGCTCGCCCACCTTGAAGGCCCGCGTGGCCCGCTGCACCTCGATCCCGTTCTCCAGCAGCGCGTTGACGAACTTGGTCGCGGTGGGGAAGTCCGGCTGGTCGGCCGGGATGACGTAGGCCCGCGGGTCGCGCCATTCGGGGCGGTGGAGCATGGCCAGGTAGCGCTGGCTCTCCTCGGGCCCGGGCGCGCCCTGGAACAGCCCGCCGGGTACCATCACCGCGTTCCCCTCGCGGCGGTTGCGGGCGCGCATGCTGTCGCGCACCTCGTCCATCCGCCGCGGATAGACGGTCCAGCTGTCCTGGCTCCCCCGCGCGATGGAGTTGGCGCCCATCCGCCAGATGCGGTAGAGCATGGTCTCGCGGTACCGGCTCGCCAGGTCCAGCACGGCGTAGTTGGCGGTGACCGAGTAGTCGATGGACTGCCGGAAGTGCCAGCGCTGCGGGGCGATGGGGAACGGGATGTCGCCGCGCGGGAGCTGCTGGTTGGCCACGAACGGGATGTCGATGGGCGTGGGACTCCCAATGGTCTCGGTCAGCAGCCCGATCATGTTGTGGAAGTACGCCGTGGTCCGCAGCCCGCCGTTCCACCACGTCGAATAGGAGGACCCGCGCCGCATGGTCACCCCCGGCTTCCCCTCGGCCTCGAAGCGCGAGTGCATGGCGGCGCCGACCAGGTCGATGGCCACGGGGATCAGCGGGTCGTACACGTAGTTGAAGGGGTCGCGGAAGGGGGGCGCGAACATCACCGTGCCCGTGGGCCCCGTCTGGTGGTGGTTGTACACGATCTGGGGGAACCACTGCGTGTACATCACCCGGTTCATGTTCTCCGTCTCCGGCTGGGTGGAGGCGTAGAAATCCCGGTTGTTGTCGTGGCCGATGTACTTCTGGTACAGCCGCGGAAGGTCGGCCAGGGTGCGCTTCTGGGGATCGGACTGGCGCATGTACCAGTTGCTGACCAGGTCCATCCCGTCGGGGTTGGCGTGCACGAACAGGACGATCACGTCATCCAGGATCCGCATCGTTTCCGGGTCGTTGCGGCTCACCAGCTGCCAGAGCGTTTCCATCAGCTGCTGCGCGCCCAGCACCTCCGACGCGTGCAGCCCGCCGTCGATCCACACCACCGCTTTCCCCTCGCGCGCCAGGCGCATCGCCTCGAGCGAATCGACCCCGCGCGCGTGGGCCAGCCGTTCGGCGATCTGCCGGTAGCGCTCCAGGTTGCGCAGGTTGGCGGGGCTGCTGACGATGGCCATGTACTGGGTGCGCCCCTCGGCGGTGCGCCCCATCTCCACCAGCTTCATCCGGTCGCTCTGCGTGGCCAGCTTCTGCCAGTACGCCACCAGCTGCTGGTAGTTGGGAAGCTGGTAGTCGGCGCCGATGGGGTGGCCGAACTGCTCCTGCGGCGTGGTGAGGCGCGCCTGCGCCGCACCGTTGCCGGCGAGCAGCGCCAGGCCCAGGGCGGCCAGCGCCGCGCGAGAACGGATCTTCATGTCGTCAGTTTCCAGGGCCGTTGGCGGCCCGACGGGGTCCGTGGGCGATCGGTTCGGAGTGCGGCGGAGAATCAGCCCCGCGCCGCGCGGTGTCAAGCCGACGCCATCGGCGAGAAGCCGCGGGCTGTCGCTGGCCGCCGTGGCGGATGACGGTGGCTGCCGTGGCGCGCGACGTCGACGGGCGGCGCACCGCGATTTCCCCGGCCCCGTCGTTCCGCTGCCGCGGGACGTCCGCCCGATGTGACGAACGGACAAAATACGGCTGGTCAGGTGTTCCATCCGGTGCTATCGTTCACCGGATCGCCCTGCCGTCCAGGATCTCCGCCCCGCGCGCTCGCGCGGCGTTCTCCCCGTCAAGACGTCTCCATGAAGACCCGGATCCTTTCCGCCCTGCTCCTTGCGTGCGCCCCCTCGGTGCTGGCCGCGCAGCCCGGCCCCGCCGCCGCCCGCGCCGGGCAGCACGACCCGCACGCCGGGCGGGCCGTGCCGGTGGCGACGGCGGTGCGCACCGCGGCGGCCATCCACGTGGACGGGCGGCTGGACGAGGCGGTGTGGGCGACCGCCACCCCGTTCACCGAGTTCACCCAGTACGACCCCGAGGAGGGGAAGCCCGCCAGCGAGGCCACCGAGGCGCGCATCGTGTACGACGACGAGGCGCTGTACGTGGGCGTGCGGCTGCATGACCGCGGGCACGTGAACACGCGCCTGGGCCGCCGCGACATGGACCTGAGCGACGCCGACTGGTTCGGCGTGCAGATCGACAGCTACCACGACCACCTCACCGGCTTCGGGTTCGACGTGAACCCGTCGGGGGTGCGGCGCGACGAGGCCAAGACCGACCGCGGCGACGACAACGGGTGGGACGCGGTGTGGTCGGTGGCCACCACCGTGGACAGTGGCGGGTGGACCGCCGAGTTCCGCATCCCCTTCAGCCAGCTCCGCTTCAACCCGCGCTCGGACACCTGGGGGATCCTGCTCGAGCGCATCATCGGCCGGCGCAGCGAGTACGCCACCTCGTCGTACACGCCGAAGAACGAGCGCGGGGGGATCGCGCGGTGGGGCCATCTCACCGGGCTGCGGGGCGTGCGTGCCGGGCGGCGGCTGGAGGTGCTCCCCTACACCGTGGCGCGCGCCGAGTACGTGGACCCGCGCGGCAACCCCTTCCGCGACAACCACGAGTACGGCACCCGCATCGGCGCCGACCTGAAGTACCGGGTGACCAGCAACCTGACGCTGGACGCCACCGTGAACCCCGACTTCGGGCAGGTGGAGCTGGACCCCGCGGTGGTGAACCTGACCCAGTTCGAGACCGTGTTCGAGGAGCGCCGCCCGTTCTTCGTGGAGGGGCGCGAGATCTTCAACTTCAACTCCGGCAACAACGGCACCATCCCCGCCGGCGGCGGGCTGTTCTACTCGCGCCGGGTGGGCGGGCTCACCTTCGGCGTGCGCCCCGACGTGGCCGAGGCCGAGGTGCCCCAGCAGACGCGTATCCTGGGCGCCGCCAAGCTGAGCGGCCAGACGGGGCGCGGGTGGTCGATCGGGGTGATGGACGCGCTGACCGGGCGCGAGTGGGCGCGCTACATCGGCGAGGAGGGGGAGCAGCGGCTGGTGGCCGAGCCGCTCACCAACTTCTTCGTGGGGCGGCTGAAGCGCGACCTGCGCGGCGGGCGCACCTACGTGGGCGGGATGGTGACCGCGGTGAACCGCGACCTGGAGACCCCCGAGCTGCGCGCGGCGCTGCGCTCGGCCGGGTACACGGCGGGGATGGACTTCAAGCACGAGTTCGCCAACCGCCAGTGGCGCGTGACGGGCTTCGGCTCGCTGAGCCACGTGCGCGGCGACAGCCTGGCCATCCTGGGCGAGCAGCTGTTCGTCCCCTACCACCAGTTCAACCGCCCCGACTCGCGCGCCCTGTCGGTGGATTCGGGGGCCACCTCGCTCAGCGGCTTCCAGGGCGAGATGCGGCTGACCAAGCAGGCGGGCGGGCACTGGCGCGGCGGGGGCGGGGTGGCCACCATCACCCCCGGCTACGAGATCGCCGACCTGGGCGCGCAGCGGCGCGCGGCGCGGCTCGACGTGGACGCCGGCGTCACCTACATCCAGCAGCGCCCCGGGCCGCTGTTCCGCACCTGGCAGGCCAGCCTGAATGGCCGCCGCGAGTGGAACTACGACGGCGACCCGATCCTGCTCAGCTTCGCCAGCACCGGCTACTTCCAGCACCTGAGCTACTGGAGCGGCAACTACTCGCTGGGCTACCAGCCCCGCTCGTTCGACGACCGGCTGACCCGCGGCGGGCCCGTGGCGGTGCGGCCCCGGGCGCTGTCGGGCTACTTCTCGCTGAGCTCGGACCCGCGCAAGGCGGTGGTGGGGTCGTCGTCGCTGTACCTGCTGAACACGGAGGATGGCGGGGGCGAGGTGAACGTGTACGGGGGGGTGGACCTGAAGTCGTCGCCCCGCTGGAACCTGTCGGTCGGCCCTTCGTTCGACCGCGTGGATCTCTCGGCGCAGGCGCTGGGCTCGGTGAGCGACACCACGGGCGCGGCGCTGTTCGGGCGGCGCTACCTGTTCACCGACCTGCGGCAGACCACGGTGTCGATGGACCTGCGCTTCAACTACACCTTCAACCCCGACCTGACGCTGCAGCTGTTCGTGTCGCCGTTCGTGAGCGCGGTGAATTTCGGTGACACCACCCGCTACCTGACGCGCGCGCGCAGCTTCGATTTCGCGACCGACAACCTGAGCGGCGTGCACCCCGAGGACTTCACCGTGCGCTCGCTGCGCGGCAACGCGGTGCTGCGCTGGGAGTGGCGGCCGGGGAGCACGCTGTACGTTGCCTGGCAGCAGCAGCGCGAGGACTTCGCGAACGGCATCGGCGACTTCCGCTTCGGCCGCGACCGCGCCGCGCTCTTCGACACGCGCCCGGACAACGTGTTCCTGATCAAGGTGAATTACTGGCTGAATCCTTGAACTGCGGTACGGAGGTACGGGGGTACGGAGGTACGGATGTGCGAGGGGGGGTTGACGGCTCATTGTCCCCACGGTGGCGTATTTTGCGCGAAGGCACCTTTGGTGCTTGACAGGAGGTGCCTGGGCGTACACACTTCGTGTAATTCACGCGATGAAACGCAGGAGAGCGGACCATGGTGGAAGAGACGGTGCCAGCCTGGGTGGAGAGGATGCGCGCGGCGGGCTATGTGGTGACGCCCGCCACGCGTGACACGCTCCCTGACCCTGAACACGTGCTCCCCGCACCTGGTCATGGTTGGCGCGTCCGGCCCCTCGGGATCAAGCGCTTGCTGCGAAGCCACCGTTCACCGCACCGGAGGCATGCCCGTATTCCTTGACGCCTGCGCCCTCGCCAAGCGGTACCTGCAGGAGGGCAGAAGCTCGCAGACGATGAAGTCCATCACCAGCCGTCCTAAGATTTGGGGCGGCTTGGTTGTTTCGAGCTTCGTCGAGATCGAGGTGGTCTCCGCCATTGCGAAGGCCGCGCGCAGCATTCCCGTCTTCCAACAAGCGGAGGCGCTGCGGACGGTTGGACGTACGGTGGGCACCTTTTTATCCGACTACCGCAGCGGTGCATTCTCCACCGTTGCTCTCACACCGGAGATCCTGTACGCAGCGATTGACGAACTTCGGACGAGCCCAAAGGACGAGATCGGCGCTGGCGACGCGATCCACCTTGCCACGGCCCTGGCTTTCGTCCAGGTGAATCCTGATGACCCGCTGGTCTTCGCAACCGCGGACCGCGGCCTCTATCACGCAGCCAAACAGCGTGGATTGCGCGTTTACGATCCCAATTACGAGAGTTCCGACCGACTTGCGGATTACCTGCGGGCCTGAATGGGCTGACGCGGGCGGCGGATGGCGAGTTCCAAACACCCCCTCTGGCTCCAAGGGCCGGATGGGGTGTACCTTGCCAATCTTCTCCCAACACTTTTCCGAGCCCCGCGCCCTGATGCTGAACGCGGTTCCGAACACGGCCGAGTCCGTGAAGCTGAGCCTGCTGGACCGGCTTGTAGACGAGGTGGAAACCGTGTTCCGCGGCAAGCGCGAAACGGTGCGGCTGTCGCTGGCCGCGCTGCTGGCGCACGGGCACATCCTCTTCGAAGACATCCCCGGCGTGGGGAAAACCACGCTCGCCCGCGCGCTGACGGCGGCGCTGGGCCTGGACTTTCGCCGCGTGCAGTTCACCAGCGACCTGCTCCCCAGCGACGTGCTGGGCGTGAGCGTCTACAACCCGCGCACGCACGAGTTCGAGACGCGGCCCGGCCCCATCTTCACCAACGTGGTGCTGGCCGACGAGATCAACCGCGCGCCGCCGCGCACGCAGAGCGGGCTGCTGGAGGCCATGCAGGAGGGCCGCGTGACCATCGACGAGCGGAGCTATCCGCTCCCCACGCCGTTCCTGGTGATGGCCACGCAGAACCCGCTGGAGCAGCACGGCACCTACCCGCTCCCCGAGAGCCAGCTGGACCGCTTCCTGATGCGCCTGAGCATCGGCTACCCCGAGCCCGAGGACGAGCGCGGCGTGCTGCTGCAGTCGGTGGGCGCGGGCGACCCGGTGGACCGCCTGCGCCCCGTGCTGGACGCCGGCCGCGTCCTCGCGCTGCAGGAGCGGGTGGAGCGCGTCCACGCCGACCCCGCGCTGGTGGACTACCTGATGGCCATCATCCAGGCCACGCGCACCGAGCCGCGCCTGCGCGCCGGCGCCAGCACCCGCGCCGCCATCGGCCTGTTCCGCGCCGCCCGCGCCTACGCGCTGGTGGAGGGCCGCGACTTCCTGGTGCCCGACGACGTGCGCCGCCTGGTCGTCCCCTGCCTGGCGCACCGACTGCTCCCCGCCGGCGCCTCGAGCGCCACGGGCGAGGCGTACGAGGAATCGGTGGCAGTGCTGGAGGGAATCCTGGCAGCTATTGCAGTTCCTCTTTGACTCAGGATGAAGAGCGTGAGCATTCCAGATGATGCCGTGGGCCCAGTTGTCGAAGCCGCCAAAGAGTTGTTGCCGAGAGTGTATGACGACGGTTTGAAGTCCTCCATCCAAGAGGTTGGGTCTACTCTTGG
>DASSJS010000434.1:0-4988 GCA_035691085.1 Longimicrobium sp.
ATCTCCAGTTCGGCTCCCGATGGAGCAAGAAAGCGGCTTTCGAGAATGCGCTCAGACGCACGAGCTCGACCTCGGGATACATCGAAGTACCCCCCGAAAAGGGGGTCCGACTCGGCTTTCGGACTTTTTAGACCGGACTCATTGTTAGCTTTTGAAGCCTCACGCGGTTTGTGAGGCTTTTCGTGGTTGTTGCCGCGGCTTCAACCGCCGGCCGGGGCCCGTGGCTGAAACCGTCTGGGAATCAGAGATGTCCGAGGACTTGGAGCAGATGACCATCACCACCGAGCCTGCCACGCGCACGCTGTCGCTGGGCTATTCGCCGTGCCCGAACGACACCTTCATCTTCCACGCGCTGGTGAAGGGGATCGTGGGCGCGGACGGGCTGGAGTTCCGCGAGCGGCTGGAAGACGTGGAGACGCTGAACCGGCTCGCGGCCGAGGGCGCGCTGGACGTGACGAAAGTGAGCTACGGCGCCATCCCGCAGCTGGTGCGCGAGTACGTGCTGCTGCGCAGCGGCGGCGCGCTGGGGCGCGGGTGCGGGCCGCTCGTGGTGGCGCGCGAGGCGTTCGGGCAGGGCGATCTGGCCGGCAAGCGCATCGCCATCCCCGGGCGCAACACCACCGCCAACCTGCTGCTGCGGCTGTACGCGCCCGGTGCGGCGCCCGGCATCGAGATGGTCTACAGCGACATCATGCCCGCCGTGGAGCGCGGCGAGATGGACGCCGGGCTGATCATCCACGAATCGCGCTTCACCTATCCGCAGCACGGGCTGGTGAAAGTGGTGGACCTGGGCGAGTGGTGGGAGCAGACCACCGGCCTGCCGATCCCCCTGGGCGGCATCCTGGCCCGCCGCGACCTGGGCGAGCCCACCATCCGCGCGATCGACCAGGCGGTGCGCCATTCCGTGGAGCACGCCTTCGCCCATCCGTCCGCCAGCCGCGAGTACGTCCGCGCCCACGCGCAGGAGATGGACGACGCGGTCACCCAGCAGCACATCGACCTTTACGTCAACCGCTTCTCGGTGGATCTGGGCGACGAGGGCGAGCGCGCCATCCACGAGCTGTTCGCGCGCGGCCGGGCAGCGGGGATCATCGGGCAGGACGTGCCGTCGCCGTTTCTGTAGATCTCAGGATCCAGCGTCGGCGGGTCACGGACCTAGCGGCGTTTCCTCGGCGCCGCGGCCCCCTCCCCGCGCCTTAGAGCGCGACCCTCCCCCGTACCGGGAGAGGGTGGTCGCCGCGGCGATGGCGCGGCCTGCAAACTCCACTCACGCCAACACTTCGGAGTGGCCGGGGCGCTGCCTCGCCACCCTCTCCCGGTACGGGGGAGGTGCGAGCATAAGCGAGCGGAGGGGGCGCGGCGCCGCGGACCCTCACCGCCGCCTCTCCCTCGAAAAATCCGCAGTTCCTCAGCCCTTCCCCGCCTTCCATAGCTCTGGCAGCACCTTCTCACCGAACACCTCGATGAAGCGCTCCTGCTCGGGGCGGTTCACGCAGTGCAGGTTGATCTCCTCCCAACCCAAATCCAGGTCGCCCAGCAGCCACTCCAGGTGCTGCTCAGGGTCGGCGGAGATGCGCATCTTTCCCTTCACGTCGCCGCGGGTCACGTATTCGGCGGCGGCGTCGAACATGGCGGGGAGCTTCAGCTCGGCCAGCACGGGGCTGGGGAACATGGCCGCGCGCCACTGGTTCCACGCCGCCTCCAGCGCGTCCTCATCCGTCTTGCCGAACGAGAGCTGGGCCTGAAGGTACAGCGGCTTCCCCTCCCCGCCGCCCCTGTGGAAAGCGTCGATGATCTTCCGCATCCCCTCCTTTTCGCCGACCACGGTGATCAGCCCGTCGGCCCAGCCGCCGGCCCACTCCGCCGTCTCGGGGCTCAGCGCCGCGCCGATGAGCTTCGGCCGCTTGGTGGGCAGGGTGTAGAGCTTCGCCTCGTCCACGGTGATCAGGCCGCGGTGCGTCACCGTCTCGCCATCCCACAGCGCGCGCATGATGTCCACCGCCTCACGCAGGCGGTCGTGGCGCTCGGGCTTGGGTGGCCAGCGCTCGCCCGACACGTGCTCGTTCAGCCGCTCGCCGCTGCCGCACGCCATCCAGAATCGCCCGGGGAACATCGAGTCCAGCGTGGCGGCGGCCTGCGCCAGGATCGCCGGGTGGTACCGGTGGCCGCCCGGCACCGTCACCACGCCGAACGCCAGCTTCGTGGCCTGCAGCACCGCGCCCAGCCAGCTCCAGGCGAAGCCGCTCTGCCCCTCGTTCTCGCTCCACGGAAAGTAGTGGTCCGAGCACATTCCGCTGGCGAAGCCCGCCTCTTCCGCGAGCTGGACGTAGCGTATCAGGTCGCCGGGCTTGAACTGCTCGTGGCTGGCATGATAGCCGATGCGGACCGCCATCAGGCCCCCCGCGCGTCAGAGGTGGGGTGGGCTCGTTCGTTCAGCTTCATCTCGCGTTTTGTCCCGGTCCGTGGTCTGGGAGGCCGAGGAACGGGTGCACGAGCCGTACCGGCCAACGCTCCAGCACGCCGGGCCGTTGGTGTGACGCGGGGCGGCCGCGGGTCGTGTATGGAAGGAGGGAGGTGGCGGCGCGCCGACCATCCACTTGCGCGGGCGCGGAAGCATCCGCACGTCTCGGGAACAGATGTGCGAACGGCTCGGACGGGTGCGCTGAAACGCGGGGCGCGCGGAGCCGTACGGAAGGCGGAACGCAAACGGGATCGGGTGTACAACGGAGGAGGGGTGGCCGTTGCGGCACCTTGTACGCCATGCTGACGTAAAGCCATGAGGGAATTGCTGTTCGACACAGTCTCCGCCATCGGCGTGTTGTGCGGAGTAGTGCTCGCGCTCGACGCGCTGCCGCGCGCGGTGGAGGCCATCCGCCGGCGCCGGGCGGCGCGCGGCGGGGCGTTTGGCGTGGTGGTGAACCGCGCCGGGCAGGTGGTGGGCACCTACCTGGATCCGTTCGGCCACCCCTGGCGCACCCCGCGCGTTCACGGTGCCGGCTCGCCCTGGCTTTCGGGGCACGTGGGCCACGACGGCCGCGACCGCGCCTGGGAGGGCTTCGGCGCCACCGAGGAAGAGGCCTTCCACTCCGCCAACCGCCTCCGCCGCCGCCACCTGCAGCTTCTGACCATGCTGGAGGACGACGGCGGCTACGAGGACGGCGAGTTCCTGATCCCTCAGCCCTACGTCCCCGAAAGCTGAGGAATGGCGGGGGGATGATGATGGACGAGTGCCCGGAGCCGAGGATCGGCGCCGGGCACTTCCCTTTCCGATCCGATGCATCTCCCTGACCAGAAGATGTATCTCCTCTATGCGCAACCACTTACGATGTCATCCTGAGGCCGGCCGCACGAGCGCCGCGGCATGAGCGGGCGCCCGCAGGCCGAAGGATCTGCCGCTGGTTGATGCGACAAACCGGCGGTCGCGCGTCGGGCGGTTCGCTGCCCCAGTAGTCGTATCTCCTAGATGCACAACCACTTACGATGTCATTCTGAGGCCGGCCACACGGGCGCCGCGGCATGAGCGACCGTCCGCAGGCCGAAGGATCTGCCGCCGGTCGATGCGTTCAACCAGCGGTAGCGCTCCGTCGGTAATAGATCCTTCGGTCGCCGCCGGGCTATCGTGTGAACGCTGGATCGGCGCGGCGGCTCCCTCAGCTCAGGATGACATGCGTAGAGTGTTTTCAACAAACGATTTATCTCCCTTTGACGAACGAAGGCGATCCGTCACCTCCGGATCGCCTTCGTTCATCATCTTCCGACCGCGCCCAACTACCGAAGCGCTTCCTCGGCGCGGCGGCGGATCTCGGGGTTGCGGTGCTCGCGGGCGATGCGGCGCAGCTGCTCGATGCGGGCGACGTCGCGCAGGCCGGCGAGCGCGTCCACGGCGGCGCGCTCCACGCGCGCGTCACCATCCGCGAGCGCCAGCTGCGCGATGCCCTGCGCGGCGGCCTCGGGCGGCGCGTAGCGGGCCATGGCCTCGATCGAGGCGATCCGCCCGGCCACGTCGCCCGTTGCGTACGCGTAGCCGTTGCCATCGGCGCTGATGACGAGGGGCTTGGCGGTGCCGGCGATCCGCGTGCTGCCACGGGATTCCACGGTCCACGTCGAGCCCGCGCCGCGTGAATCGCTGGACCCCGCCGCGACCGCCGCGCCGCGAGCCGCGGCGGACGCACCACGCTCTCGCGCCGCCGCACCGCGCGCCGTCGCCGCCGGCGCCCCGCCGCTCCACGCCGAGGCCACGGCGCCCCGACGTCCCGCATCGGCCGAGGCGGCCGCGCGGCTCCAGGTGCGGCGGTTGCCCTGGACGTCGGTGGACCAGCCGGCACCGCCAGCGGTATCCACGGACACCACGCAGTTGTCGCCCTGGCAGGTCACGTTCGACCCCGCCACCGCCGCGGTCCAGCTCCCGTCGCCGTTCGCGCTCCACGTGACGTCGCCCGCGCGCGACGACGGTGCTCCGGCGTCGGCGCGCAGGCGGTCGGCCCAGGCGCGGGCCTGGTCCGGCGTGCCGTGAACCGTCGCCGCGGCGCCCACCACGTCAAGGTTGCCGCGGTTGCGGGCCATCATCACGCCCCCGCCGCCCATCTCCAGCCGCCCGTCCAGATGCGAATCCTGGATGTAGGCGCCGCCGCCGCCCGCGTCCATCCGCACCGTGCCGCCCGCGCGGATGAACGCCACGCCGCCGCCCCGCGTGTGCCCGCTGAAGGTGCCGCGCACGTCGCGGAGCTCCACGCCGCTGCCGTCCCCATCCACCTGCACGTCGAACCGGCCGGGCACCTGGATCACCAGGTCGGGGCCGTTGCCGTCGTGGTTCCGCTGCACCGACGCGCGGATGCGCACGCCGCCGGGCACGCGCTCGGCCGTCACGTCCATCCGCCGCGCGCTGGCGGAGTGGATCGCCACGCCGTCGTGGTCTCGCCCGGTCACCCGCACGCTGGTGCCCTCGGCCAGTTGCAGCACCAGCCGCTCGCCCGAGCGCGCCTCTACCG
>DASSJS010000435.1:0-23841 GCA_035691085.1 Longimicrobium sp.
GCCGCCTCGAAGGTGCGCCCGCGCGACGAGCTGGTGCGCCAGCTCCAGCTCGGGCTGGTGTACCACTACGCCGGGAAGTGGGAGGCCAGCAACGCCGCCTTCGAGTGGGCCGAGGCCGAGGCGCAGAACCGCTTTACCCGCAGCCTGAGCCAGCAGGCGGGGCAGTTCCTGATCAACGACGCGGTGGTGGACTACGTTCCCCCGCCCAGCGAGATGGCGCTGCTCCCCTATTACCGGATGCTGAACTACCTGGCGCTGGGGAGCAGCGACGGCGCGCTGGTGGAGGCCCGCAAGGCCAGCGACTGGCTGGGCCGCCTGGCGGACCGCAAGGACCCCTGCGTGGGCGACGGCTTCGTCCATTACCTGGCGGGGCTGGCCTTCCGCGGGGCGGGGGAGCGCAACGACGCGCTGGTGAGCTACCGCAACGCCGAGCGCTCGTTCGCGGCGTGCGGCGACAAGGACCAGGCCCAGGCGCCGGAGTGGCTGGGCGCCGAGCTGTACCGCGCGGCGATGGACGCCGGGGTGCGCACCGTGGCCGACAGCGCGGCGCGGCGTTACCAGCTGGCCCACGCGGCCACCTCGGCGGACGCGGCGACGGCGCAGCTGGTGGTGTTCGTGGAGAACGGCTGGGTGGCGCACCGCGCCAGCGAAGACATCCACGTGCCGATCTTCAGGGACGAGCTCGACGCGGCCGACAGCGGGCAGCAGGGTGACGTGGCGGCGCGGATCGTGGGCCGTCTCGTGGGCAACCTGCAGGAGCAGGCGTACTGGGGCGAGGCGTTGGACGAGCACCCCGGCTTCCAGCTGGGAACCGCGCTCGAGGGCGGGTACGTGATGAAGCTCGCCTGGACCCAGTACCAGCTGGAGGCCTCCGACGCGCCGAGCGTGCGCGTGGTGGTGGACAGCCAGGCGGTGGACGCGCCGGTGGTGGAAGACGTGTCGGCCGCCATGCTGCGCCGCTGGCAGGCGGAGCGCCCGGGGATGTTCACGCGGATGGTGGGGCGGGGGATCGTGAAGCTGACCGCCACGCGCGAGGTGGAGCGCGCCGCCACCAAGAAGGACGAGGCGGCGGGGTGGATCACCGGGCGGGTGCTGAACCTTGCCGGCAACCTGCTGGAGCGGGCCGACACGAGGAGCTGGACGCTCCTTCCCAACCGCATTTCGGTGGCGCGCTTCACCCTTCCCGCCGGCGAGCACAACGTGCGGCTGGAGGTGCTGGACGAGAGCGGCGCCGTGGCGCAGACGGTGGAACTGGGGAAGGTGATGCTGCAGCCGCGCGGCACCCTGGTGCTGAACCGCCGCGTGTGGGGCGAGGAGATGGGCGACGTGCGGCAGCTTGCCCGGCGGTTCGCGATGGGAAGGCGGGCGGAGACGCGGTGAAGTGCTGAGTGCTGAGTGCTGAGTGCTGAGTGCTGAGTGCTGAGTGCTGAGTGCTGAGTGCTGAGTGCTGAGTGCTGAGTGCTGAGTGCTGAGTGCTGAGTGCTGAGTGCTGATCGAAGTCAGGGGGGCGCATGGAGGACGTGTTGAACCTGCTAGGATGGGAGAGTGCGATGACCTTCCCGATGCGGCGGGTGGTTCGGGGCGGGGCGATGCTCGCGGCGGCGGCGATGTGCGGGTGTCTGCCGGCCCGGCCGGGATCGATGGACGACGGCGTGTTCACCAGCCAGGGCGTGGCGTCGATCGAGAGCTTCCGGTGCGCGCAGTCGGCGGTGTCGGGGATGGGGTACACCGTCAACTGGTACGATGGGGGGCAGGAGACGCTTCGGGCCGAGCGGCGGTACGAGGGCTCGGCCGAGGCGTACCGCGGCTACCTGACGGTGTCAGTGACGCAGGAAAACAGCGGGCGCTACCTGTTCGTGCGCGGCGAGCGCTTCACCGAGGCGGGGCGCCTGCCGATCCCCTCCAACCCGTCGCCGCACCCCACGCCGGGCGTCCCGCGGCCGGCGGCACGGCGCGGGTCGCGCCGCGTGAGCCCCGGCCCCGTGGCGGGTGACGCGCGAAACGTGGTGCGCCGCTGCGCACAGGGCGGCGAACGGTCATCCGTCACGGAGTGACGTTCACGGAGGCACAAAGACGAGGCCCCGCCCGGACAGGTCCGGGCGGGGCCTCGTGCCGCGTGGTGGCGTGCCGGCTCAGTGGCCGGTGGCGCCCACGCCCGAGAACGGGGTGAAGAAGGTGATCATCAGGATGGGCACCAGCGGGATCATGACGATGCCCACCAGCCAGTAGATCACTTCCCACCAGCTGTAGTCTTCCTCGACCACAACGGCGTTGTCGCGCTTTACTTTCAGCTCGGCCATGGCTCAGCTCGCCCGCGTTTTACAGGTCAACAGGGCCGCCGGCGTACGTAGCCGGGTGCGGCAGGGCGGTATTCTAGCACCGCCTCCGGGGGATGTCCAGATGGCGGAACTGCAACGGGTGCGTGAGTGCGTGGGTGCGTGAGTGCGTGAGTGCGTGAGTGCGCCAGTGCGCCAGTGCGCCAGTGCGTTAGACACCGCGGCGAGCCCCGCCTTCGCGCGCCGTCACCCGCCGCGGCGGCGGATCGCCACGACCAGGCACTCACGCACCCGTTCCGACGCACTCACGCAACCGTTCCGACGCACTCACGCACCCGTTCCGACGCACTCACGCACCCGTTCCGACGCACTCACGCACCCGTTCCGGCGCACTCACGCACCTGTTCCGAGGCACTCACGCACCTGTTCCGACGCACTCACGCACCCGTTCCGACGCACTCACGCACCCGTTCCCACGCACTCACGCACCCGTTGCAGTTCCGTTGCTCTCGATGAACGCCGCCAGATCATCGTGACGGGCCTCGGCGTCTTCCTCGCCAAGCTCGATCAGGCGGCGGACGTAGTCGTCCTGGAACATCATCATGCTCAGCACGTCGGGGCTGGCGGTCTCGCGCGTGCCCAGGCCGCGGGTGAGCATGCGGAAGGCGCGCGGGAGCCGCGGCTCGTGCTCGCGCGAGAGCTTGCCCAGGTCGCGCGAGGGGCGGAAGGTCATCAGCTCCACCAGCCGCATCCCGTCGCGCCGCGATTCGGGGACGCGGCGCAGGAGCTCGTTCATCCGCTCCATCCGCATCACGTCCTGGTCCACCACGTCCAGGAAGATGGCGTCGAGCAGCACGCCCAGCACCTGTGCCGGGGGCGGGTAGCCGCGCACCGTGGGCCGGTCGGCCTCGTTGCGGGTGCGCTCGTAGTGCGTGCTCACCGCCAGGATCTTGTGCGCGCCCAGGTGCAGCGCGGGCGAGAGCGGCGCCGTGAGCCGGATCCCCCCGTCGCCGTGCCACTGATCGCCGATCTGCACCGCGGGAAAGAAGAGCGGGAGCGCGCTGCTGGCCATCACGTGCTCCACCTTGAGCCGCGTTTCGATGGCGATGCGCGAGGGGCGCTCCCACGTTTGCAGGTTGCGTCCCTGCGCCCAGATCACCGTCTGCCCGGTGCTGTAGCTGGTGGTGCCCAGCGCCACCGCGCGCAGGGTGCCGCGCGCCAGGTTGTAGTCGATCCCCGTGAGCTCGCCGTCCACCGGTGCCAGCGCGTCGGTCAGCAGCTCCCACAGCGGCGCGGTGTCCACCAGCCCGCGCGCCCGGTTCTCGCGCATTCCGCCGCCGGCCAGCTGCAGCCCCCAGCGCCCCATGTTGGCCAGCAGCGCCGGCACGTCCACGCGAAAGATCCGGTCGGGGGTGAGCTCGCACCACAACGCGCAGAGCTCGTCCACCGCCTGCGGAAAGGTGCCGTGCGCCTGCGCCAGGTGCGCCGCGTTGATGGCCCCCGCGGACACGCCCGTGATGATGGGAAAGTTCATGTCGGGCCAGCGCCGCGCGATGTAGCGCAGGATGCCCACCTGGTAGGCGCCGCGGGCGCCGCCGCCGGTGAGCACCAGCGCGCAGTCGCCGCGGTCCTCGGTTCCCTGCAGGTACGTGCCGCCGGCCGCGCCGGGCTCCGGGCGCGCGGATTGTTCAGACAATGGGCGAATTCGGTTCGGGGGATCGGTGGATCGGACCCGCGCTGCGTCTGGGAGACGGCGTAATATCGGGTCCCAACCTTCGCGGCGGAAGATGCCGGGGCAGGTGCGGAGGTACGGGGGTACGGGGGTACGGGGGTACGGGGGGGCGAGCCCGCGGCAGCCGCACCGTGGCCCTTGCCCGCACGTGGCTGCGCTCTGCGCCGGTCCCCTGTACCTCAGTACCTCCGTACCTCCGTACCCCCGCACCACTCTGGCACGGAGTGCGCATCTACGCCCCATCGCAGGGCGAGTGATCAACGGCCCCGGTGCTACGTGCGGCGATGGCCGCGCACGCCCCGGGGTGCTCACCCGGAGGCATACATGGCCGACGTGGAAGTGAACAACGTCAATCCGCCCCCCTCGGGCGACGGCAGCGGCACCGGCTCGCTGCTGATTGGGCTGGTGGCCGTGCTGCTGCTGGCGGCGCTGGTCTGGTTCTTCTTCATGCGGGGCGGCGGCAACACCCGTCACGACGTGAACGTCGACGTGAACGTCCCCGGCGCGTCGTCGGGCGGCGGAGGATCGGGCGGGTCCGGCGGGTCGTCGGGGGGATCGGGCGGCGGGAGCAATCCCTGATCGCGAGCGGGAAGAAGCGCGGGCCGGGCGGCGGATCACGTTGCCCGGCCCGTGTCTTTTTCATCCGGGGATTTGACGCGCGGCGGCGTGTTGGTAGCTTCCCCCGCTCCACGGCGGATCGCCGGCCGCGCGGGTTCGCCCGGCACCTTCATCTCCCAACCCGATCCCAACCCCCGATGAACCGCAGAATCATGTCGCTCGCCGCGACCGCCTTCGTGTGCCTGTCGCCCCTGGCCGCCCGGGCGCAGCAGCAGGTGGTGGCGGGCGGGCTGGCGGTGCAGGTGGCGCCGCGCACGTACGTGGTGACCGAGCAGGGCGCCAATCTGGTGCTGGTGGCCGACTCGGCGGGGGTGATGGTGGCGGGGGTGCAGGCGCCGGCGCTGGTGGCCAAGGCGCGGCGGGCGCTGGCCGCGCTGCACGCCGGGCCGGTGCGCTACGCGCTGCTGATGGACGGCCCCGGCGCGGCGCGCTATGGCGATGGCGGATGGGGACAGCGGGGCGCGGTGGCCCTGGCGCAAGAGGAGCTGCGCGGGCGGATCCGCCATGCCTCGCGCACGCCGGCCACGCCGCTGGTGGCGGGCACGCGGGTGCCGGCCATGGGCTACTCCGAGGTGGTGCAGGTGCTGATGGGGCGCGAGGAGGCGCACTGCGTGAAGCAGCCCTCCGGCTACAGCGGCGCCGACGCGGCCATCCACTTCGAGGGCGCGGGGGTGCTGTACCTCAACAGCTTCACCATGGATGGCTACCCCGACATCGACGTGGAGGCCGGGGGCGGGCTGGCCGGCGTGGCTGAGACGGCGGCGGCGTTCGTCACCAACTTCGCCGAGGCGCCGCAGGTCATCGAGCCGATCATCCCCGCGCGCGGGCAGCTGGCCACCATCGGCCAGCTGCGTGAGTTCAAGGACATGCTGGTGGCCGTGTACGAGCGCGTGGAGCAGCTGGTGAAGGACGGGAAGACGGTGGACCAGGCCGTGGCCGCGCGGCCGACCGCATCGTTCGACGCCCGCTGGGGCCGCGGCCCGGTGTCACCCGAGCGCTTCGTGCGCGCGGCCTACGCTTCGGTGGTGAAGGACCGTCAGGCCGAGGCCGCGCGGCAGGGGCAGGGCCACTCGCACTGATCGGGCCCGAAGGTCTCGGACGGGCGAAGGAAGAACGGCGGAAATCAAGAGAATGAGCCAGCGGCGGGGTGTATTGGGGATGATAATGACCCAGAACACTGGATCTTGAACAGAACGGAGAGGCCACGGGGAACCCAGGCGGTTTTCCGTGGCCTCCGTCCTTCTCCGCCGCTCCGTGTGCACGGCAGCGTCGGCACCCGCCCGGAGAAAGTCCCACCGCGCAGCGGGGGGACAGGCGCCTCAGGCGCCAGGGGCGCCCGCGGCCCGTCCGGAGCGATTGGCCTACGGCTTCTGGTAGACGGTGCGCCCGCCGACCACGGTCATCACCGGCTCGGCGGTCAGGATCTCGCGCTCGGGGATGGTGAGCAGGTCGGCGGACCAGACCACGAAGTCGGCCAGCATGCCGGGGCGCAGCGTTCCCTTCACCCGCTCCTGCCACTCGCCGTACGCGGGCGCCGCGGTGTAGAGCCGGATGGCCTCGGCGCGCGTCAGCTTCTGCTCGGGCATCCAGCCGCCGGGGGGCACGCCGGGCTGCTCGCGGCTCTGCCGCGTGACCGCGGAGTAGATCCCCTCCACCGGCCGGATCGGCTCCACGGGAAAGTCGGTGCCGAAGATCACCGTGGCGCCCGCGTTCAGCAGCGAGCGCCAGGCGTAGGCACCCTGCTGCGCCCGCTGGTGCCCGATGCGCTGCTCGGCCCAGCGCATGTCGCTGGTGGCGTGCGTGGGCTGCATGCTGGCGATCACGCCCAGCTGGCGGAAGCGCGGGATGTCTTCCGCCGCCAGCACCTGCGCGTGCTCGATGCGGTGCCGCCGCTCGTGCGCCGGGTTGATGCGGGCGGCGCGCTCGAAGGCGTCCAGCGCCTGCCGGTTGGCCGCGTCGCCGATGGCGTGCAGGATCACCTGCAGCCCCGCCGCGTCGGCCTCGGCCACGAGCGAGTCCAGCTTGGCCTGCGTGTACTGCGCCAGCCCGTGGGTGTGCGGGTCGTCGGTGAAGGGCTGCAGCATGTAGGCGGTGCGCGAGCCCAGCGTGCCGTCGGTGTACCCCTTCACCATCCCCAAGCGCAGCCACTCGTCGCCGTAGCCGGCGCGGATGCCCAGGCGGCGGAATGATTCGATCACCGCGCGGTCCAGCGGGAACCAGGTGTACACGCGCACGGTGAGCGAATCGGCGCGATGGAGGTCCTGGTAGACGCGGAAGGCGTCGGGGAGCGCCGGGCTGTCGTCGGCCGCGCTCCCGGCGGTCACGGGCGACACGTCGCTCTGCACGCTGGTGACACCGGTGCGCGCCGCCAGCTCCATCGCGGCGACGATCTGGCGGCGGATCTGCGCCGGCGACGGCGGCGGCACCTTCGAGGTGACGAGGTTCCGCGCGGGATCTTCCTTCAGGATCCCCGTCGCCTCGCCCGCCGCGTCGCGCACGATCTCGCCGCCCTCGGGGCTTTGCGTCGATCGGTCGATCCCGGCCAGCCGCAGCGCGGCGGTGTTCACCCAGCTGGTGTGCCCGTCCACGCGGGTGAGCACCACGGGGTTGTTGGGCGCCGCGCGGTCCAGCACCAGGCGCGTGGGCCAGCCGCCGGGGCCCAGCTCGCCGGCGGGGAGGCGCGTCTGGTCCCACCCGCGCCCCAGGATCCACTCGCCGGGCGCGGCCCGCGACGCGGCCTCGCGGACGCGGCGCTCGATCTCGGCGGTGCTGGTGATGTTGAGGAGATCGACGTTCAGCAGCGACCCGCCGCCGCTGGCCAGGTGCACGTGCGCGTCGTTGAAGCCGGGCGTCACGAAGCGGCCGTGCAGGTCGATCACCCGCGTCCCCTCGCCGGCCACGCGCTGCGCCTGGTCGTTGCGCCCGGATACGATGATGTGCCCGGCGCGCACGGCGATGGCCTGCACGGTGCTGCCGGCGCTGTCGCCCACGAAGATCTTGCCGTTCAGCAGCACCATGTCGGCCGCGGCGCTGGGCGGTGCGAGCCTCGGCTCCGGGGTGGGGCCGGCGTTCTGCGCGACGGCGCCGCCCGTGGTGGATAGTGCCGCGGCCAGGGCGGCGGAGAGGGTGCGAAGCCGCATGTATATCCGGGATGCGGTGTTTCCAGGGATCAGGGGTTCGGTGGCGCCGAATATACCCCCGCGGCGGGCGGATCGAAATCGTCCCCGCACACCACGCCGCCGGGAAGGCGCATCGAGCCGGGTGGAACGCGCGGAGTCGCCGGATCGGCGGCGGGGGATCGAGCTCGTTCGCGGGCCTGGGCTTATGCTCGCATGGACGCGGATGATTCCCCACGGGCGGGTTCCGGGCTTCCGGGCATTCGACGTGCACGGTGGGGCGTATCCTTCCGCATGCTGGCGACGGGCGCGCGGAGCAACGGACCGGAGTCTGGCAAAGGACGGTGAGGAATGGAGATGAATCCCGCACACCTGCACCTGATGGTGAACCACGTCCCGGTGTTCGGGACGATCTTCGCGGCCCTGCTGATCGGCTGGGGGCTGCTGCGGAAGAGCGAGGACGTGCTGCGGCTGGGGCTGATCCTGGCCGTGCTGATCGGGATCGCCACGTGGGGCGTGCAGCTCACCGGCGAGCCCGCCGAGCACGCGTTGGCGGGAACGCAGGGATTCCAGCGCCGCCTTGTGCACGCGCACGAGGAGGCGGCCGAGCTCTCGACGTACGTGATCTCCCTCTCGGCGGTCTTGGCCCTGGTCACGCTGGTGCTGATGCGGCGGCGCCGTGGCGCGGCGCGCGGGCTGGCGGTGGTGACGCTCATCGCGGCGTTCGCCGGCTTCGGCCTGGTGTCGCGCGCCGCGCTGCTGGGCGGCGAGATCAGCCACCCCGAGGCGCGGGCCGGCTGGGTCCAGCCGCCACCCCCGCCGCGCCCGGCGGGGAGGCCCGGTGGTGAGGAGGGGGAGCGGGATTGAAGTTGCGGGCGGGTTGCCGGCATCGCGACGGACGGCCGAAGCCACGGCTACAACTGCAGGAAGCCTCGCAAACTGCGCGAGGCTAGTCGATGCGGGGCCGGTTCCGATGCGTGGGAGCCGACCTCGCGTTCCGCGTACGCCATCACATCCGCTCGAAGTAGCCGCGCGAAGCGCTCCCAGGTCCCTCTCCCAGGTTGTTTTGGGAGAGGGACAGGCGTTCAGGATGCGACGCAGTCGCGCCTGAACGCCAGGGTGAGGGCTCGCGGGGCTGGCGACGCGCACCGATCTCGGACCTGGGAGTCCGCGGAGGCGGACTTCGGGCCGTTGTTGCCGCGGATTCATCCGCCCACGCCGCCGCGCGGGCCGGAATCGGGCGATGTAACCACGGCGTCATCCAACCCCCCGTATCATTCGCCTGCTCCGCACGTCCGCCCTTGCCGCGCGGGCGGGCGGCGGCGTAATTCACGCATCGGGCCGCGGTGGGGCGGCCGGTGGACGCACGGCGAACCGGGAGGCGGCACATGCGGCTGGGCATGGTGGGGCTGGGGAAGATGGGCGGCAACATGGTGGAGCGCCTGCTCGGCGGCGGCCACCAGGTGGTAGTGTACGACCTCGATCCCGAGCTCACGAAGAAGGTGGGCTCGGCACAGGGCGCCACGGCCGTGTTCTCGCTGCAGGAGATGGCGCAGGCGCTGGAGGCACCGCGCGTGGTGTGGGTGATGGTCCCCGCCGGCGCGCCCACCGAGTCCACGCTGGCGAAGCTCGCGGACAGCCTGCAGCCGGGCGACATCCTGATCGACGGCGGCAACTCCAACTTCCACGACAGCAAGCGCCGCGCGGCCGAGCTGGAGGCGCGCGGCATCCACTTCATCGACGCGGGCACCAGCGGCGGCGTGTGGGGGCTGAAGGTGGGGTACTGCCTGATGGTGGGCGGGCCGAAGGAGGCCGTGGCCATCTGCGAGCCCGCCTTCCGCACGCTGGCGCCGCAGGACGGCTATCTGCACGTGGGCCCCAGCGGTGCCGGGCACTACACCAAGATGGTGCACAACGGCATCGAGTATGGGCTGCTGCAGGCGTACGCCGAAGGGTTCGAGATCCTGCACACCAGCGAGTTCAAGCTCGACCTGCGCGCCATCGCCGGGCTGTGGAACCACGGCAGCGTGGTCCGCTCGTGGCTGCTGGAGCTGCTGGAGCTGGCCTACACGGCCGAGGGGCAGGAGCTGGAGAACATCAAGGGTTGGGTGGCCGACAGCGGCGAGGGGCGCTGGACGGTGCAGGCCGCCATCGACCAGAACGTTCCCGCGCCCATCATCACCGAGTCGCTGTTCATGCGCTTCCGCTCGCGGCAGGACCAGAGCTACGGCGCGCAGGTGATCGCGGCGCTGCGCAACCAGTTCGGCGGCCACGCGGTGAAGACGGCGGCGCCGGAAGGGCACGGCGGATGAGCGACGCCAAGCCTTCCACGGCCACCGGCTCCGGCCCCACCGCCGGGCAGGTGACCATGGCCAGCGGCGCCCCCGCCGAGACGCCGCTGCGCAAGACCATGAAGTCGGCCAGAACGCCGCAGCCGCTAGCGCTGGTCATCTTCGGCGCCACCGGCGACCTGACCCGGCGCAAGCTGATGCCCGCCGTCTACCGCCTGTTCTGCGAGGGGCTCCTTCCCGAGCACTTCGCGGTGGTCGGCTTCGCGCGCGAGGCGGCCGACGACGAGACGTTCCGCGAGCGGATGCGTGCCGCGCTGGCCGAGTTCGCGAAGGATCCTGGCGACGAGGAGTGGGCGAAGTTCGCGCCGCGGCTGCACTACGTGGGCTCCGTGTTCGAAGACCCCGCGGGCTTCCTGAAGCTGAAGGAGACGCTCGACCGGCTCGACGCCGAGCAGGGGACCGGGGGAAACCGCCTCTTCTACCTGGCCGTGCCGCCGGGGGTGATGGAGCTGGTGGCCGAGCAGCTGGGGCGCGCGGGGCTCGTCTGCGACGCCAGGTCGAAGTGCTTCAGCCGCATCATCGTGGAAAAGCCGTTCGGGCACGACCTGGACTCGGCCCGGCAGCTGAACGAAGACCTGCACCGCGTGTTCGACGAGAAGCAGATCTTCCGCATCGACCACTACCTGGGGAAGGAGACCACGCAGAACATCCTGGTCTTCCGCTTCGGCAACCTGGTGTGGGAGCCGGTGTGGAGCCGCAACTACGTGGACCACGTGGAGATCACCGTCGGCGAGTCGGTGGGGGTCGAACAGCGCGCGGGGTATTACGAGAAGGCCGGCGCGCTGCGCGACATGGTGCAGAGCCACCTGCTGCAGGTCCTCGCGCTGGTCGCCATGGAGCCGCCGGCCAGCTACGACGCCGACAGCATCCGCAGCGAGAAGGTGAAGGTGCTGCGCTCCATCCGCCCCATCCGCGGCGAAGACGTGGCGCACGACGCCGTGCGCGGCCAGTACGCCGCGTCGGCCGACGGGAAGATGCCGGGGTACCGAAGCGAGCCGAACGTGGATCCCCAATCGCGGACGGAGACCTTCGCGGCGCTGCGGCTGTGGATCGACAACTGGCGCTGGGCCGACGTGCCGTTCTACGTGCGCACCGGCAAGCGGATGGGCGCCAAGCTCAGCGAGATCGTGGTCCGCTTCCGCCCCGCGCCGCACCCCATCCTCGACATGGTGGAGGGCGACAGCCCCGCGCCCAACGCGCTGGTGCTCAAGATCCAGCCGCAGGAGGGGATCAGTCTCCTCTTCGAGGCCAAGGTGCCGGGGATGCAGGGCGAGCTGCGGCAGGTGGAGATGGACTTCGACTACAGCCGCGCCTTCCGGAAGGAATCGCCCGAGGCCTACCAGCGCCTGCTGCTGGACGCGATGCTGGGCGACGCCACGCTCTTCGCGCGCGAGGACGAGGT
Organism: Longimicrobium sp.; assembly: GCA_035691085.1. Lineage (GTDB taxonomy): Bacteria > Gemmatimonadota > Gemmatimonadetes > Longimicrobiales > Longimicrobiaceae > Longimicrobium. The sequence goes on from DASSJS010000435.1 coordinate 11,496, forward strand.
GATCGCCGCGTGGACGCTGATCACCCCGATCCTGGACGAGTGGGCGCGCGCCGGCGAGCCCGAGCCGTACCCCGCCGGCAGCTGGGGCCCCGCCTGCTCCGACGCCCTGATCCGCGAGGATGGGCGGGAGTGGCGCGTGCTGGAGTCCGCTGCCGCGCCGGGGGGATCCACGCCGTCATCGTGACGCCGATCTCACCCGGTTTCGGAGCGGCGCCCGCGACTGTGCGCGGCGCGAGCTGGCGTTGCATCGACCCAGAGCACCAGAGGACCAGAGAACCAGAGGATTCGCGACGAATTCCCCTGGTCCTCTGGTCCTCTGGTCCTCTGGTGCTCTGCGTCCCAATCAACGTCCGGTGGCAGCGCGAGCAGTCGTCCTTGCTCGGCTGAGCTCAGCGCGGCCGTCTCTCGCGGTGGCACTCGCGAACAGGCCTCGGCCGTGGATCTGCGCGGATGGCGGCGGGTAGATGCGGCGTGCGGACCCCGTCGCCACTCTCACGCGGATCATCCCCTGATGCGGCTCTCCGGTGCCTCGCCGTCCGCGCTTCTCCTGGCCACCATCATCGCCGCGCTCGCCGGATGCGGGCGAGACGAGCCGAAGCGCGCCGCCTCCCCGCCGCCCGCCGCGCCCACCGCCGAGCAGATCGCCGCCGCCTCGCGCGCGCTTCGGCCCAATCCCCTGGCGGACGACCGGCTGCACAGGCACCAGGGCGGCCCGCTCTGCAACCGCACCGATCAGCGCGACCTGGCGCCGTTTCGCGACGAGATGCCCCAGTTCCCGAAAGAGGACCTGTCGGCGCGGCCCACGTTCGATTGCAAGCCGGGGCCGGACGGGCGCGCGCTGCGGCTGCGGGCCGTGGGTGAAAGGAACGGCTGGGTCGATTCCGTGCTGGTGTTCGCCCGCTGGACGGCGCCGCGGCCGATCCAGGCGCTGCGGATCGAGGATGGCGAGCAGCCGGCGCTGGGCGCCGACTTTCTCCAGGGCGTGGACCTGAACCGCGACGGGTGGATGGACGTGAAGGTGGGCCGGTACTGGGGCGTCACGGGGAATGAGATCTACGACGTCTTCATGTACGATCCCAACGCCGGGAGTTTCGTGCGCGACACCGTGCTGAGCGAGCAGAGTCACCTGCTTCCCGTCGAACGCCGCCCCTGTATTCGCACGCACTGGGTGTTCGGCGATGCCGGGATGCTGTACAGCGACGGGGAATACTGCTGGATCGGCGGCCGATGGACGGAAACGTGGAGCGAGTCGCAGGCCAATCTCCCCACGCTGCGCCGGGATGATCGCTACCTCTACGAGCACACCACCCGCCGCCGCCGCCGCGACGGCCGCTACACCACCCGCGTGGACACGCTCTCCAAGCCCGAGGCGCCGCGGCGATGATGGGCGGACCTCTCACCCCGCGCGGCCGAATGATCGGGATCCACGCCCGGCTCGCCTGCCGCCTCGCCCTCTGCGCGGGCGCCGCCGGATGCCGCCCGGCGGGCGAGGAACCCCAGCGCGAGCCGGTGTCGGCCGTCGCCCGCGCCGCCGGCACCGTGGTGACCACCGCCACCGCCACCGACACGGTTGGACCCGCGGGCGAGGATACCACGCCCGGCCGCCGCGCCCCCGGCGACCGCTGCCGCTACGCCGACGCTCGCCGCCAGGCCCGCCCCGGCGACGCCAACTTCGGCGCGTGGTACGATACCGCGGCCATGTCACGCGGTGTCACGCTGCGCTGCCTTCTCCGCGACGGCGGCCCCGAGGCGCGGGTGGTGGTGCTGGGCAGGTACGGCATCCCCATGGCCGCCGACATCTACGTTCCGGCCGGCGCCGCGCGCCCGCTGCAGCGAGTGTTCATGGAAGACAACGACCAGCACGCGGTGGAGGGCGGCACGCTGGCCGAGGGCTTCGACCTGAACCGCGACGGGTGGACCGACCTGAAGGTGCAGACCTGGTCGGGGAGCGGCGGCGTGTCGTACGACCTGTTCATGTACGACCCGCGGGCGCGCCGCTTCGTGCGCGACAGCGTGCTCCCGGGCGGCGGCGGGATCGAGCCGCTCCGCCGCCGCGAGCCGTGCGTGGGCACCGGGATCCGGAGCGGGGTGGGGAACTTCGACGATCACGAGTACTGCTGGCGCGGCGGCCACTGGGCGCACGTGCGCGAGCTGCGGCAGGAGCGTCTCGGCGGGCTCGACGGGAACACGCGCTACGTGCTCACCGTGCGCGAGCCGCGCGGCGGCCGGATGGTGACCGTGCGCGTGGACACCAGCGCGACCGACGCGGCCGGGGAGCCCTGACCTCCATCGCCCGATGCCGGCGCTCAGACGGGGGCGAGCACCCCGGCGTCGCCGCCGCCGTCCTCGGGGTAGATTCCTTCCATGGCGCGGTCCAGCGCGGCGCGCAGGTCGGCGGCGGTGGCGCCCTGGTGGTAGGCGGCCACCACCGCGGGGCGGATCATCCCCGCCAGGTCGTCCACGCGCGCCGATGCCTCCACCGGCCGCGCGGCGATGCGGGTGCCGCGCGCGCCGTCGGTCACCACCACGCCCAGGCGCTCCAGCTCGGCGTAGGCGCGCGCCACCGTTCCCGGCGCCACGTCGAGCTCGTCGGCCAGCGCGCGCACCGAGGGGAGGCGCTCGCCCGCCCTGGCCCGCCCCGTGGCCGCCGCCTCCTGCACCTGCGCCACGATCTGCTCGTAGATGGAGCGGTCCGACGCGTCGTCCACGTGGATGCCGAACGCCGCGCCCGCCGCGGCGCGCGCCGCCCGCAGCGCCTCGGGCGAGACGCCGAAGGTGGCGAGAGCCCGCGCCCCCACGCCCTTCTCCTCGCGCAGCACCGCGATCAACAGGTGACGCAGCGTGATGTCGTGCCCCCCGCCGGTCCGCGCTTCGTCCATGCTCAGCTCCAGCACCCGCTTGGCCCCGGTGGTGTAGGGGAGCACGCCGTTCCGCGCGGCTTTCGAGCTGCGGCCCGCCGGCACGGCCTCCTTCACGTAGCGCCACACCTTTTCGGGGTCCACGCCCAGCGTGCGCAGCAGCCGCACCGACTCGTACTCGGGGCTGCGCAGCAGGCCCAGCAGGATGTGCTCGGTGCCAACCTGGGTGTGCCCCATCTCCAGCGCCTCTTCGCGCGCGTTCCCCAGCGCCCCCCGCACGTCGTCGTCGAAGTTGAACTGCTGCCCGGCCCCCGCCGTGAAGCTGGCGCCCTGTCCGCCGCCGAAGATCTTTCCGAACATCCGCCACTCCTCTCCGGTGGGTGCATGTGATGTATCATTGACAATGGTACATTAAGCGGGATCTTGTGTCAACGTGGATGATACATGAGGCGGTGCTAGGATGCGCTTTGCGAAATGGGGCCGCTCTGCCCAGAATCAGCATCCGTCGGAAATGTTGACCGCGGCAGGAGCGGAGATGAGCGAGGCCAAGATCGAGATCCACCCCGACGCGCACGCCGCCGCCCGCGCGGGCGCCGAGTCGTTCGTGGCGCGGGCGCGCGAGGCGGTGGACGCGCGCGGGCGATTCACCGTCGCGCTCTCCGGCGGCACGGCGCCCAGGGAGATGTACACGCTGCTGGGGGAAGATGAGCTCGCCGCGCGCATCCCGTGGCAGGGCGTGCACCTGTTCTGGGGCGACGACCGCTGCGTGCCGCCGCACCACCCGCGCAGCAACTACGGGATGGCGTGGGACGCCTTCATCCGCCGCGTCGCCATCCCCGCCGCCAACGTGCACCGCATTGAAGGCGAGCTTCCGGCGCGTGAAGGCGCCGCGCGCTACGCGGCCGAGCTGGAGCGCGTGTTCGGCCCAGGCACGCCGCGCTTCGACCTGGTGCACCTGGGCGTGGGCCTCGACGCGCACACCTGCTCGCTCTTCCCCTTCGATCCGCTGCTGCGCGAACGGGAGGCGATGGTGGCCCCGGCGCTCCTCCGCTCGCTGGGCGAGCCGCGCGTGACCTTCACTTTTCCCTTGGTGAACGCCGCGGCGCGCCTGGAGATGTTCGTGGTGGGCGGCGACAAGGCCCCGGTGGTCTGGCAGGTCCTCCGCGGCCCCCTCGACCCCTTCCGCCTCCCCGCCCAGAACCTCCATCCGGCGGACGGCCAGCTGGTGTGGATCATGGACAAGGCCGCGGCCTCGCTGCTCTGATCCGGCCTCCCGGCAGATCCATCCACTCGCGCATGCCGCGCCGGAGGCCCCCACCCGGAGAATCGAAGTCGGTACTGCTGTCCTCGATTCTCCGACCTCCCCCCCCAAACAACCTGGGGGAGGTGGGACGATTGGACACCGTCCCCGGTAACCAACGAGCAGCCTCGCGCGGTTTGCGAGGCTTCGTGCCGTACCTGGCCGGCGGGTTCACCCGCTGGGAGACAGCCCGATATCCTGACCAGCCTCGCGCGATTTGCGAGGCTTTGTGCCTTATCTGGCCGGCGGGTTCACCCGCTGGGAAACAGCCTGACTCCCCGACCAGCCTCGCGTGGTTTGCGAGGCTTTGTGCCGTACCTGGCCGGCGGGTTCACCCGCTGGGAGACAGCCCGATATCCTGACCAGCCTCGCGCGGTTTGCGAGGCTTTGTGCCGTCCGGGTCGCGGGTTCACCCGCCCGGCGCTGTCTCTCCGAGTGATGCCGCTGCCGCACGATCGACAGATGGGGCGATCGGACGAGAAATGAAACCGGCGCGGGTGGAGACGATCTCCACCCGCGCCGTTCTGTCGTTCCGCTCGTCTTTCGAGATCGCGCCGACGCCGGTCTATCGCCCGCCGCGGTCTCTGATGCTCACCAGCTCGGGGATGGACAGGCGCCGCCCCTCGCGCGAGTTGGTCTGCGCGATGAAGCTCGCGCTCACGCCATGGTCGCGCATCCGCACCAGCTCGTTCAGCGGCAGGTTGCGGTACCCGAGCTGATCCATCTCGCGGATGAAGCTGGCGCTCACGCCGTGATCGCGGAGCCGCACCAGCTCTTCCAGCGCCAGGCCGCGGTGCCCCAGCCGGTCCATCTCGTGGATGAACTCGGTGCTCACGCCGTGATCGCGGAGCCGCACCAGCTCCTCCAGCGCCAGGCCGCGGTGCCCCAGCCGCTCCATCTCGCGGATGAACTCGGTGCTCACGCCGTGGTCGCGCAGCCGCGTGGCTTCGCCGGGGGTGACGCGGCGATAGCCCATCTCGGCCAGCGTGCGCACGAACGTGGCCGACACGCCGTGGTCGCGCAGCGTCACCAGCGATTCGAGCGTTCCCACCCGGTACCCCACGCCGCCCATCTCGCGCAGGAAGCGCAGCCCGGCGCCGTGCTCGGCCGCCCGCACCATGCCGGCGGTGCTGGTCCGCGCGTACCCCTGCGCGGCCAGCTCATCCAGGAACGCGGTCCCCACGTCGTGCAGCGCCATGGTGCGCTGCTCCTCGGGCGTGGGGCGCTGCAGCCCGCGCCGCGCCAGCGCCGTGGCGAACGCCGGGTCGGGCACGAAGGTGTAGTTCCCCACCCCCTCGCCGTTCTCGAACGATCCGCTGAAGGTGAAGCTCCCCGCCTCGCGCCGCAGGGTGAACCGCGCCGCGCCGGTGTATCCTTCGCCGCCGGGGAACCCGGCCAGCTCGCCGATGGACACGTCCATCGACGTCATTCCCATCCCGCGGTTGCGCACGTTCAGGTTCAGGGTGGGCGCGCCCCGCTCGTCGTGCCCGGGGCTGGCGAACCAGGTGCCGCGTATCTCCTGCGCGGGCGCGGCCTGCGCCAAGAGGATGGTGACGAGTGCCGCGAACAGCGCGGCGCCGGCGGACTTGCGCATGGTTCTCTCCCGCGAGGTTGGGGTGTATGTCGAGTCGAGGGTCATGGCGTGGCCGCCGTGGACGGGGTGGTGCCGGACGAGGGGGTCAGCGGCGCGGACGGCGCGTTGGTGCCGCCGTGCAGCCACGCCTCGCGCAGCTGCCGCTGCTCGTCGGTAGGGTTCGGGTTCACGGTGAACTTCGGCTGGGGGCCGTCCTCGAAATCGATCCCCAGCAGTGCGTACGATTCCCGGATCGGCAGGTGCCCGGCGTTCCGCACGTAGCGCGTGAAGAAGTCGCTGATCTCGGGCGTGGTGCGCCGCGCGATGATCTCGAAGAGCGAATCCTCGGGGAAGGGGCGGCTCTTGCCGTAGTCCCGCGCCAGCCCGCGCACCAGGTCGCGCAGCCCCGAGCGGCCGCCCGACAGCTGCAGCAGGCGGATGTCCAGCAGCCCCGACACCACGGCGCCGCGGTTGTAGATGTTGCCGTACTGCTTCGCGCCCTCGGTGGTGAACGAGGTGGCCGCGAGCTTCGTCAGGGAATACGTGGAATCGAAGTACATCCGGTCGATGCGGATCTTGTTCGCCAGCGCGCGCAGGTACTCGTCCAGCGAGATCAGCCCCGCCTCCTGCCGCATCTTCTCCGACGACCACTCGGTGGTCGCCTCGTACAGCCACAGGTGCTGGCTGGGCGTGGGCGTCACGAAGTTGAAGTGCTCGATGATCTCGGAGTGGATGTTCAGCGGCGTCACCACGTGGAAGAACTCGTGTGCGGCGATGTCGGTGACCCCCACCCCAACCCGCGGCGTGAAGGGGACGTCGGGGAGCACGTACTCGGAGCTGTAGCTGTGCTCCCACGCGCCCATCGAACCCGGCGAGTTGCTGGTGAGGCGGTACAGGAACACGTACCGGTCCACCGGCAGCCCGCCGATGAACTGCCCCGCCGCGTTCAGCATGTCGCGCATCGCCCCGGCCAGCTGCGCGGCCGACGTGCCCCCCGAGGGCGCGTAGACGGCCACCTTCACCGGCACGTTCGTCACGCTCAGCGTGGCGGTGGACAGGTTCTGCCCCATCAGCAGCGGCGAGTCGACGAGGTGGTCGTAGCTGCTGGCCTCGAACCCGTCGGCCCCCTCCCGCAGCGGCGTCTCCACGGTCCACCCTTCCGGCCGCAGCACCTTCATCCGGATCGGCGAGGCCTGCCTGCGCAGCGGAAAGCCGAGCAGCGCGTGCGCGTTCAGCAGCGCGTGGTCGGTGTCGATGTCGGTGCCCGCCATCGGGTAGATGGGGAACTCCTTCACCGGCGTGTGCCAGGTGTCCACGATGTTGTAGCGCACCTCCCGCACCCGCGTGGGCGCGGCGAACACCCACGTGTTCGTCGATTTCCGCCGCATGGGCACGGTGCGGCCGCGCGCGTCGGTGGCACGCAGGTCCAGCACGAACCGGCCGATGTTCATGGTCTGGTAGGTGCCCGGCGCGGTGGCGGCGAACTGGAAGATGCTGTCGGCGGTGGTGAGCGAATCCACCCGCAGCGTCACCGCCGCGCTGTGGGTGCGGCCGCTCCGCACGTCCAGGGTGTAGCGAAGCTGCCCGTGGGCGGGAGCCGTGGAGAACAGCGATAGTGCCAGCGTGGCTGCGAGCAGGGGCTTCATGATCCGCGGGTGGGGAGGGAAGGTCGGATGTCCATGCCGGCGCGGAGCGCGGAGGTGTGCTGGATTTTTAGCACAGACACGCCGCCCCGTCAAGCATCCCGGTTTCCATCAGACGTTCCGGGTGCCGAAAAGGTTTACCACAGACGATCACAGACGATCACAGACGATCACAGACGATCGTATCCCCGGCTCCGGCCATGACGCCGGACCCGGAAACCAAATGGTTTCAACACAAGGGGAGCAGGGGAGCGGAGGAATCTGGCACCAGCCGTCCTCTGCTCCCTCTGCTCCCTCTGCGTTCAAATCAGCAGTCTTCGCTCACGCGGCGGCGTTTCCGATTCACCCGGATGGGCCGGCGTTCCGCCGACGTGCACCCCGCCGCGTCAGACGCAGCAGGGCTGGCAGCCGGAGATGTCCTCGGTGTCGCCCGTGCAGAAGCGCGTCCGCGGCAGCGCGAAGCACTCCGACTCGGCGCTGGCGGGGAGGATGCCGCAGGTGCCGGCACAGCTCGCGGTACACACGTCGCTGCACACGTGGCCGCGCACGGTGCCCAGGCGCTCCTCGGCCTCGGCGGTCTCGAAGCTCTCCACCGTCAGGTTGTCCAGGTTCAGGCTCAGCTTCTTCATGGTCCAGGTTCTCCGTGGAAAGGTCGGTTGTCGCGCGGCCCGGCATGGCTCCGCCCCGGAGCGCGGGCCGCGCGGGCGCTCCGGGGCGGGTCGTTCCGGATGGAAGTCGTTCAGCTCACACGCAGCAGATCGGGCAATTGGTATACGACGCCGCGTTCATCTTCTCGAGCCAGCTGTCGCTGGGCGGGCTGGCGCCGCAGGTGCCCGGCGGGCAGCTGTAGGTGTAGCAGCTTCCGTTGCCGCGCACGGTTCCGCGCTGCTCCTCGGGGATGAAGGTGTCGAAGCTCTCCACGCGCAGCTCCGCCACGTCCAGGTTCAGCTTCTTCATGGCGACCTCCTTCGGTACGGGAACTCCGCGGCGGCTGGGTGCCGCCGCGGCTCACCATCGCGCGCGGCCGGTCAGTAGCAGCACTCCACCACCGTAACGGCGCGCCGGTCTCCGCAGAGCGCGGTGGGGAAGGGCGGCGACGCACTGCAGGTCAGCGCGCAGCTCGGATAGTCGGGCTCGGTGTAGCCGTGCGCGCGGACGGTCCCGCGCCCGTCGCCCTCCGCCGCCACGCGGAAGCTCTCCACGCGCAGCTCCGCGATGTCCAGGCTCAACTTCTTCATCTCGTTCCTCCGGTTCTCCGGGAAGGTGGACGGCCGCTCGGCTTCAGGCCGTGGTCGTGGTTTCGGGGCACAGCCCGGGCATGGTGCAGTCACGCTCGAAGGTGCGTTGCGTGGGCACGCCGCTTTCGCCGGAGAGTGCCGGCGCCACGTCGAACGACTCCACCTGGAGCGCGCCCAGGTCCAGCACGATCGGATTCTCCACGGCCACCTCACGCATTTGCGGTGGGATCGACGCGTCCCCAGCGAGATGCGGGGGTAGAAACGAGCTCGGGAGATTCTTCCCACGGCCGATTCGGCACGCGGGGGAATCCATCATGCGTACCAGATGTTCCCCTCGAAGCGCACACCTCGGCCGTCACGATGGATTCGCGGTTCCCTGTAAATTCGTCTGCAATTGTAGGGAGTCAAGGGCGTCGTTCGGCCCATCCCGTTCAGTTGTAGGAGTGATGGGAAGGCGTGGCGCGTGGGCTGACAGGGAGTCGGGTGGCAGGTGGATCCGCGTGGACCCTTGCTGGACGGGACTCAACCCTTTGATTAGACCCCATGGAAAACGAGGCCGATACCCCCGCGCTGATCCTGGACGCCGCCGAGGCACTGTTCGCGGCGCAGGGGTTCGACGCCACCACCATCAAGCAGATCGGCGCGCGCGCCGGGGCCAACCCGGCGCTGATCTACTACTACTTCAACAGCAAGGACGAGCTGTACCGCCACGTGCTCCGGCGGCTGTTCACCTGGCTGGTCACCGCCGCGGCGCGCCGGTTGGACCCGGCGCTCGCGCCGTCCGAAGCGATCCCCACCATGATCGGCTTCCAGAGCGAGCGGCTGATGGAACGCCCCACGTTCCCCCGCATCCTGGCGCGCGAGATGATCGACCCGCACGCCGAGCACGCGGTGGAGCACATCGGTCAGCTGGCCGGCACCGTGTTCAAGCGCATCTGCGAGCTGGTGGAAGCGGGGCAGAAGGCGGGGATCTTCCGGCCCGACCTGGACCCGCGCTTCAGCGCCTTGTCCGCCATGTCGATGGTGGCGTACAGCCACATCGTGCGCCCCGGGATGGGCGTCCTCCTCGGCGGCAGCGGCCCCGCGGACGACGCGCAGATGCAGGCATACGCCGAGCACGCCGCCCGCTTCGTCCTCTCCGCCCTCGAGGCGCGCCCGCCCGCCGATCCCGCGCCGGGAGATTGATCGTCATCCACTCCCGGGCCGCGATCGATTCGCGGAAACAGCTTTCCCCGATCCCCGCCACCCCCGCCGACCGATGCGCTCGCTCCGCGCCCTCCCCGCACTCGCCGCCGCGCTCCTCGCCGCGGCACCGGCCGCCGCGCAACGGGCGGCGGCCTTCACCGACACCGCCGCGCACCGGGTGCTGCGCGTGGGCGTAGCCCCCGGCGTGAAGCTCGAAGTGCTGGACTGGGGCGGAAGCGGGCCGGCGCTGGTGTTCCTGGCCGGCTTCGGCAACACGGGGCACGTGTTCGACACCTTCGCGCCGCGGTTCACCAACGCCTTCCGCGTGGTCACGCTCACCCGCCGCGGCCTGGGCGCGTCGGACCGCCCCGACCCCGGCCCGTACGATGGCGCCACCCTCGCGGCCGACGTGAAGGCGGTGCTCGACACCCTGGGGATCGCGCGGGCGAGCCTGGCCGGCTGGTCGTTCGGCGGCACCGAGATCTCCTTCTTCGCGGTGGCGTACCCGGAGCGAACGGACCGGCTGGTGTACCTCGACGCGTACTGCGGCTCGTGCGGGGGCACCGCCGCGCGCAACCAGCCGGCCTATCGCCCGCCCGGGCCGCCGCTGACGGCGCGCGACACCCTCACCCCCCGCGGGATGGCGGGATACCAGCGGCGCACCGTGGGGTTCTCCTTTCCCGAGGCCGAGCTGCGCGCCATCACCCGCTACGGTGAAGACGGAAGCGTGACCAGCCCGGTGCCGGCGTTCGTGTGGGACGCGCTCGGCCGCGGCGTTCCGCACCCGGGGTACGGCCACATCCGCGCCCCCGCGCTGGGGATCTTCGCCGAGCGCTCCCGGGTGGAGCAGGAGTTCTGGTGGTGGCGCGGGATGAGCGCCGCCGAGCGGACACTGGCGCAGGTGTACGTGGACGCGGCCACGCAGAACCGCCGCGCCGCGCAGGACGAGTTCGTCCACGGCATCCCCAACGCCCGCGCCGAGGTGATCGAGGGCGCCCACCACGCCATCTTCCTGTCGCACCCGGACCGGGTGGAGCAGTTGATGCGCGCCTTCCTCCTCGCCCCGGCCGATTCGGCGCGGTAGATGCCGGCGGCGAGGCCGATACGAAACCGCCCCCGGACCGAGGTCCGGGGGCGGCCGTGCTCCTGCCGTAACCTCCCCGCGTCCAATCACATGCAGAGGCAGTCCCAGGAGCCGGGCGCGATCGCGTCGCCGCCGTCCACGCCGTCGAAGGCGGCGGGGTCGGAGATCACGATTCCGCAGGTGCGGGGACACGACGGGTTCAGCGTGTCGGGGCAGTCCAGCTGCGTATCCGGGCAGTCGAACTGCGTGTCGGGGCAGGTATACGTCTCGTAGATCGCGCCGCGCACGGTGCCGCGCGCCCGCGCCGGCGGAAGCGTGCCGAAGCTCTCCACCTGGAGATCCTCGGGCTTCAGGCTCAGCTTCTTCATTGCTCGCTTCCTTTCGACTGGAGGGAAGGACACGGGGCGCGGGGGGTGAAGCGCCTGCGCCCGGGGGCTCAGCAGGCCTGGTAGATGTTGGTGGGCTCGCGGCACTTGCTGCTGCAGTCGAGCCGGGTATCCAGCCAGCTGTCCGAGAGGGCTTCCGCGCCCGCCGCGACGGCGGTGGTGGGGAACGACACCACGGTGAGGCTCGCCACGTCGATCTTCATCCTCGGCATTGCTGGGGCTCCGGTTGAGATGAATGCGCTGGGGTATGCGGGAAAACCGTTGTTTCCGGCCGCACGCAGATTCAATGTAAGTCGGGAAGTGGTAGTGTCAACCACGCGGATCAGCGGTCGTCGTAACGCTGTCGATGGATCGGAACGGAGCGTTTCAGAAGGCGCGGGGTACAATACAACGGCTCATCGCGCGTGATCGGCCCCCGGAGTTCCTTCGATGGCGAGTTCGTCTCGGCGGCGGGAATGACGGGGCCGGCCGAGGCGGGGGCAACGGGGGCTCCCGCGGGCGTCCGGCGTCCGGGAAGATTGAGGAAAAGGGACGCGTGGCGCGCTCGCGCGAGGGGGCGGCGCGGGAGGGTTGACAATCCCGACCGATTTGCGCATCTTCCTCGTCTTGCGTTTCGCCGGGAGAAGTGTATCCAACGGACGGCGGGCCCGGAAACAGGCCCAACGGACGGAGCCGCTTCGTGCGGAGGCGCAGAAGGCGTCACGAGACCTTGCCCGCGAGAGGGTGCGGGCAAGGTCTCCTGTTCGTCATTTCGGGCCAGGTGCCCGAAGCAACGGGGGTAGCGGCCGCGCCGCCCGGAAAACCGGGCGGGCAGCAGAGCCGGGCGCCCTCTCCTGTGATCGTCTAAAACACCGGACCGGGATCAAGCAAGCACCATGGCCAAGGCGAAGTTCGAGCGCAACAAGCCGCACGTGAACGTGGGCACCATCGGCCACGTAGACCACGGCAAGACCACGCTGACCGCGGCGATCACGCGGATCCAGGCCGCCAAGGGGCTGGCCGACTTCATCTCGTTCGACAACATCGACAAGGCTCCCGAGGAGCGGGCCCGCGGCATCACGATCGCGACCGCGCACGTG
>DASSJS010000436.1:0-7208 GCA_035691085.1 Longimicrobium sp.
ATCTCCAGTTCGGCTCCCGATGGAGCAAGAAACCGGCTTTCGAGAATGCGCTCAGACGCACGAGCTCGACCTCGGGATACATCGAAGTACCCCCCGAAAAGGGGGTCCGACTCGGCTTTCGGACTTTTTAGACCGGACTCAGCATTGTGGAGCGGCGCCGCGGCGGCTGTCCAATGCGAACGCGGCATGGCGGACGTGCGCCCGGCGCATCGCCAAGACATGCAGTGGGTGCATTGCCGGGATCATAACTATGCAGTGGACGTATGGGCAGCCGGCCCGCACATTCCCTGTACGCATGAGTGGCCAGGGTGAAGGCCGCGTCGGGAACGACAGGACGGGAGTACGGAGATGGAGAACATGGCTACGGAGCACACCGGGCTGGCGCCCGAGACGGCGGTGGTGCAGAGCTGGCCGGGAAGGGAGCGGGGGCATCGCACGCTGAATGTGCCGCTTTACCTTTCGTCGGTGTGGGAGGCGCGGGACCTGGGGGAGATGGCCTCGCTCTTCACCCGCGACCCCGACCGGGGGTTCTACACGCGCTTCGGCCACCCCACCATCCGCATGGCCGAGGAGAAGCTGGCCACGCTCGAGGGGGCCGAAGACGCGCTGCTCTTCGCGTCGGGGATGGCGGCGATCACCACGTCGCTGCTGGCGGTGCTCCGCTCGGGTGACCACGTGGTGGCGCACCGGTCCATCTTCGGGCAGACCATCGAGTTCCTGGACCTGCTGGCGGACCGGTTCGGCGTGCGGGTCAGCTTCGTGGACGCCACCGATCCCGCCCAGGTGGAGCGGGCGATGCGGCCGGAGACCCGCGTGGTGTACCTGGAATCGCCGTCGAACCCGGTGATCGACATCCAGGACATCCGCGCGGTCTCCGCCCTCACGCGGCGGCACGGCGCCCTCCTCTTCGTCGATTCCACCTTCGCCGGCCCGCTGATCCAGCGCCCGGTGGAGCTGGGGGCCGACCTGTCGCTGCAGTCGGCCAGCAAGTCGCTCGCCGGCCACGCCGACCTGCTGGCGGGGAGCGCGGCGGGAGCCAAGGCGCTGATCGCGAAGATCCGGGAGATGCGCGTGCTGATCGGGCCCACGCTGGACCCGCACGCCTGCTTCCTGTTGCTGCGGGGGATGCAGACGCTGGCGCTGCGCGTGCGGGCGCAGTGCGCAAACGCGTGGAGCGTGGCCCAGCTGCTGGAGGCCAGCCCGCTGGTGGAGACGGTCCGCCACCCCTTCCTGGCCTCGCACCCGGGGAGCGCGGTGGCGCGGCGGCAGATGTCGCTGGGCGGGTCGATGGTGTCGTTCGCGCTGAAGGGCGGGATCGAGAGCACGCGCCGCTTCATAGACGCGCTGGAGTGGATCCCGCTGGCCAGCAGCCTGGGCCACCTCTCCACCACCGTGGAGGTGCCCGAGGAGCTGGATTTCGCGGCCGAGGAGCTGGGGGAGCGCACCGCCGCGTTCCAGCTCCCGTCCGGCCTGATCCGCGTGTCAGTGGGCGCCGAGGCGGAGGACGACGTGCTGCGCGAGATGCGGCGCGGGCTCGCCGCGGTGGAGGCGCATCTCCGCGCGGCGGAGCCCGCCGCCGAGGGTGCCGGGGCGGCCCCGGTGGAGGTGGCGGCCTGATGCTGGGCGTGCGGCACCTGGAGATGGTGCGGGCGATCCACGCCGAGGGAACGCTCACCGCGGCCGCGCGCCGGCTGTACATCTCGCAGCCGGCGCTGAGCCGCCAGCTCGGCGGGCTGGAGCGGCGGATGGGCGTGCAACTCTTCCGCCGCCAGCATGACGGGATGACGCTCACGCGCGAGGGCCACCGCCTGCTGGAATCGGCCGAGCGCATCCTGCGCGAGCTGGAGCGGGCGGAGCACGACGTGAAGCTGCTGGCGCGGGGGATGATCGGCACGGTGCGCGTGAGCACCGAGTGCTACATGTGCTACCACTGGCTCCCGTGGGTGGTGCGGGCGTTCAGCGCGCGCTTCCCGCGGGTGGAGGTGCAGCTGGTCCCCGAGGCCACGCGCGACCCGTACGGGGCGCTGGAGCGCGGCGGCGTGGACGTGGCGCTGGTGTATGGGCCGCCGCCCGCCGGCGGGGCCATCCACCGCGTGGAGCTGTTCCACGACGAGATCGTGGGCGTGGTGGCGAGCGATCACCCGCTGGCCGGCAGGCCGCACCTGGAGCCCGGCGATTTTTCCGGCGAAACGCTGCTCTGCCACTACGCCGAGCCGGGCCGGGGTGTGCTGGAGGAGGATTTCCTGTCGCCCGCCGGCGTGCGGCCGCGCACGCTGGAGCTGCAGGTGACGCCGGCGGTGGTGGAGATGGCGTGCGCCGGGTGCGGCGTGGCCGCCGTGCCCCGGTGGATCCTCGATTCGCAACGCTCGCTCGACGGCCTGGCCGTCCTCTCCCTCGGCGAACGCGGCCTGTGGCGCACCTGGTCCGCCGCCTGCTACGCCACCCGCCGCGACGAGCCCGTGCTGGCGTCCATGATCCGCACGCTGCGCGACGAGCTGCAGCGCGAGGGGAGCCCCGCCGCCACGCGCGAGCCCCGGCTGCAGCTGGCCTGAGGCCGGACCGCGAGACTGGCCGTGATTCCGTACGCCTCTTCCGGGACCGCGATATCGCCCTGGGCGGCTGAAGCCACGGCTACGACCACGGGAAGCCTCGCAAACTGCCGCGAGGCTGTGGGCGCCGTTGCCATGGCGACGTGCGGAATGCCGCGCATCCACGGCATGGGTGCCCGGATCTTTGTGGATCGACACGATGCCGATGGAACAGCCTCGCGCGGTTTGCGAGGCTTCCCGTTGTTGTAGCCCGCGGCTTCAGCCGCCCGGGTGGGGGGAATCGCCACGGAGCCATCGCATGAGGTCAGCGGGCCAGGCCACGACTCCGATCACCGCCGATCGGCAGGGACCTTGCCGACGCAGCCGTGGATGCAGACGCTACTCGCGGTGGACCTGGGCGTGCGGACGGGGCTGGCGGTGTACGGGGGGGATGGCCGGCTGCTGCGCTACCGATCGCAGAACTTCGGCAGCGCGGCGCGGCTGCGGAGGGCGCTGCCCGCGCTGCTGGAGGCGGAGCGCGGCCTGGCGTGGCTGGTGATGGAAGGCGGCGGCCCGCTGGCCGAGGCGTGGGCGCGCGAGGCTGCGCGGCGGGGGTTGGCGACGCTGCGGATCTCCGCCGAGGATTGGCGGCGAGACCTGCTCTATCCGCGCGAGCAGCGCTCCGGCGTGCAGGCCAAGGCCACCGCCGACGCGCTCGCCCGCCGCGTGATCGAGTGGTCCGGCGCACCGCGCCCCACCTCGCTCCGCCACGATGCCGCCGAGGCGATCCTGGCCGGCTTCTGGGGCGTGCTCGAAGTCGGCTGGCTCAGCGAGATCCCGCAGGCGCTGCGGAGGTGAGCGCCGCCGGCCGGGCGTCAGCGCCGCCCCAGCGCACCGTGTGGACGATCGCCATCTCCAGGTCGGCGGTGGCGGCGTCGCCGGCCTCGCCCACGATGTAGAAGTGCGGGTCGTACCAGTGGCCGCCCGTGTAGAAGCCGCGCGGGTAGCTGGCGCGCCAGACGTGCGCCTGCCGGCCGCCGATCATCTCCGGCGTGGGGTGGACGTCCGAGCCCCGGGCCGGCGCCGAAACGCACGCGGGCATCGCCCTGCTCGCCGCCTCCACCAGCGACGGGATGTCGGACGCCGCCACGTTCCTGCTGATGCCCCAGGTGACCCGGGCGGTGCCGCGGCTCCAGGCGCGGTCGCCGCTGGCGCTCCAGTCCGGCGGCACGCAGAAGGTGAAGCCCATCGCCTCCACGCGCCGCCAGCGCGACACGTCGGCCGAGGAGACCTCCGCGTTGCAGGCGTTCGCCTCCCGGCTCGCCACGGGTGCCGGGCCTGCCCGAGACGCCAGGCCCGCCACCGGGCCGGTGCCGCACCCCAGCGCCGCGAGCGATGCCGCCGCCACGGCGGGAGACCATGTGAAGCGCTTCACATCCACCTCCTGTTGATGGGATGCGTTCGAGGGGCGTCTGGATGGGCCGGCATTTCGCCCCCGTCTCCGGCCGCGCGTAATCCGGTGGAGCCTCAACGCGCCCGGCCCGTCCCACGACAGTGATATACTGCGGCGATGGTCCCCGCGTTTCATCGGGCCCGCCGTCATCACCGATAACGTGGCCGCGGTGCCGTTTCTGCCACGGCCGCCGTGACACGGCGCCACGCGAGCTGACGAAGGTGACGCCCGGGAACGCACACGGCAGCCGCGGGAAAGGACCCGCGGCTGCCGTTTCGACTTCCCGTGGTGCCCGCCGCGCCCACTCGCTCCACCCAGGCAGCAAACGGAGGAGCCTGAAGTTCTCCGTTCCTCCGTGCCTCCGGGGGACCATTCGGCGATCCAGGCACGGCAACCGTACTTTCGGATCGGTGTTGCCGGCTCTACCGCGTCAGGCGATGGACGCGGACGTGCTCAACCTCATCCTCATCCACCACCACCCCGAGCACCCAATCGTTTCCGATCTGCTTGACATTGAGCCCCGGCGGGAGACGCACCGTCCCCCGTATTTGCCCGTCCGGCGCGAGTACCGTCCAGACGCTTTCCCGTGCGTTGCCGGGCTTCTGCGGTTCCTCCACCCACAGGTTGCCCGCGCTGTCGATCTCCAACGCCGTCAGGGGCGGCGTGCGCGCGGGAACCGGCGCTTCCTCCAGCAGCTTCGCGTTTTGCGCCCTGGTCTGCGCGGTGCCCCCGAGCGTCACCAGTGTGCGCCGGTACTCCCGAGCGTCCTCCCGCGTCACCGCGAGCCCTTGCCGCCGCGCGCGGTAAACCGCGCGCAGTCCCCGCCCTGGCTCGTACGCCGCGATTTCGTAGCGGTCGCCCGTTCCCACGTAAAGCCGCCCGTCGTGCACCGCCGTGACCGTCTGCCGTCCGAACGGCAGCGGGCGCAGGAGGAAGCCCGTCGCGGGCGTTCCGACCGCGATCACCTCCGCGCCGGGGAAGCGGCCCAGGGTGTCCACCACGGCGCCCGCCGGATCGATCACCAGGTAGGCGGCGGTGTCGCGACGCGCCTGCCCCGGCGCCGGCAGCAATTGCGAGCTGGCGGATGCCGCGATGACGTAACGGCCGTCCGGCAGCACGCCCACTGCCTGCGGGAACACTCCGAGCGTTCCGGCGGGCCGGACCGACCGCACGAACTCGCCCGCGGGCGTGAAGATGGAGAACCGCCGCAACGCCACATCCCACGCAACGATGGAGTCTGCGCGCAAGCGCGCCAGCCAGAACGGCGCCCGGAACTCCCCCGGCCCGTCGCCCGGCCGGCCCACTGAGCGCAGCAGCCGTCCGTCCGCGCCGTAGATGCGAAGCTGTTGCGCCCCCGCGCTCGCCACGACGATCCGGCCGTCACCGAGCCGCATCGCGGCCGTAACTTGAAAGAGCGCCCCGTCGTCCCCGTCCGCGCCGCCAATGGACACCAGGGGCGCGGGGTTGACCTTCCACCCCAGCGCGCCCGGCGCGGGGCCGCGGTTGTCCACCAGCCGCACGCCCGCGCTGTCGCGGGACTCAACCGAAGCGCTCCCGCCGCTCCCCCCGCCACAGCCGGGGAGCAGCAGGAGCGCCGCCGCACGAGCGGCCCTGCGTCGGATCATCGTGGGACCGGCTGCCCCGGCGCCGTGGCGCGCAGCCTCTGGTCCAGTGCTCGCGCAACAGCCGGAAGGGTCTCCGGCGTGACCGC
Organism: Longimicrobium sp.; assembly: GCA_035691085.1. GTDB lineage: Bacteria > Gemmatimonadota > Gemmatimonadetes > Longimicrobiales > Longimicrobiaceae > Longimicrobium. The sequence goes on from DASSJS010000436.1 coordinate 5,693, forward strand.
CAGCGCCGCCGCGTCGACCAGCGGGCGCGCCTGCACGCCCTCAGGGGCGCCGCCCAACGCCTGTGGCTGGTCCCAACCGGCCACCCGCGCGCCGAGCATGGAGGACGCCCGTTGTACGTCCGTGGCGGGCGCGCCGAGCGCCGCCGCCGCGTGCTCGGCAAGGCTCGGCCCGCGGGCCGGCGCGAACGCGTTGGGGTGTTCGCACGCGGCGAGCAGGAGGAAGGCACCGGCCGCTGCCGCTGCCGTGCGTCGTCCGATCATCTGGCTTTCTCCTTCACGAGGATTGAACTGGCCGGACTGCCAGGGGCCCGCGCACACCGGCGGTCCAGCCCGGAAACGCGGCGGCCCGCGATCAGCCGTCAGGACACTGCGATCATCTCCTTCGGGCACTGGATCTGGACCCTCACGCACACGTTGCCACTGCACGACTCTGCCCAGCACGTCACCTGGGGCGGCGGCTGGGTCGTCTGCGCCCATGCAGGCTTCGGGAGCATGGCGAGGATCCCGCTTCCGAGGACGGCCGGCAGGGCCAGAGCACTCCCGATCCTGCGAAGGTTTCGGGGCATGGGTGCTACCTCCTGTGGCAATGAGGAAGGAAGAAATGAAGGAACCGATGCGGATCGCACGCTTTGCGTCAGATAACAGGAAACGTGCCAGCTACTTTGTTCTTGTTTGGCAATCTCGTAACCTGTCTGCTGTCACACGTTTGAAGCTTGTCCTACCCTGGCCGGACAGGCCGGCATCGTTGGCCCGGCCGCCGATGCGTGTTGGTGCAGGTGCACAAGAACGGTGCTGATCGCGCGCGCCCCTGCAATATACCGGCCACTTTGGCCTTTTTGAGTGGCCGCCGTCCGGCTGACGGATGTGCCTGTCGCGGCAGGGGCACACGGAGTGGTCCGCCCCAAGGTCCGGTGGTAATCTGTCCGGATACGATCCCCGCGAGACGGCTCCCCGCTCCGGACGGTGGCCGTAAGAAATCAGAATGTCGCCGAGCGGGCCTGGAACTTCATCGACGCGAGTACGGGACGTACGGCTCCACAACCGAACGGCTCGGCATCGGGTACTGTCTGGAGACACAGCGTGCACCAGCGGGCGCCCGCCGTTGTAGCCGCGGAGCTACGGGATCTGGTGCTGACGTTGCCCGAACCGGTTCCGGGCGTGGCGAACCTTCTGGCGGCGGCGGACGTGTGGTACCTGCAGGCGGGGACGTTATCGCGGGGAGTGGGAACGCGGTGCGCGCCGTGTGCGGCCGATGAGCGATCCGGCGCCGGAGACGGTGCTTGCGCGGGGGGCTTTCGCCACGTCCGCATCCAGGGAAACAGAATCCGAGCCCTGGAAACCCGTACGGCGTAGCGCTTCGCGCGCCGCGGCGCGGGCCCGCGTGCCTGGATTCGCGCCCGAATTTGCGCTCACGGGGAGCAGCGTTCTTCGCTGGTGCGGGGTTGGTTGGCGAGAGTGGCCCCGGAACGCACCCCGCACCCCGCACCCCGCCCCCCCCCCCCCCCCCCCCCCCCCC
>DASSJS010000437.1:0-11481 GCA_035691085.1 Longimicrobium sp.
ATAGTCGTCGTAGTCCCCCGTTTCCCGCGCGCGCTGGGCGTACAGGGTGGAGAGCCGCGCGCGGTCGGCCGCGCCGTACGGGTCCTGCGCCACCCGCGCCTGGAAGAAGCGGATGTCGGCCTCGCCGCGCGCCGCCTCCTGCTCGCGCAGCGCGGCGGCGGCGCGGATCGCGCCGGCCTGCTGGCGTGCGCGCGCCGCATCCTCGTGCGCCATCGCCGCGCGGGCCGACACCACTCCCGCCGCGCCGACCGCGATCACCCCCGCCACCATCCAGCCGCGTCCACGCATCCTCATCGCATCATCTCCCGAAGCACGCCGTTGCCCTCGCCCCCACCGAACTTCCCGGCTCTCGCACCTCGCGCCGCCTCGACAATCCTGCCGCCGCGCGCCCCGATTGCGGCAGCGCCACCCCGGCGCAGTCCCCGAAGACGGCTCGAAGACGAACTTCGTGTAGCGGGTGCGGCGAATGGTCCGCCCCAACGTTGAGCGATGCCGTCCGGCCGCACCCCGTACCTCCGTACCTCCGTACCTCCGTAGCTCCGTACCTCCGTACCTCCGTACCATCCGCCGGACCGGGGCGCCGTCCCGCGCGCCCCGGCCCGGCGGACGAACGTCAGCCGCGGACCGCGCCGGCCTTCGTCTCCACCTGGTACGGCTGGAACTCGCAGGCGGAGCCGGGCGCGATGTAGATCACCTCGGGCTGCGCCCCGTTGGCCGAGGGCTCGGCGAACACGGCCACGCCCTGGTAGCTCCCCGCGTTCACCACCTCGCCCACCGACAGCGTCCGGGGCAGGCCGTACTTCACGAACCGCCGGGCGTTGAAGGTGATGGGCTCGTTGTTGACGTACCAGCTCGCGCCGGCCGCCCCGCCGCCCTGCACGTCACCCGGCATGGTGGTGCTCACCACCTGGCCGTTCTCCACCCGGCACACCGCCTCGGCCGCGGGAGGGGGCGGGGGCGGAGGGGGAGGAGGAGGCGGCGGAGGAGGCGGCGGAGGCGGAGGCATCATCGGCGCCGCCGGCAGGATGTCGCCCAGCACCAGCTTGAGCCCCAGCGAGAGGCGGCCGGTGACCGCGGTGCGGTCGTCGGCCACGGCCACGGTGCTCCCCGCCTGCCCCGTCACGGGGCCGATGAAGTCGTCGCCCACGTGCACGGGCGAATCGTACACGTGCGCCGCCACCTCGCCGAACACGGTCAGCGGGCCCAGCCAGAGCAGGTCCATCCCCACCCCGCCCGTGCCCTGCCCCACCGTGGCCTGGCTGGGCTCGAAGCTCAGGCAGGCGCCCCGCGACAGCAGGGTGGGCTCGCACTGCGCCCGGTCGGTGCCGGCCACGTCCACCCGCACCGCGCCGCCCCCCGCGAACAGGTACACGCCGCGCCAGATGCCTGCGCTCTCGCGCATGGCGAAGGGGCGCAGCAGCAGGTCCAGGTCGGCGAAGTACGTGTTCAGCACGTAGGCGCTCCGCCCGCTCGCCGCGCCATCGCCGGGCGACACGTCGAAGAAGCCGTCGCTGGCGAACGGCAGCCGCATGGGCGTGTAGTTGGCGTGGGCGCGGATCCCGAACGCCGGCGACAGCCAGAAGTTGGCGATCGCCCCGAAGTTGGGCGCGTACCCCGGCGAGTAGCCCTGCCCGTCGCCGTTGTCGCTTCCCGTGGTGGAGCCGTCGAGGGTGATGGTGCGCCCCTCGAACCAGCTGCTGGTGAGGGAGCCGCCGGCGTACACGCCCAGGTCGAACCGGCCCGCGCGGAACCCTCCTCCCCCCGTGTCCTGCCCCCACGCCGCGCCGGCGGAGCCCGCCAGCAGGGCGGCCGCCGCCAGGGCGGTCCATTTGTGGCTCATCGCGTTGTCTCCCGAGTCATGGTAAGGCCAGCCCGTCCACCGCCCCGCCCGCCGGAGCGGGCCGTGGCCGCCACCCGTGCCCGCCGGTACCGGAAGGTGCCCGGAGAGGTTGGCGGGGGTAAGGTCGGGGTTCTGTGCCACGGTCCGCTCCGCGTGCGTCAATTGGGCGCGGCCAGGTAGGGGAAGGTGGCGGTGTGGGCCCGGTCGTTGGCGTCCACGTTGTCGGTGACCAGCCCGGGGCTCACGTTGTTGTTGTTCCCCAGCGCGTTGCCGAAGATCACCCCCAGCCCCTTGTCCACGGCGTCGTCGCCCTGGAGCTTGCGGCCGCCGTAGCCGTTGGCCGGGTCGAGGATGTAGGTGAGCCACCCCACGTTGGCGCCGAAGGGGCCGCCGCCGGTCTTGTCGAGGCGCGCCACCAGCTCGTCGGGCGTCAGCGCGGCCGCCACGGTGGCGGCGTACGCCGAGTCGCGCCCCGCCACCGTGCGGATGAAGCGCACGATGTCGTCGCGGAACTGGGCCACGTCCTCGCTGGGCTGGCTGGCGTTGAAGTGCGGGTGCTCGCGCTTGTCCACGAATACCTCGCTCACGAGCGGGTTGCCGAGGCGCTCCATCTGGTCGAAGGTGACCGCGGTGTTGCCGATGCGCACGGTGTCGCGCACCGTCACCACCACCGTGTCGGGCTTCTGCACTTCCACGATGCTGCGCGTGTCGTCGCCGCAGGCGGCCGAAGCCAGGGCGGCCGCGGCGAGTGCCGGCAGGGCCGCGAGAATAGCTTTCATCTTCCGTTCTCCTTGGGATCCGTTGGTCATGGTCAGCGGCTGACGGTGGCCCACACGCCGATGGTGTTCCCCGCGCCCTTCACCATCGCCTCGGGAAGCTCCACCACGATGGCCATGGCGTTGAAGGTGCGCAGGAAGTCGGCGGCGCAGCCGTGCGTCTGGTCGAACTGGGCCTGGCCCGCGTTCGGAACGCCGCCGGTGCACTTGGGCCGGAAGGCGCTGGCCTCGGGCGCGGGCCCGATCTGCGAGAGCGGCCCGCGCGACGGACGCCGGTCGGGGATGATGCGGAAGAACTGGTCGAGGTCGATGTAGAACGGATCGTCGCGCGGGCCGGCGAACAGCTGCACCTGGGTGGCGCCCGTCCCGCTGGTGAGCGTGGTGTTGATGTTCCCCACGATGTCGGGCGTCGCCTTGGCCACGCGGTTGAACTTTCCGGTGGTGGTGGGCGCCACGGGCCCGAAGAGCGCCACGCGCTGCCCGCCGCCGGTCACGTCGTCGAACTGGAACTGGAGGACGAGGTCTTCCACGCCGTCGGCGTTGTTGTCGACCTTGATCTGGTACAGCGCGTTGGGGTCGAACCGCGCGGCCGCGGTGTTGGCGGGGGTGATCGGGCTCTGCGTGGTCACCATCAGCACCACGCGACTTTCATCCGACCCCGGAAACACGTACACGTCGTTGATGTCGAGCCGCGGCGAGAGCTCCACGTCGGGCGTGTCCTGGTGATCCGAGCCCAGCCCCTGTCGTGCCACCAGCACGCCCGCGAACAGCGCGGCGAGCAGGGGCACGGCCAGACGGGCACGTGGCAACCGTGAGGTCCCCATACGTCCTCCTCCAGATTGAATTGCGAGACAATCGCCGGCGGATGGTGGCCGGCTAACGGCTATACGCCATGCGATGCGGAAGCGGATTCATGCAGAGGCAAGTTATGTGCTACCAATAACGTAGCAGTGGCGGAACATATGTGTCGACCGCTACAAAACCGTAAGAAAAGCGAACACCGGCCCAAGCGCGTATACCTCGGGCGTGCAGGCCGGATCCGGTTGTCGATTGTCCCTCAAGAGCGCGCTGCGGACCCCGCATGGCAAAGCGGTCTCAGTTTGGCGGCCGGCCGCGTATCCCCCACGGCCTGCATCTTGAAACATGCGCTCACAAAAGGCTGCGGCCACACCGTTTCCGAGCAGATGCCGTGAGCGAGAACCACCCGATCCGCAAAGCCATCCGCCGCGCCATGGGCGACCGCCGCGGCGTGCTTCACCCCGACCGCTCCCCCGGCCGCCGCCGCGCCGACCGCGAGCCGATGCGCGGGTGGATTCCCACGCTCATAATCGCCCTGCTGGTGGCGGGGGCCGACTGGACCACCAAGTTCCTGATCGCCCGCAGCATCGAGCTCGACGACCTGCGCGAGGTGATCCCGGGGAAGCTGGCCTTCTGGCACGTGCGCAACCCCGCGATGGTGCTGGGGCTGTGGGACAACTTTCCGCTCACCACGCGCAAGGTGATCGCCATCCTGGCCGCGGTGCTGGGGGGGTTGGTGCTGCTGCAGATCCTGGGGCGCGGCCACCGCTTTCCGCGCAGGCACCGGGCGTGGGCGTGGGCCTTCGTGGGGCTGGTGCTGGGCGGGATGCTGGGCAACCTGGGCGAGCGGGTGGTGCACTGGGGCGTCACCGACTTCATCTCGTTCCGTTACGGCGAGTACTGGCTGCCGCCGGGGAACCTGGCCGACCTGGCGCTCTTCCTGTCGATGCCGCTGTCGCTGTTCGTGATCGGCTTCGAGCTGGCCGGCCGCCGCCAGCGCAACCGCGACGACGCCGCCCAGGCGAGCCTCGCCGCCGAGCCGGCGGCCATCGTCGACCCCGTTGCCGCACCGCCGTCGCCCGAGCGGGTGGCGTAGGCGGCCCTCATCGCCCGGCCCGTCTCCCGAACCGCGGGAGACGGGTGAACGGCGTCGGCCGAGTCGAAGCGCAAAATCCCCTCCGGGCGTCAAGGGTCCGGAGGGGATTTTCGTGGCACTCGCCGAACTCTCGTCATCCCCCGCTCATCTCCACACAGGCACGAGCGGCGACGGCTCACCACGTATCAACAACATGCACTTTGCGCCTTTCCTGGACGAGAACGGGAAGCCAGCGAAGCCAATTCAGAGACTCGTAATTCGTGCAGCGCGTCGCGCGGGATCACCAGATGATTACGCAGAATACGTTAGCTCCGTTAAGATTGCGGAGTTTACAGCGAAGAGTACGGAGGGTGTTTGTTTCCCCCAAGCACCTCGATCGTCCACGACGGGTAACTTCTACAAACTTCACACATCCGGCCGAATATTGGTACGCGGTTTGCGGCGCCGGGGGAACCGCTGGCCAGCTGGTTTCGAGACGGTTCCCCCGGGGACAGGCAGGTGTCTGTCCCACCCGTGCCGCGTGCGTTCGCTCCGGGACGCGCGGCTCGGGGCAACGATCCCCGGAGCGCAGGGAGATCCGCAGTATGCTCATGCGCGGCAAGCCCATCTTTGCGGCCATGGCGTTTTCCATCCTGGGGCTCGCGGCGTGCTCCGACACGCCCAGCGCGCCCGAGGCCGCCCCCCGGCAGGCTGCGGCGGCGCCCGCGGCGGCCCGCGCCGGCCAGCCGGTGACGGACCAGTACATCGTGGTGTTCAAGAACGACGTGCGTGACGTGCCCGCGGTTGCGAAGCAGCTCGCGGCGGCGCACGGCGGCACCCTGCGGTTCACCTACCAGCACGCGCTCAAGGGCTTCTCGGCACGGATGAACGCCGCCGCCGCCGAGGCGCTGCGCCACAACCCCAACGTGAAGTACGTGGAGCAGGACCAGCGCGTGGGCATCGTGCAGGCCGCCAGCTGGGGGCTGGACCGCGTGGACCAGCGCGACCTTCCGCTGGACGGCAACTACGGCTACACGGCCACCGGCTCGGGCGTGACCGCGTACATCATCGACACCGGCATCGAGACCAGCCACTGGGACTTCGGCGGCCGCGCCTGGGTGGGGTACGACGCGTACGGCGGCAGCGGGCAGGACTGCAACGGCCACGGAACGCACGTGGCGGGCACCGTCGGCGGCGCCACGTACGGCATCGCGAAGAGCGTGAGCCTGGTGGCCGTGCGCGTGCTCGACTGCTACGGCTCGGGCACGTGGGACGGCGTGATCGCCGGGATCGACTGGGTGCGCTACTACCACGGCACGCCGGCGGTGGCCAACCTGTCGCTGGGCGGCGGCTACGTGCAGGCGGTGAACGACGCGATCGAGAACCTGGTGGCCAGCGGCGTGACGGTGGCCGTGGCGGCCGGCAACAGCGCTGACAACGCTTGCTACTACTCGCCGGCCAGCGCCCCATCGGCCCTCACCGTGGGTGCCAGCGACAGCTACGACCAGCAGACGTACTTCAGCAACTGGGGAAGCTGCGTGGACCTGTACGCGCCGGGGCAGGGGATCACCTCCGACTGGCTGTACGGCGGCACCAACACCATCGACGGCACCAGCATGGCCAGCCCGCACGTGGCCGGCGCCGCCGCCCTGTACCTGCAGGCCAACCCGTACGCCTCGCCGGCCACGGTGGGGAGCGCGATCCTCGGCAACGCCACCACGTACCACCTGTACGGCCTGGGCGCGGGCTCGCCCAACCTGCTGCTGTACACGGGCACGGGCAGCGGCGGCGGCACGCCTCCCGGCGGCGGCACCCCCGCGCTCTCGGCCAGCATCAGCGGCGACGACTACCTGGTGGGGATCAGCAGCGGGTACTGGTATGCCAGCGCGTCGGGCGGCAGCGGCACGTACAGCTACCAGTGGCAGTACCGGGCAGAGACGAGCAGCACGTGGACCAACGTGGGCACCAACAGCAGCTCGTACAGCCGCAACGTGGCCAACCTCGCGCCGTCTTTCTACCTGCGCGTGGTCGTGACGTCGGGCAGCTCCAGCGTCACCTCGCCGGAGTTCTACGTGTACCACGAGCGCGGCGAGCCGATGTGCGGCAAGTACTACTGCTGAGCCGGTAAGACCCGTCGTCGTCGCCAGAGGACGGACGGCGAGGGCAGGTGAAGACGAGGGGCTGGCCCACGCCGTGGCGGGCCGGCCCCTCTGCGCATCGGTTGAAGCCTCGCGCCGTTCGCGAGGCTTTTCGTCGTTGTCGCCGCGGCTTCAGCCGCCGGGTGCGGCACCTGGACGCGAGCCGGTGCGATCCCTGCGCTCCGGCTTCCGCGACCATCCCGCCGCTGGCGGGGTATCCACGCGTGCGGCAGATTGTCGGCTCTTCACGGTTCCATGGTTTTGCAGCGAGGTGCGGGCGAATTGAGCATGGTGTCACGGGAAAAGCGCGAGCGGCTGGAATCCATCCTCCGCGAGTGCGAGAGTGTGGTGATCGGCTACAGCGGCGGCGTGGACAGCGTGTTCCTGGCGCGCGTCGCCGTGGACGTGCTGGGCGCGGACCGCGTGCTGGCGGTGACCGGCAAGAGCGACAGCATCGCGAGCTGGATGGAAGACACGGCGCGCGATGTGGCGCGTGACTTCGGCATCCCCTGGCTGGAGGTGGAAACGCGGGAGATGGACGACCCGCGCTACGCGGCCAACCCCAGCAACCGCTGCTACTTCTGCAAGAGCGAGCTGTGGACGCGCCTCTCCACCGTGGCCCATGAGCACGGGCTGAAGACGGTGCTGGACGGCAGCAACGCCGACGACGTGGGCGACCACCGCCCCGGCGCCGTGGCCGCCTCCGAGAACGCCGTCCGCTCGCCGCTGCTGGAGGCTGGCCTCACCAAGGCCGAGATCCGCGCCTGGTCGCACGAGCTGGGGCTTCCCACGTGGGACCAGCCGGCCGCGCCCTGCCTCGCATCGCGCCTCCCCTACGGCCTGTCCGTCACGCCGGAACGGCTGCGGCAGGTGGAAGATGCCGAGCTGGCGCTGCGTGCCCTCGGCTTCCGCGACTTCCGCGTGCGCCATCATGGTGACGTCGCGCGGCTGGAGGTGCATCCGGCGGAGATCCATCGCGTGGCCGAGCACCGCGCGACCATCCACGCCGCCGTGCTCGAAGCTGGCTTCACCCGCGTCCTCGTCGACCTGCAGGGCTACCGCCGCGGCGCGCTGAACGAAGGCTTGGCCGCCGGGCAGCTGGTCCAGCTGGGAGGCCGGTGATGAGCGCCGACGAGCGCATCGCCGCCGCCGAGCGCGCGCTGGCAGACCACGGCGTGTACGGCGCCACGGTGGAGGTGGAAGGCCACCAGCGCGAGATCGCCGCCGTCCACGTCCCGTCTGACGACTGGGAGCGGCTGATGGGCCCGGACGGCGTCTCCATCGCCGACGCGGTGAAGGCCGCGGGCTTCCGCTACGTGGCGCTGGACCTGGCGCCGGCCGGGGCGGACGGCTGACTCGCCGCATGGACGGCATCTACCTCGACTACGCGGCGACCTCCGCCGTCCGTCCCGAAGAGGTGATCGAGGCCGTCACGCGATACCTGCGCGACGTGGGCGCCACGCCCGGGCGCGCCGGGCATCATCTCGCCGTCGAGGCGGGCCGCATCACCCTCCGCTGCCGCGTGGCGCTCGCCGAGCTCTTCGGCGCCCGGGGCGATCCGGGTCGCATCGCCTTCTTCCCCAACGCCACCTACGCGCTCAACGCCGCGCTCTTCGGCCTCCTGCGCCCGGGCGACCGGCTGGTGCGCACGGCGTACGATCACAACGCCGTCCGCCGCCCCGCCGCGCTCCTCTCCGCCCGCGGCGTGGAGCAGACGGTGACCGGCGGCCATCCTGACGGATCCATCAACCTGGACGAGCTGGATGCGGCGCTGTCGGGAGACGGCCTCGCGAGAGGTGGGAAGCCCGCGCGCCTCCTCTGCATCCCCCACGCGTCCAACGTCCTGGGCACCGCGCTCCCTGTCGGCGAGATGGCGGAGCGGGCGCACGCGCACGGCACGATCGTCATCGTCGATGCAGCGCAGTCGGCCGGGCATCTCCCGATCGACGTGGGGGCGATGGGGATCGACGTGCTGGCGTTCACGGGCCACAAGGGGCTGCTGGGGCCGCAGGGCACCGGCGGCCTGTACGTGCGCCCGGGCGTGGAGATCGACCCCGTGGCGGCCGGTGGCACCGGCGGCGACAGCATGCCCCTGGAGATGCCCGCCGCCATGCCCGACCGGCTGGAGCCGGGCACGCTGAACGGCCCCGGGATCGCCGGGCTGCTGGCCGGCGTGCGCTGGCTGCAGGCACGCGGCGTGGACGCCGAGCACGCCCACGAAGCCGCGCTCAAGCAGCGCCTGCGCGAGCGGCTGATGTCCATCGGCGGCGTGCGCGTGCTCTCCCCCGCCGCGCCGGGGGGGGTGGGGATCGTGACCATCGCGACGGAGGGGATCACGCCCGAGCGGCTGGCATGGCGGCTGGACCACGAGCACGGGGTGATGACGCGCGCGGGGCTGCACTGCGCGCCCGAGGCGCACCAGCTGCTGTGCGTGGCCGAAACCGGGGCGGTGCGCTTTTCCGTAGGATGGGCCACCACGGCGGCGGAAGTGGACACCGCCGCCGCCGCGGTAGCGTCCATCCTGGAGGACGCCGGGGAAACATCGGCCATGGCGCGGGGGTAGGTATCTCGTGCGGGCGGCCGGTGGCTACCGCCCATCTCACGAGAAACGATCCGGAAGAACCCATGCGCAACCTGCTGGCCCTGATCGGCCTGGGCACGCTGCTTTTCGTCGGCTACAAGTTCCGCGACCGCATCCCCGGCCCCTGGCAGGACAAGGCGGCAGCGGAGATGGTGGTGTCGCAAGAGGCCGCGCAGTCGGCCGAGGAGAAGCTGGCGCGGATGCGCGGCAGCCGTGACACGGTGCACCTGAGCGACGTGGAGTTCACCAGCTACCTCCGCTATCGCTTCAAGGACCAGCTCACCGACCAGCTCGACGCGCCCACGGTGCAGTTCACCGGCGACACGCTCACGCTCAACGGCCGCCTCCCCACCGACCGCCTCCCCGACACGCGCGACGTGCGGGCGATCCGCGACTTCCTCCCCGACACGGCCGACGTGAAGGTGCGCGGCCAGCTGCGCACGCTGGGCCCCGGCCGCGGCGCCATCCGCATCGAGAACGTGTCGGTGGCCAAGGTGCCGGTGCCGCGCGAGGTGTACATGACCGCGCTGCGCCGCGCCGGAGCCGGCACCGAGCCCGGCCTGGGCCGCGACGAGTACCCGTTCCGGCTTCCGCCCGGGGTCGGCTCCGCGCGCGTGGAAGGCGGCGAGCTGATCCTGGCCCCAGCGAGATAGGGAACAGGGAACAGGGAACAGGGAACAGCCAGCGGGCGCGGGCCGAAAACGCACTCGCGCACTTGCGCACTCACGCACCCGTTGGCAGCCTCTTCCCGGCATGACCGCCCGGCCAGGCACTTCAATCCGACATCCCACGAAATCTCCGGTAGATAAATGGCACGCATCCTCGTCGTAGACGACGAACAGGGAATCCGGCACGTCCTCACGCAGCTGTTCGAATACGAGGACCACGAGGTCCGCTCGGCGGGCGGCGGCGCGGAAGCCATCGACCTGTACCGCGACTTCCGCCCCGACGTCACCTTCCTGGACGTGAAGATGGCGCGGATGGACGGGCTGGAGACGCTCACCAGGATCCGTGACGGCGACCCGGCCGCCGTGGTGGTGATGATGAGCGGCCACGGCACCATCAACACCGCCGTGGAAGCCACCCGCCGCGGCGCCTTCGACTTCCTGGAGAAGCCGCTCGACACCGAGCGCCTGCTGATCGTCCTGCGCAACGCCCTCTCCCAGCAGGGCCTGCAGGCCGAGAACGCGCGGCTGCGCGGCGAGGTGGAGAGCCGGCACCAGATCGTGGGCCGCTCGTTCGCGCTGCGGCAGGTGCTGGACCGGGTGGAGAAGGTGGCGCCCACCGACGCGCGCGTGCTGGTGACCGGCGAGAACGGCACCGGCAAGGAGCTGGTCGCGCGCGCCGTGCACCGCCTGTCGCCCCGCGCCGACGCGCCGTTCATCGAGGTGAACTGCGCGGCCATCCCCAGCGAGCTGATCGAGAGTGAGCTCTTCGGCCACATGAAGGGCTCGTTCACCGGCGCGTCGGACGACCGCGCGGGAAAGTTCGAGCTCGCCGACGGCGGCACGCTCTTCCTGGACGAGATCGGCGACATGAGCCTGGCCGCGCAGGCCAAGGTGCTGCGCGCGCTGCAGGAGGGGATCATCACCCGCGTGGGCGGCGCCAGGCCGATCAAGGTGGACGTGCGGGTGATGGCGGCGACCAACAAGGAGCTGGAGGAGGAGATCAAGGGCGGGCGCTTCCGCGAGGACCTGTTCTACCGCCTGAACGTGATCCCCCTCTACGTCCCTCCGCTGCGCGAGCGGCGAGAGGACATCGCCATGCTGGTGCAGCACTTCGGCGAGACCATCGCGCGCGAGAGCGCGCTCAGGCCGCGCCCCTTCAGCGACGAGGCGCTGCAGCGGCTGCAGCGGATGGACTGGCCCGGCAACGTGCGCGAGCTGCGCAACACCGTGGAGCGCCTGCTGATCCTCACCAGCGGGGCGATGGTGAGCGCCGACGACGTGGAGCTGCTGGTGGGCGGGCACATGAAGGGGGGCGGGCTCTCCAGCGACCTGCTGGGGTGCACCACCTTCGCGGAGTTCAAGGAGGCGGCCGAGCGCGCCTTCATCATCCAGAAGCTGCGCGAGAACGACTGGAACGTGAGCGAGACGGCGCGCCTGCTCGACATGCCCCGTTCCAACCTCTACAAGAAGATCGAGCGCTACGACCTGGTGCGCGAAGGGTGACCGGCTGGCTGCTGGTCGCCCTGGCGTGGCTGCTGGGCGCCTTCGGCGGCGGCGCAGCGCTCGCCTGGCTCTACAAGCGCCTCCATCCCGGCCTCGCCTTCT
>DASSJS010000438.1:0-27456 GCA_035691085.1 Longimicrobium sp.
ACTCAGCACTCAGCACTCAGCACTCAGCACTCAGCACTCAGCACTCAGCACTCAGCACTCAGCACTCAGCACTCAGCACTCAGCACTCAGCACTCAGCACCCAGCACCCAGCACCCAGCACCCGGCACCCGGCACCCAGCACCCGGCACCCAGCACCCGGCACCCGGCACCCGGAACGGTTCGAAGCTCCTCGCCCTCCCCTCGGGCGACCGATGACACGATGCGTCACCCCGGCGCGGCGGACGGGCGGGAATCCGGCGGCGGGCTTGCTTGACCGGGTTTGGCACCCCCGCTATGTTGACACGCTCACACCCAGACCGGGGTCCCCTTCAAGCCGGCAATGCTCCTCACCGACACCGAAGACGTTCCCGCCGGGGCGGCCCCCGATCCAGAGGCCGCCGAGCCCGAGCGGATGGTGCTCTTCGTGGTGGGCGAGCACCGCTTTGCGGTGCCGGTGGCGCGGATCCGCGAGATCATCCCGGCGCGGCCGTACACGCCGCTCCCCGGCAGCGCCGGGCACGTGTGCGGGCTGATCAACCTGCGCGGCCGCATCGTGACCGTGGTGGACCTGGGTGCCCGCCTTCACCTTCCCCCCGCCTCGCGCATTCCCGAGCACAGCATCGTGATCGTGGAGCACCGCGGGAAGCTGGTGGGGATGGCGGTGGAGGAGGTGGCCCGCATCGTAACCGTGGACCCCGGCACGCTGGCCGAAAGCGCCGACGTGCTGCGGTCGCTCCGGATCGACCGCGCGTACCTGCGCGGCGTCGGCGAAGTGGACGACGAGATCTTCGTCGCCGTGGACCCCGACGAGATCTTCGACCCCATCCTGGCGTAGGGCACTCCTGAACCCCACGCACGCGAAGACGGAGGCTTGATGAGTCAAACCGTGTTGATCTGTGATGACGCCATCTTCATGCGTACCATGATCGGCGACATCCTTACCCAGGCGGGCTTCCAGATCGTGGCCGAGGCCGAGACGGGCGTGCAGGCGGTGGAGAAGTACCGCCAGTTCAAGCCCGACCTGGTGACGATGGACATCGTGATGCCCGACATGGGCGGGATCGACGCCGTTCGCGAGATCATCAAGGAAGACCCCACCGCCAAGATCCTGATGTGCAGCGCCATGGGCCAGCAGGCGCTGGTGATCGAGGCGATCCAGGCCGGCGCGCGGGATTTCGTGGTGAAGCCGTTCCAGCCGTCGCGCGTGCTCGAGGCGGTGCAGCGGGTTCTCGGCTAGCGCGCGGAACGGCATTCGGAACAGGTGCGCTAGTGCGTGAGTGCGCTAGTGCGTTCGAGCTTCCGCGCGGGAACGGGTCCCGCGCGGTCGTCCGGCTCCATCGTCCGCCCCGCGCACCGGCCCTTGCGCCGTGCTGAACCAGACGCACTCGCGCACTTCCGCACTTACGCACCTGTTTTTCCCGAATGGAACTCTCGCAGTACGGGGAGCTCTTCCTCTCCGAGTCGCGCGAGCACGTCTCGACGATCAACCACCTGCTGCTGACGCTGGAGAACGATCCCGGCTCGCGGCAGGTGGTGGAGGGGGTATTCCGCGCGGTCCACACCATCAAGGGGATGAGCGCGACCATGGGCTACCGGCCCGTGGCCGACCTCTCCCACGAGATGGAGAACCTGCTGGACCGCATCCGGCACGGGAAGGCGCAGGCGGGCCCGGACACCATCGACCTCCTCTTCGCCGCCTGCGACGCGCTGGAAAAGGCGATCGAGCTGGCGGTGGAGGAGAGCGGCGAGGAGCCCCGGCTTGAAGGGCTGATCGGCCGGCTGCGCGCCGCCGCGGGCGACGACGTCACCTTCGACATCTTCGCCCCGCAGATCGACCTGGGCGGTCCGGTGGAATCGTCGTCCGGCGCGGGCGGCGAGGGCGCGCCCGAGGGGGCGGTGCGGGTGCGCATCGTGGTCGCCAAGGAGGCGCTGCTCCCGGGCGTGCGCGCCTTCATGGCGCTCAAGCGCGCGCGCGAGCTGGGCGAGGTGAGCGGGCTGGAGCCCGCCGAGGCCGCGCTCAACGAGCCCGAGTTCACCGGCACGCTGCGCCTGGTGCTGCGCAGCGACCGCACGGCGGCCGAGGTGCGGGCGGCGCTGCTGGGCGTGGGCGAGATCGGCGAGGTGGAGGTCGCCGAGCACCGCTCGCAGGCCGACGAGGCCGCCCAGCCGCTCACCGGCGAGCAGGGTGACGGCGCGGCGGCGGCGGCCGGGGCGGCGGGGCGCGCGCGGCACATCCGCGTGGACCTGCGCCGGCTGGACGCGCTGATGAACCAGGTGGGCGAGCTGGTGATCGTGCGCGACCGCATGCGCCGGCTGGTGACGCACGAGACCCCCGACCTGGCCGAGACGGTGGACCAGGCCAGCCGGCTGATCGGCGAGCTGCAGGACGAGATCATGCGCGCGCGGCTGGCCCCGGTGAGCCAGGTGTTCGACCGCTTCCCCCGCCTGGTGCGCGACGCCGCCCGTTCGCTGGGGAAGAAGGTCGACTTCGTGATCGAGGGGAAGGAGATCGAGCTGGACCGCTCGATGCTCGACGAGATCGGCGATCCGCTCGTCCACCTCCTGCGCAACTCGCTCGACCACGGGATCGAGGCGCCCGCCGACCGCCGCGCGCACGGCAAGCCCGAGACGGGGACGCTGCGCCTGCAGGCCAGCCGCGAGCGCAGCCGCATCATCATCCGCGTGGAGGATGACGGGCGCGGCATCCAGCGCGACCGCGTCCTCGCCAAGGCGGTGCAGAACGGGCTGGTGACGCGGGAGGAAGCGGCCGGGCTCCCCGACGAGGAGGTGTACCGCCTGCTCACCCGCCCCGGCTTCAGCACCGCCGAGACGGTGACCGACGTCTCCGGCCGCGGGGTGGGGCTCGACGTGGTCGCCACGCGCGTGCGGGCGCTGGGCGGGATGCTGGAGATCTTCAGCGAGCCCGGCAACGGCACGTCGATGACGCTGCAGCTGCCGCAGACGCTGGCCATCGTCCGCGCCCTCCTGGTGCGCCAGAGCGGCGAGACCTACGCGCTCCCGCTGACGCACGTGGGCGAGACGGTGCACCTTCTCCCCGAGGAGGTGGGGACGGTGAAGGGCCGCACCGTGGCGTTCCTGCGCGACGAGGTGATCCCGCTGCTGGGGCTGCGCCAGATCCTGGGCACCAACGGCACCCGCCCCGACGCCCGCAAGCGGCACGCGGTGATCCTGGAGGTCGGCGAGCAGCGCATCGGGCTGGAGGTGGACGCGCTGCTGGGCCAGCAGGAGATCGTGGTCAAGCAGTTCGACGCCACGGCCGACACCCTGCGCCTGTTCAGCGGCGCCACCATCCTGAGCGACGGCCGCCCCGCGCTGATCCTGGACGCCGGGAGCGTGCTGGCGGCGGCGAACGGATAGGGAACAGGGAACAGGGAACAGGGAACAGGGAACAGGGAACAGCCTGCGGGGCTGGCGCTCGCGACGTATCGTGCGCCTCGTTGGCTGGATGGGCGCGAGGATGGGGGCGAGCAGTCCGCGAAGGCGGACGTTCCGATGGTCCAGCGGCGGGTTTCGGCCCGTCGTTCCCGCGCGGCGCGGGACACGTTCAAAACCGGCCGTTGAAGTCGTTGGTGTTGCCGTTGGAGCAGTTCCGCTGTTAGCTGTAGATGTGAATCGCGAAACACAAAGCCTCACCACGACGACGGGCGGCACGCCCGCCGCCGCGACGGATACACGACACGGAGCGATCCTGAACATGACGCTCGACCTGCGGGACCTGGGCGCGATCCAGATCGACGCCCTGCGGGAGGTGAGCAACATGGGCGCGGGGCACGCCGCGACGGCGCTCTCCCAGATGACCAACACGCGGATCATGATCAACGTTCCGCGCCTGCAGGTCACCGCGCTCGAAGACGTTCCCGAGATCATGGGGAACCCCGACGAGGTGGTCGCCGCCGTGCTGATGCACATGCTGGGCGACCTCACCGGCCGCACGCTGCTCATCTTCCCGCGCAACTCGGCCATGCGCCTCGCCGAGATCCTGCTGCACCGCAAGGAGGGCTCGTCGCACGTGTTCGGCGAGCTGGAGCAGAGCGCCATCAAGGAGGCCGGCAACATCCTGTCGGCCGCCTACATGAACGCGCTCTCCGACTTCATGGGGCTGATGCTCCTCCCCTCGGTCCCCAGCCTGGTGATCGACCTGTGCGGCGCGGTGCTCACCACCGCCTACACCAACTTCGGCCACGAGCGCGACTTCGTCTTCTGCATCCAGACCGAGTTCGTGATGGACGGCGAAGAGGTGGTGCAGGGGCAGTTCCTGCTCCTCCCCGACGTGGAGTCGCTCGAGATCATCCTCCAGGCTGTTCGCCTTGCCTGATCTGCAGGACCTTTCCGCCCCCACCCAGGAGCCGCGCCCGCCGCACTCGGAGCGCGACCTGCGCATCCTGCGCGGCTTCGCCCAGCGGATCGACGCCGCGGACGCGGGCGCGCACAACAACCTGGGCGTCCTCTACTTCAACAAGGCGCTGTACGAGGAGGCGATCCAGCAGTTCCAGCGCGCCCTGGCCATCGACCCCAAGATGGCCGTGGCGCAGCGGAACCTGGAGATCGCCTACTTCGCCACGGGCTACTACGACCGGATGATCTCGGAGCTGCGCGAGCGGCTGCGCGAGGATCCATCCGACGCGGAGGCCCGCACCCGGCTTGCCCAGGCGTACCTGAACACCGGCGACCACGCGGGCGCCGTGGCCGAGCTCAAGCGCGTCCTGGCCCAGGACCCGGATGATCTCGGTGTTCTGATCCAGCTGGGGCAGGCGGAGAAGGCGGGAGGGAACTTCGAGGCGGCGATGACGTGGTTCCTGCGCGCGCTGGACCACGACCCCGACAGCGCCGTGCTCCACTTCTACGTGGGCGAGCTGTACTACAACCGCGGGCTGAACGACGAGGCGCTGCGCGAGCTGAGCCGGGCGGTGGAGCTGAACCCCGACCTCCCCGACGCCTACTACGTCCTCGCCTTCGTCTACGGCGACATGCAGGACATGCCCCGCGCCAGCGCCGCCAGCCGCCGCGCCATGCAGCTGAACCCGCACTTCGCCAAGGCGCAGGCCAACCTCTCGCTCGACCGCTACAGCGCGGCCCGCTACCAGGAGCTGGTGGGCGGCCGCGTGCGCCGCCCCGAGGTGGCGCAGGGCGAGAAGCTGGCGCACTACAACCTGGGGATCGCCTTCCGCCAGAAGGCGCTGTACGACGAGGCGCTGCGCGAGTTCAGCCGCGCGCTGGAGCAGGGCGAGGAGCCCGCGCTGGTCCGCCAGGCGATGGCCGAAGTCCATCTCCTGCAGGGGAAGGCCGGCCAGGCGCTGGACCTGTACGACCGCCTCCTCGCCGAGGACGAGAAGAGCCCCAAGCTGTGGAACGAGCGCGGCGTCTGCCTGCACCAGACGGGCGACGTGGACGCCGCCGAGGGGAGCTACCGCCGCGCGCTGGAGAGCGACCAGGCGTACGCGCTGGCGTGGAACAACCTGGGCGTGGTCCGTCTGCACCGCGGCGACGAGAAGGGGGCCGACGAGGCGTTCACGCAGGCCGTGTCGCTGCGGGCCGGGTTCATCGACGCGTGGTGCAACCGCGGGCTGATGTACCTCCGCCGCGGCCGCCACGGCGCCGCGCTGGACGCCTATCGCGCCGCGCTCAAGGCCAGCACCGACGCGGCGGGCGCGTGGAACGGCATCGGCGCGGTGCTGATGGAAACGCGGCGCTACGAGGAGGCGCGCAACGCCTTCGTCCGCGCCGTGGAGGCCGACCCCAACCTCGCGGAAGCGCGCTACAACCTCTCCTTCGTCCTCTCCAACCTGGGCGACTTCGAGGGCGCGCTGCGGGAGACCAAGCGCGCGCTGGAGCTGAACCCGTACTACACCACGCCGCGCTACAAGCTGGCGATCGACGTGCAGTTCGAGTACGCCGAGGTGCTGGCGCCCGAGCTGGACGCGGCCGAGCGGATCAGCGGCGAGGGCGGGGTGGAGAGCTTCACCTTCGAGGACGGCGCGCTCGACCAGATCTTCGCCGAGCTGGCCCCCGCCGCCCCCGCGCAGCCCGCCGCGCCCGCCCCCGCCGCCGACGCATTCGCGCTGGCGGAGGACTACCTGTCGAAAGGGTTGCTGGACCGCGCGCTGGGCGAGGTGCGCCGCGTGGCCGTGGCCGGGGCCGACCCCGTGCAGGCCGCGCTCCTCACCGCGCAGATCTTCCTGCGCCAGGGGCTGGAGGGCGAGGCGCTGGAGCGCTTCGACAGCGCCATCGCGCGGCTGGAGGGCGCGGAGTGGAACGGCGACCAGTCGCGCGCGTGGACCGGCCGCGCCCGCGCGCTGCTGCGCCTGGGCCGCCCGGTGGAGGCGCGCGAGGCCGCCGAGACGGTGCGCGAGCACGACCCCGACCGCGTGGAGACGCTGCAGGTGCTGGGCGAGGCGCTGCTGGCGCAGGGCGCCGCGACCGACGCGGTGCGCGTCTTCTCGCGCGCGGTGGAGCTGGCGCCGAAGGATGCGTCGCTGCTGCGCAACCTGGGCCGTTCCGCCGTGGCCGCCGGGAAGCCCGACGACGCCGAGCGCGCGCTGCGCCTGGCCATCCGGCTGGACCCCGACTTCGTGGCCGCGCGGCTGGAGCTGGGCCGGCTGTACCTCGACCGCGGGCGGACGGACGACGCGGTGGCCGAGGCGCAGGCCGCGCTCGACGTGCTCCCCAGCTACTTCGACGGGGCGCTCCTGCTGGCGTCCGCACTCCGCGCCGCCAGGCGGTACGGCGAGGCGGTGCACACGCTGGTGGACCTGCTGGCCGGCGACCCGTACCACTTCGACGCGCTGCTGCTGCTGGGGCAGGTGCTGCTGGACGACGGCCGCCGCGCCGACGCGCGGACGGCCTTCGCGCGCATCCTGAAGTTCGACCCCGACCGCGCGGACGCGCTTTTCCATCTCGGACTGGTCGCCGCCGCCGAACGGCGCTTCCGCGAGGCGATCGAGCACTGGCGCCACGCGGTGGAGGCCGACCCCGACGGGCCGTACGCCGCGTCGGCGCGCGAGAACATCGACACCGCGCTGGACATCGCCAGCGTGTTCCAGACCGCGGCGGCGCCCGCCGCGGCGGGCTGAGGGGGGGCCGGGGAGATGGCGATCGAGGGGCCCCTTCGCGAGCTCGCGCTGAGCGACGTGTTCCAGCTGCTGGACCTGTCGCGCAAGACCGGCGTGCTCACCATCCGCAACGAGGCGCGCCAGCGCCCGGCCATCGTCCGCTTCGACCGTGGCGCCGTCGTCTCCGCCGCGCTGGGGGAAGACCACGAGCGCATCGGCCACCTCCTGCTGCGCGCCGGGAAGGTGACCGAGGCGCAGATCGAGCAGGCGCGCGCGCAGCAGTCGCGCACGCCGGGGCGGCCGCTGGGCGAGATCCTGGTGGAGCAGGGCTCCGTCTCGGCCGACGACGTCAAGCGGCAGCTCCGCTTCCAGATCGAGGAGGCGGTGTACGCGCTGATCCAGTGGAAGGACGGCTACTTCCGCTTCGAGGAAGGGCCGCCGGTGCAGAACGGCGGCGTGGGGGTGCGCGTGCCCACCGAGAGCCTGCTGATGGAGGCGGCGCGGCGGGTGGACGAGTGGAGCACGCTGGAGAACAAGATCCCCAACATGGGGGTGATCCCCGCGCTGGTCTCCGACAGCCCCGACGCGCCCACGCTCGACCTGCACCCCAGCGAGTGGGAGGTGCTGGCCGAGATCGACGGCAAGCGCACGCTGAAGGAGATCGCCACGCAGCTGGGGCGCGCCGAGTTCGAGGTGGCCAAGATCGTGTACGGGCTGGTGACCACGGGGATCGTGGAGATCCTGGAGGAGCCGGCCGAGACGGCGTCGGCCGCGCTGGCGCGCCCGCTGCGCGACGCGCTGGGCGAGGCCAAGCTGGCGCTCTCCGACGGCCAGGCCGACCGCGCGCGCCGCCTGCTGGACGAACTGTCGCACGCGCACGGCGACCAGCCCGAGGTGTGGCTGCTGCTGGCCACGGCGCAGCGCCGCCTGGGCCGCTGGGCCGAGGCCGTGGCGTCGCTGGCGCGCGCCGCCGCGCTCGACCCGCTGAGCGCCATCACGCACTACGACCTCGGCTTCGCCGCCGCGCACACCGGCGACATGCACCGCGCGCACGAGGCGTGGAGCACGTATCTCCGCCTGGAGGACGGCGATTCCGTCCGCCGCGAGAAAGCCACCAAGGCGATGGCCGCCGCCGAGGCGCTGCTCACCAGCATGGGTGACGAGGCCGCATGAGCGCCACGCCCCAGCAGGTGCGCCAGTGGAGCGACGAGGTGGCCGCCGACCCCGGCAGCCCTGCCTTTCGCCCGCTGGCCGAGCACTACCGCGCGGCCGGCCGCGCCGACGCCGCGCTGCGCCTGGTGATCCGCGGGCTGGAGCGCCACCCCAACGACGTGGAGGCGCACCACCTGCTGGGCGTGCTCTACCGCGAGGGCGGCGAGCCGGTGAAGGCGTTCGACGAGTGGGACATCGCGCTGGCGCTGGACGCCGAGCACTTCCCCAGCCGCCGCGCCATCGGGATGCTGCTGGCCGAGCGCGGCGAGTGGGACGCAGCCGAGCGCCACCTGGAGCGCGCGCTGGAGGGCGACTCGTTCGACCCCGACGTCCGCGCGCTGCTGGAGGAGATCCACGCCCGCCGCCGCGAGGGCCGCGGCCGCCGCGGCTCGCCGGCTCCCGCCGCGGTGGTGGAAGCGCCCGCCGCGCCTTCCGTCCCCGCATCGTCCGCGCCTGGCGCGACGGGGACGGCGACGTCCGCGTCCGCCTCACCGGCCGCCGAGGCGCCAAGTGCCACGTCGGAGGTGGGGCGCGAGTTCGACGTGCTGGAGAGGGAGCTGGGCACGCTGGGCGGCGAGCGGGGGATCATCGGCGCCGTGGTGCTGGACGCGCAGGGGTTCGTGGTGGCCGGGCGGATGCACGTGGGTGGCCGCGACCGCGGACCCGAGATCGCCGCCGTCCTCTCTCCCGCCTCCACCGAGGCCGAGCGCGCCGTGCGCCACCTGAAGATGGGCGGGTGGAAGAGCATCCTGGTGGAGACGGCCGACGCGGTGGTGCGCCTGGCGCCCACGCCCGACAGCGGGATGGTGGCCGTGGCCGGGCGCCGCGACGTGCCGATGGGGTGGGTGCTGCGGGTGGCCGCGCGCGTGCGTGACGCGGCCGTCCGCTTCGTGCGCGCCTCGGGAGGCGCGCCGTGAGCGCCTACGGCGAGCTGCTCGACCACGTCAACCGCGTGCCCGGCGTGCGCGGCTCGATGGTGGTGGCCCTGGAAGACGGGCTGATCGTGGAGGAAGACCTGATGGTGGGGGTGCCGGGCGCGGCGGTGGCGGCGCTGGTGGCCTCCATCTTCCGCCGGGCGCGGAAGTCGCTGCAGGGCGCCGACTTTGGGGACGCGCAGCTTGTGCAGGTGGAGGCCGACGAGGGGCTGCTCTTTGCCGCCGCGCCTCCGCAGCTGGGCGACCTGCTGCTGGTGGTGGTGGCCGAGAGCTGGGTGAACGTGGGCCTGGTTCGGCTGGAGGCGGCCAGGGTGGTCGAGGCGCTGGGATGAGGCGCGGCGACCTGGCCCAGTTCGTGGGCACGCTCGCCGGGCCGGTGGAGCGCTTTGCCCGCGAGGCGGGGCTCAGGCTGGTGCTGCTGATCAACGAGAGCGGGCAGGTGCTGGCGCAGCGGGGGTTCGCGCGGGCGCTGGACGTGATGGGGGTGGCCTCGCTGGGCGCCGGCATCCATGCGTCGAGCCACGCGCTGGCGGTGATGCTGGGCGAGGGCGGGTTCAGCCACCTGCACCAGGGCGGCGCCGCCACGCAGGTGTTCATCGGCCCCTTTCGCACCCCCGCCGAGGACCTGATCGTGATCGGGGTGTTCGGCGACGACAGCTCCATCGGGCTGGTGCAGGTGTTCTTCGCCGAGTTCGTGGGCGAGGTGGCCGCGCTCCCCGGGTGGAGCGAAACCCGGCCCACGGCCGACGCGCGCCAGTTCGAGCGCGACCTGGAGGCCGGGCTGGAAACCGTGTTCGGCGGCGAGGACGGCGCCGGCGCGTAGCATCGTTCCGCGGGATGGGTTTCCGCGGCGAGTCCATGTGTGTGAGGGGAAGCGGAAGAGCGAATGTCCCTGGTCAACTACTCCACCCGCGAGATCACCTCCAAGATCGTGTACTACGGTCCGGGGCGCTCGGGGAAGACCACCAACCTGCAGTACATCTACGGCCAGGTGCCCGAGGAGCGGCGCGGGCGGATGGTGTCGCTCGCCACCGAGACCGACCGCACCCTCTTCTTCGACTTTCTGCCGCTGGACCTGGGGACCATCTCGGGGTTCCAGACGCGCTTCCAGCTGTACACGGTGCCGGGGCAGGTGTATTACGACGCCACCCGCAAGCTGGTGCTGCAGGGGGCCGATGGCGTGGTGTTCGTGGCCGACAGCCAGCGCGCGCAATCCGGGGAGAACATCGAGAGCTTCCGCAACCTGCAGGTGAACCTGCTGGAGCAGGGCGTGGACCCGCGGCAGATCCCCATCGTGCTGCAGTACAACAAGCGCGACCTCCCCGACGTAATGAGCCTGGAGGAGCTCGACGACCTGCTGAACTACCGCGGGCTCCCCCGCTACGAGGCGCGTGCGCTCGCCGGCACGGGGGTGTTCGACACGCTGCGGGGGATCAGCGAACAGGTGCTGCGGCGGCTTTCGCAGCGGTTCGGCCGCAACGTGACCGCGGCCAAATAGCGCGCCAGCCCGGGAAAATCTCGGGGGAGAGGTGAAGCGGGGTGTGCGGCCGCTGGCCGGGTTGGAGCGGGATCGTTCAAGGCACTGTACAAGAGGGGCGGAGGGTGCTGCGTTCACGGGGCGATGATTACCCGCACGCTGTCACCCTTGCCCCTCAACTCGTACCCAGCCCTCGGTGGAGTTTACGAAGAAGGGCGCCGTTCTTTACCGGGCGTTTGCATCCGCTCGTTCGTTGTGGCTCATCGCCCTCGGATTCTCGGGAACCGCCCGGCGAGCCTGTCGGCGTTGTCGAGGACAACCGGGCGTCGGCGAGGCGTAGCGCCGCGCGGGTTTTCGTAACCCCCAGGTGAGGTTTGTAGTCGGCAACTTCGCGTGCCTTCCTGAGAACCTGCAACCGTGAGCCGAGGTCGCGAACGTCTGAGTCCGCGGCGTGCGACAGCGTCTCCGATAGCGCGGCATGCGTGGCGTCGAACGCGGGGTTTCCAAGCTCGATCCGGATTGCCTCGCGAGTTGCCAGATATGCCGCGTAATACATTCGATTCAGCATCGTTCGGCCGCAAACCTCATCCGAAACCAGGGGTGGTCTCATGTGGTTGAGGTCTTTCGCCGCCACAAGGAAATCCTCCGCTCTAATCGGCATCGGTCGGGACACCCTCCAGCACGATGTGAGGAAGGACATCCCGGCTGATTGCCCGCACGGCCGCGTGCATGAAGGCGTCGTGCAGCGCCGCGAGCCGGTCGAAGCCGCTCTGCGGATCGGGGAAGCAGTAGTGGACCTCGAAGACCGTCTTCTCCTCCCCGGTCTCACGATCCTCGTGCACGTCCCTGCGGAGGTACGCCGCGGGGCCGAAGAACTGGCGGGCGAGCGCCTCCGTCGCCTCGGTGGCTTCGGCGATCCGGGTCTCGATGTCGTGCGCTTCGGCAGCGTGGATCATCATCTCACGACCTCCGTCGTTCCGAATTCAAGTTTCGACTGCCTCGCGAGCCGGCTTATCGTGGCCGGATCTGCGGAAACCGCGCGGCGAGCCTGCTGGCGTTGTTGACTACATGCCGGGCATCGGGCAGGTGAAGCGCGGCACGCCACTTGGTTATCTCCCGATCCGGCTGGTAGTCCGCTTCTTCTCTCGCCACCCGCAGAACACCCAGCTGTGTGCCGAGATCGCGGACATCCGGGTCGGCAGCGTTCGCAAGTGTGGCCGAAAGAGCGGTATGGGCCACATCGAAGCGGGGATTTCCCAGGTGACGCCGCAAGGCTTCCCGGGTTGCGAGATACGCCGCGTAGTACATCCGGTTCAGCATCGTACGACCACAAACCTCATCCGACACCAGGGGCGGCTTCATGAGGTTGAGGTTCTGCGAAGCGAGGTAGAACTCCTCGGGCTTAACAGGCATCGCTCGGGATTGGTTTCAGTACGACGCGGCAAAGGACATCCGGGCTGATGGTTCGCGCGAACGTGTAGATGAACGCTTCGTGGAGCGCGGCGAGCCGGTCGAACTCGTGTTCGAGATCCTCGAAACAGTAGTGCACCTCAAACACGATCTCCTCTTCACCCGTCTCCCTGTTCTCGTGCACGTCCCTGCACACGTACGCAGCGGGGCCGAAGAACTGGCGGGCGAGCGCCTCCGTCGCCTCGGCGGCTTCGGCGATCCGGGCCTCGATGTCGTGCGCTTCGGCAGCGTGGATCATCATCTCACGACCTCCGTCGTTCCGAATTCAAGTTTCGACTGTTCGCGAGTCGGCCATCGTCCGCGCGCACACCTCGTCCGAGACAAGCGGCGGCTTGAGGCGGTTCAGTGCTTGTGCCGCCGCGAAGAAATCCTGGGGTCTAATCGGCATCGTTCGGGACCGCGTCCAGAATGACACGGGAGATGATCTCGGGGCCATTGGCGTCGGCGAACGCGTCCGTAAACGCCATGTGCAACTCGGTCAGGCGATCGAAGTCGTTCTCCGGATCAGGGAAGCAGTAGTGCACCTCGAAGATGATTTCTTCGTCGCCCGTCTCACGATCGATCTCAGTGTACGTCTGGAGGTACGCCGCGGGGCCGAAGAACTGGCGGGCGAGCGCCTCCGTGGCCTCGGCGGCTTCGGCGATCATGGTCTCGATGTCGTGTGCTTCGGCGGCGTGGATCACCATGGTGCACCGGGGAGAGCGTTGCGACCGGTTGTGAACGAGGTGATCACAACGGTAACCTAGTTCTCCTTCGTCGTCAATGCCGTCTAGTTTGATCATGTGTGGCTATTTTCATCCATGTCCTGCCTTGATCCTGTCACGTGTGCGTCCGGCTGGTGGGTTGCGTGACCGGAGAGGGTAGCCGATGCTGTACGGCCGAACCCGCTACAAACCCGAACGGCTGATTTCGTGACGCAGAAGCATCCCTTCGCCGCGCTGCTGGCGCTGGCGGCCGCGCTGGCGTGCGCCCCCGCCGCCCGCGCGCAGGTGGACACGCGCCCTCACCTGGACTGGCGCACGGTGCGCACGCCGCACTTTGCCGTGCACTACCCGGTGGAGATGGAGGCGTGGACGCTGGACCTGGTGCCGCGGCTGGAGGCCATCCACACCGAGGTGGCCGCCGTGGTGGGGTTCGCGCCCGCGCGGCGCGTCACCATCGTCGTCGAAGACCCGGCGGCGCAGGCGAACGGGTTCGCGTTCCCCTTCCTGGACGAGCCCACCATCGCCCTCTGGCCCACCCCGGCCGACCCGCGCTCGGCCATCGGCAACACGCGCGACCCGGCCGAGCAGCTGGTGGTGCACGAGTTCGCCCACATCGCCCACATGACCCGGCCGCCGCGCAACCCGCGGCAGCAGCTGTTCGTCCGGCTCCTTCCCGTGAAGCTGGGCCCCGTGGCCGCGCGGGCCCCGCGCTGGGTCACGGAAGGGTATGCGACGTACGTGGAGGGGAAGCTGACCGGGAGCGGCCGCCCGTACAGCGCTATCCGCGCGGCGGTGCTGCGGCAGTGGGCGCTGGAGGGGAAGCTGCCGCGCTACGAGCAGCTGGGCGCGCGGGGCGGATACTACGGCGGGTCTATGGCGTACCTGGCCGGGTCGGCGTTCCTGGAGTGGCTGGTGGCGCAGCGCGGCGAGCAGAGCCTTCCCAACCTGTGGCGAAGGATGAGCGCCCGGCGCGACCGCGGCTTCGACGCGGCGTTCGCGGGGGTGTACGGCGCCAACCCGGCCGAGCTGTACGGCCGCTTTACCGTGGACGTGACCGAGCGCGCGCTGCAGGCCCGAAACCAGCTGCGCGCCGCGGGGCTGGCGGTGGGCGACACGGTGCAGCGGCTGAACTGGGGCACGGGCGACCCCGCCGTCTCGCCCGACGGGGCGCGGATGGCGGTGGTGCTGCGCGGCGCGACCGCCGCCGCGTCACGCGTGGTGGTGTGGAGCACCGCGGACGCCCGGGTGGACACCGCCGCCGCCGCCCGCGCCCGCCGCGCCCTGCTGGCGCAGGACTCCCTGGACGTGCCCGACATCCCGTCGACCCATCCGGCCAAGCGGGCGCTGGCCACGCTCTACCCCGTGAACGGCCGCGCGCACGACTCGCCGCGCTTCATGCCCGACGGGAACGGGATTTTGCTCACGCGCAACGAGCCGCTGGGCGACGGCGCCGTGCGGCCGGACCTGTTCCTGTGGGACTGGCGGAAGAAAACCATGCGCCGGATCACCCGTCGCGCCTCCATCCGCTGGCCCGATCCCGCGCCGGACGGGCGGAGCGCGGCGGCGGTGCAGTGCCTGGGCGGTGTCTGCAGCCTGGTCACGGTCGACCTGGCGAGCGGAGCGGTGCGGACGCTGGTGCAGGCGCGGCCCAATGTCGTCTACTATCGTCCCCGCTTTTCGCCCGACGGGCGGCGCATCGTGGCGTCGGTGCAGGACGCCGGGCGCTGGCGCGTGGTAATGGTGGATGCCGCGTCGGGCGCGGTGACGCCGGTCGGCGGGGACGATGGGGCGAGCCGCTACGACGCCGCGTGGCTCCCCGGTGGAGGCGGGCTGGTGCTGGTGTCGGAGCGCGGCGGGATCGCGAACGTGGAGACGGCGGACCTCGCGACGGGGCAAACGCGGACGCTCACGCGGTTGACGGGGGCCGCCGCGGCGCCCGAGCCGGAGGGAAAGACGGGGCGCATCTTCTACCTTTCCCTGCACGCGCGGGGGATGGACCTGCTGCGCATCAGCCCGGACAGCGCCGCGCGGGGCGAGGTGGTGGCGCTGGATACGACGTTGGCGCCCGCGGCGCCGCGCATCGCCGCCGCGCAGCCGGACACCCTCGCCCGCACCGCGCTCCCCACGCCGCACGCATACGGACTGGGGCCGCGCCGCTTCCGGCTTCTCCCCACCACTTCGGACGACGCGGACGGCGGCACGGTGGGGCTGGTGCTGCTGAACGGCGACCCGATCGGCCGGCTGACGTGGATGCTGCACGGCATGGCGGGCGGCCGGGGGATGCCGCGCGGCGCCGCGCTGAACCTGGTGTACCGCCGCTGGCTCCCCGCCGTGGGCGTGGACCTGTTCGGTGTGGAGCACGAGCCGTCCCGGCTGGAGCGCCTGGTGGAGCCGGCCGATTCGCTGGACGCGCGGTACGGCGGGGGGCTGGTCTACATCGAGCAGCCGTGGGCCGGCTCGGCGCTGCGCCACCGGCTGCGCGCGGGCGCCTCCGCCGGCGCCATCGAGCTCCAGGACGGCGACGCAGCGGCGCGCACGCTCGCCTTCGCGGAGGGCGCGGCGGGGCTCACCCGCTCGCGCGGCACGCAATGGCTGACGTTGGGCGCCACCGTCAACGGCACCGTCGGCAAGACGGAAGGGCAGGGATGGACGCGCGGCGTGGCGACGGGCACGCTGGGCGTGGGGGTGATGGGCCTGAACGCGCGCGCCCAGGGCACCTGGGGCACCGTATCCGCCGATGCGCCGCGGTGGGAGCGATTCACCGCGGGCGGCACGCGGCAGGAGCTGTTCGACGACGCGCTGCTCACCCAGCGCATCCCGCTCCCCGCCGCGCCCTTTGGCGTGGTGCGCGGGCGCGAGCTGCTGGCGTACCGGCTGAGCACCAGCCTGGGTGGATTGACGCCGTACCTGGCGGGCGTGAGTGCCGACGAGGGGTACGACGCCTGGTACCGCGTGGCCGGCGTGGAGACCTCGCTCAACACGCAGCCGCTGAACGTGCTTCGCATCCCCGCGCTGCGGCTGCTGGCCGGCGCCGGCTACCCGCTCGACGCGCCCGACCGCCACCGGGTACGCTTCTACACCGCCGCGACCTATCGGCCGTAGCCGATGTGCATCCTCATCGAGTGAGGATGCGCGGCTAGCGAGATGATGCATGTGCGGGAGTCCGCGCAGCGGACTTCGGGCCGTGGTTGCCGCGGATTCATCCGCCCCTTCGTTCCGGCGCCCCCGGCGCATCTCAAGTCCCTCTCCCGGAACGCCTTGGGAGAGGGATCGTGTTTCCGGGCGTGATGCGGTCCCGTCAGGAACACCAGACCGGCGGTTGGACGCTCACTCTGCACATCTATGCACTTAAACGGTTGACTATTCAGAATAGTGGATATACATTCGTTCTGATGAATGGACTCTCTCGCGCCCGCATCGCGGTGCTGGGCGCCACGGGATACGCGGGGCAGGAGGCGATCCGCCTTCTCGCCAGGCACGGACGGGCGGAAGTCGCCCTCGCTAGCTCGGAAAGCGAAGCGGGGGCGAAGCTGTCTAGGCTGGTGCGCGGGGCGCCCGACATCGCCCTCACCCGCATCGCCGAAGCGGATCTGGGATCGTGCGACGCGGTGTTCTGCTGCCTCCCGCACGGCGAATCGTCGGTCTGGGTCAAAAAGGCGCTGGACGCGGGCGCGAAGGTGGTCGACTTCTCCAACGACCTGCGGGTGATCGACGGGACCACGCCCGAGTGGGCGCGGGAGGCGGTGTACGGCCTCCCCGAGCTGCACCGGGACCGGATCAGCGGGGCGCGGCTGGTGGCGAACCCCGGGTGCTATCCCACCGCCGCCATCCTTTCGCTGGCGCCGCTGGTGCGGCGGGGGCTGGTGGCCGGGCCGGTGATCATCGACGCGGCCAGCGGGGTGAGCGGGGCGGGGCGGGCGGCCAAGCGCGAGTACCTGTTCGCCGAGCTGGCGGAAGATTTCTCGGCGTACAAGGTGGGCAACACCCACCGGCACCTGGCCGAGATGCGCGACCAGACGGGCGCGCTGAACGGCGGCACCGCGCCGGAGCTGGTCTTCACCCCGCACCTGCTGCCGGTGAAGCGCGGGATCCTGGAGACGATCTACGTTCCGCTCGCCGAGCCGCTGGATGAGCCACACCGCCCCTGGCTGGATGATTATGCGGGCGAGCCGTTCGTGGAGGTGCTGGCCGACCGGTTGCCCACGCTGGCCGACGTGACGGGGAGCAACCGGGTGGCGATCGGGGTGCAGACGGTGGCGGATACGACCCGGCCGATGCTGATCGTGGTGAGCGCCATCGACAACCTGGTGAAGGGCGCCGCCGGGCAGGCCGTGCAGAACCTGAACCTGATGTTCGGCTGGGGCGAAACGGAGGGGTTGGCGTGAGCCCTGGCGTGACGGTGGTGAAGGTGGGCGGCAACGAGGTGGACGATCCCGAGTGGGTCGCCCGCCTCGCGCGCGAGGTGGCCGGGCGCGCCGGCTCGGTGGTGCTGGTGCACGGCGGCGGCAAGGAGGTGACCTCGCTGCAGCGCACGCTGGGCGCCGAGCCCGAGTGGAGGGACGGGCTCCGCGTGACCACCCCCGAGGGGATGCGCGCGGTGGCGATGGTGCTGAGCGGGCTGGTGAACAAGCGCCTCGTTTCCGCGCTGCTCACGGCCGGGGTGGACGCGGTGGGCGTCAGCGGCGAGGACGGCGGGCTGCTGCGCGCCACCATCGCCCGCGGCGGCGCGATGGGGCGGATCGGCGAGATCGAGCGGGTGCGCGCGGAGCTGCTCCATGGCTGGATCGCCCAGGGATTGACGCCCGTCGTCTCCCCGGTCTCGCGCGGGCCCGACGGCGGCGCGCTGAACGTGAACGCCGACGACGCCGCGGCGGCGGTGGCGGGGGCGATGGACGCGCACGAGCTGCTCTTCGTCTCCAACGTGCCCGGCGTGCTGGCGAACGGCGAGACGATGGCCGAGATCGCCGCGGGGCAGGTGGAGCGGCTGATCGAGGACGGGACGGCACAGGGGGGGATGGCGCCCAAGCTCCGGGCGGCGGCGCGCGCGGCGAGCCAGGTGGCCCGCGTTCGCATCGGCGGCCTGGAGATGCTCAAGGACAGCACGGCGGGAACGCGCATCCGCGCGGCCGGCCGGTAACGGGAAGGCGGAAGAGGATGACTGCGACGATGGACGCCACGAGCGCGCTGCTGGAGATCTACAAGCGCACCGGCCCGGTGATGGTGGGTGGCGAGGGCTCGCGGCTGATCGCCGAGGACGGCACGCGCTACCTCGACTTCACCGCCGGCATCGCGGTGAACGCGCTGGGCTACGGCTCGCCCGTGATCGCCAACGCCATCCGCGAGGCGCTGGAGGCGGGGCTGGTGCACACGTCCAACCTGTTCCACACCCGCCCCGCGGCCGAGCTGGCCGAGTGGCTGGTGGCGCACTCCTTCGCCGATCGCGCGTTCTTCTGCAACAGCGGCGCCGAGGCCAACGAGGGTGCCTTCAAGTTCGCCCGGCGCTGGGCCGGCGAGCAGGGCGGCGGCGAGCACAAGACCGAGATCGTCTCGTTCCGCGGCAGTTTCCACGGCCGGACGATGGGCGCGCTGGCGGCCACCGACCGCCCCAACTACCAGGCGCCGTTCAAGCCGCTGATGCCCGGCGTGCGCTTCGGCATCATCGGCGACACCACCGAGGCCGACCGGCTGATCCGCCCCGACAGGACGGCGGCCGTGATCGTGGAGCCGCTGCAGGCCGAGGGCGGCGTCCTCCCCGTGCCGCCCGCTTTCCTGAAGGCGCTGCGCTACCTGTGCGACGAGGCCGGGGCGCTGCTGATCTTCGACGAGGTGCAGGTGGGGCTGGGGCGGACGGGAACGCTGTGGGCGCACGAGCAGGCCGGCGTGGCGCCCGACCTGATGACCGTGGCCAAGCCGCTGGCCGGCGGGCTGCCGATGGGCGCCGTGCTGATGACCGACAAGGTGGCCGAGGCGCTCCACCCCGGCGACCACGCGACGACCTTCGGCGGCGGCCCGCTGGTCGCCTCGGCGGCGCTCGCGACGGTGAAGACGATCGGCGAGCCGGCATTCCTGGCCGCCGTGCAGCGGAAGGGCCACCTGCTGGCCAACCTGTTCCAGCGCCTGGTCCTGAATCACCCGACCAAGGTGAAGGACGTGCGCGGCACGGGGCTGATCTGGGGGATCGAGCTGGAGGGGCCCGCGGGCGACGTGATCGCGCGGGCGATGGACGCGGGGCTGCTGCTGGTGAGCGCGGGCCCGAACGTGGTGCGCGTCATTCCGCCGCTGGTGATCAGCGATGACGAGCTTGCCGAAGGCGTACAGATCCTGGACGAGGTCCTCTGATGCTACTGGAGACGTTCGCGGGCGTTTCGTCCGCCGCCGGGCTCCTCGACCCCGTCGAGTCGAAGCCTTTCGTGGGGGCGCACGGCGCCCTGGTGGTGCGCCCGGCCCGCGTGGCCGACATGGCGCAGGTGGAGCCGCTGATCAACACCTTCGCGAAGAAGGACCTGATGCTGCCGAAGACCATCGAGCAGCTCAGCCGCAACTTCCGTGAGTTCGTGGTGGCCGAGAAGGATGGCCGCATCATCGGCTGCAGCGCGCTGCGCGTGTACACGCCGCAGCTGGCCGAGCTGGGCAGCCTGGCCGTGAGCGAGGCCGCGCACGGGCTGGGCGTGGGCCGCAAGCTGGTGACCGCCATCGAGCAGCAGGCGGCGCTGCACGGGATCGGGACGGTGTTCGCGCTCACGCTGCAGGACGTCTTCTTCCACAAGCTGGGCTACCACACGGTGCCCAAGGAGATGTTCCCGCTCAAGGTGTGGTCGGATTGCCGGCAGTGCCCCAAGCTGCATGCGTGTGACGAGATCGCGGTGGTGAAGGAGCTGTAGCGCGCGGGGCGGGCGGGGCCAACCGGTGCGCGAGTGCGTGAGTGCGCCAGTGCGTTGGCCCCGCGGCAGGACGGCAACGGTGCGCGAAAGCATGAAGCGCACTCGCGCACTCGCGCACTCACGCACCTGTCAGCGGTGCCGAAGAACCGGGCAAGATTGACGTTCGAAGCTATACAACCAGGGAGCGAGACTGAGATGAACAACAACACCATCGTCCTTGCCTACTCGGGCGGGCTCGACACCTCGATCATCGTGCCCTGGCTCAAGGAGAACTACGGGGCGGAAGTCGTCTGCGTGGCGGGCGACGTGGGGCAGGGCGAGGAGCTGGGCGGGCTGGAGGCCAAGGCCCTGGCCAGCGGCGCCAAGGCCTGCTACGTGGAAGACCTGCGCGAGGCCTTCCTCACCGAGTTCGTGTGGCCCACGCTGCGCGCCGGGGCCACGTACGGGCGCAAGTACCTGCTCGGCACGTCGATGGCGCGGCCGATCATCGCCCGGCGGCAGGTGGAGGTCGCGAAGCTGATCGGCGCCTCCACGCTCGCCCACGGCTGCACCGGGAAGGGGAACGACCAGGTGCGCTTCGAGCTCACCTACGCCTCGCTGGCGCCCGAGATGAAGGTGATCGCCCCCTGGCGCGAGTGGAACATCCGCAGCCGCGAGGACGCGCTCGACTACGCGGCCGCGCACAAGGTGCCCGTGGCGGCCACCAAGGAGAAGATCTACTCGCGCGACGCCAACATCTGGCACGTGTCGCACGAGGGCGGGCCGCTGGAGGATCCGAACTACGAGCCGACCGAGGACCTGTTCCTCCTCACCAAGGCGCCGTGGGACGCGCCGGCCCGGCCCGAGTACGTGACCATCACCTTCGAGGCGGGGACGCCGGTGGCGGTGGACGGCGAGGCGCTGTCGCCCGTGGCGCTGCTGCAGCGGCTGAACGAGCTGGGCGGGCTGCACGGCGTGGGGCGCGTCGATCTGGTCGAAGACCGGATGGTGGGGATGAAGAGCCGCGGGATCTACGAGACTCCCGGCGGCACCCTCCTCTACCAGGCGCACAGCGAGCTGGAGCAGCTGGTGCTGGACCGCCGCACCCTGGCGCTGAAGGACGCCATCGCCCCCCGCTACGCCGACCTGGTGTACGAGGGCCGCTGGTGGACGGTCGAGCGCGAGGCGATGGACGCGATGGTGAACGTCACGCAGCAGCGCGTGACCGGCGACGTGCGGCTGAAGCTGTTCCGCGGCGCGTCGACCGTCGCCGGGCGCACCAGCCCCTTCTCGCTGTACGACGAGCGCTTCGTCACCTTCGGCGAGGACGACGTCTACAACCAGGCCGACGCGGCGGGCTACATCCGCCTCTTCGCCCTGCCCATGCGGGTGGCCGCGCTCAAGGACCAGGAGCGCATGCCGCAGCTGGTGCAGGACCTGGCGGCGGACTGAATCGCCGGGCGGGCACGGCCCCGGGCCGCGCCCGCCGCCTCCGCCGGCAGACGCGATGCTTTCTACGATCAGGTCATCCGGCGTTGAGCTGCATGCGGCCGCCAAGTGGTGTGATGTGGGCGGCGTGATCAGCCCGGGGGAAGCCTCAGCAGTAGGCCGGGTCACAGGTTTCCAGGCAGGTGTCGGGGCAGGTGACCCAACACGTCCCGTTCCAGCTGATGGGGCAGGCGCCGGTCCCCGTGTTGCGCGCCAGCACCGTGCCGCGGACGAGCATCGCGGCGGGACTCGTGGAAAAGGTATCGACGCGCAGGTCGTCAAGATGGAGCTTCTTCACGGGATCTCCCGGAGAAGGGGGAACCATGACGGGTCCGGGAGCACGTGGCTACGCCACGGCCGGCCGGAACCCACCGTGATGGGGCAGACGGTCTGTCAGGGCTCCGCGCGCAGAGGCTCGGAGCAGTCCACGAAGTCGGTGCACGGGCAGGTTTCCCAGCAGGTGAGCCAGCAGGTGCCTCCCCAGCTGTCCGGGCAGTAGCCGGCGCCCGTGTTCTCGCGGCCGGCAACGGTGCCGCGGGCGCGCGCAGCCGGGGTCGTGGTGGCGAAGCTTTCCACCGTCAGCGCGTCGAGCTTGAGCTTCCTCATGGAGTCTCGGTCGGGGGCAGGTGAAGGCGGGCGATCAGGGGCAGTTGGGGCCGTCCGTGCACGGGCAGGTGTACCAGCACGACATCCAGCACGTCCCGTCCCAGCTGTCCGGGCAGTCAACGGTCTGCCCCGGGCACGTGTTGCCCGTGTTCTCCCGTCCGACGACGGTGCCGCGCGCTTCGGAGGCCTTGTCCGCGGTGGCGAAGCTTTCCACCGACAGCCGGTCCAGCTGGAGCTTCTTCACGAGGTTCCCGCGGTTGGCGTGAGGGGATGGGCGCGCGTCAGTCGCAGTACGGCCCGTCGGTGCAGGGGCAGGTCTCCCAGCAGGTGATCCAGCAGGTGCCTCCGTAGCTGACGGGGCAGTAGAGTTGCGTGCCGCGGGCCTCGCGCCCCGCCACCGTGCCGCCGGAACGCGGGGCCTGGGCGACGGTGGCGAAGCTGTCGATGGTGAGGGTATCGAGGCGGAGCTTCTTCATGGGCTCTCCTTCAGGCGGGGGTGGCACCGCGGCGGCCGGCGGCGTGGGCGGTACAAGCGATGACGGCCCGCGTGTGGGCGGTCAGCAGGTCCCGTCGCAGCTGATCTCGCAGGTGATGCGGTGCGAGGCGATGCACTGCCGGATCGTGTCGATCCCCGCGGCCTCGAAGGCCACGGCCGGAGCGGTCACGAAGGATTCGACCACGAGCGATTCGAGCTGGAGCGCGTGCATGGGTCTGTCCTTTCGGTTTGGGCGGGGCCCCTGGCCGGGTGGGCGGATAGCGGCCGTGAAGGGTGGACAGGGATCGTAATAGAGTGTCGGGAAATGCACAAGCACGGCAGCGCCGCGTGCGTTCCGGGCGTGAGGATTGACCGCGAAATCGACGGGTGAGGGAACGATGACCGACGCAGCGCTCCAGCTTGAACCGGAGAACGAATCCGGCACCATCCGCCTGTGGGGCGGGCGCTTTGCCGCCGAGCCCAGCGTGGAGATGGACCGGCTGAACCGCTCGCTCCCGGTGGACCACCGCCTCTGGCGCGAAGACATCGCCGGGAGCCAGGCGTGGGCCGGCGCCATCGCCGCCGCCGGGGTGCTGACGCACGCCGAGTGGCTGGCGCTCACCAGCGGGCTCGACCGCGTGGCCGCCCGCCTGGAGGCGTGGGCCGACGACGAGTGGAAGGCCGCGCCCGACGAGGACATCCACTCGCTTGTCGAGCGTCTTCTCTATGAGGAGGCGGGCGACGTGGCGGGGAAGCTGCACACCGGCCGCAGCCGCAACGACCAGGTGGCCACCGATTCGCGGCTCTGGGCCTTCGGCGCCGTCTCGCGCCTCGACACGCTGCTGCGCGACCTGCAGCGCGCGCTGCTGGAGCAGGCCGAGGCGCACCGGCTCACGGTGATGCCCAGCTACACCCACCTCCAGCGCGCGCAGCCGGTTTCGGCGGCGCACTGGCTGTTGTCGCACGCGTGGCCGCTTTCGCGCGACCGCGAGCGGCTGGCGCAGGCGCGCGAGCGGGTGGCGGTGCTCCCGCTGGGCTCGGGCGCCATCGCGGGATGCCCGTTCCCGGTGGACCGCGTGCTGCTGAAGGAGACGCTGGGCTTCCACGGCGTGAGCGGGAACTCGATGGATGCCGTGGCCGACCGTGACTGGGTGGCCGAGCTCCTCTTCATCGCGGCCATGGTGGGCGTGCACCTGTCGCGGCTGGCCGAGGACCTGGTCCTGTTCTCATCGGCCGAGTGGGGCTTCGCGAAGATGTCGGACCGCTTCAGCACCGGCAGCTCGCTGATGCCGCAGAAGCGCAATCCCGACGCGATGGAGCTGGCCCGCGGCAAGGCCGGTCGCCTGATCGGCGGGCTGACGGGAATCCTGGCGACGCTGAAGGGCCTGCCCAGCGGCTACAACAAGGACCTGCAGGAAGACAAGCAGGCCCTGTTCGACGCATTCGACACCCTGGAGTCGCTCCTCCCCGCGGTCAGCGGGAGCGTGCGGACCATGGAGATCGACGCCAACCGCTGCCGCGAGGCGGTGGATGCGGCGATGCTGGCCACCGACCTGGCCGACTTCCTGGTGAAGCGCGGCGTCCCCTTCCGCGAGGCGCACGGGATCATCGGGCGGCTGGTGCGCGCGGCCGAGGAGCTGGGATGCGGGCTCGACGAGCTGGACGCCCGCTTCTTCACCCACCTGTCGCCGCAGTTCGAGGGCGCCGACTTCCACGCGCTCTTCAGCGCCGAGCAGGCGCTGGCCGCGCGCGCCGGCATCGGCGGCACCGCGCCCGACGCGGTGGCCGAGCAGATTCTGTCGCTGCGGGCGATGCTCTGAATTGCGGTACGGGGGTACGGAGGTACGGGGGTACGGGTACGAAAGGGCTGGATTCCACCGGGAGCCTGCCCATTCGAATCAGACAGATCGGGCCGGGGAGACGGATGTCTCTCCGGCCCGATCCGTTGGATTGGCGGCAATGAGGCCGCTGGGGATTGGGGGATGATTCGAGGTGTCTGGCGTGTGGGTCAACGGCGGTGCGGCGGCCATCCATTCATCCCCCCATCACCCGCGGCGTGCTCGCGCGGCAACGTTTCATCCAGCGGAGGAATGCATGGCCGAAACTACCTCGATCCACCCGATCATCGGTCCCGCCAAGGCGAAGGACATCCAGTACCGCGCGTTCGCCCGCGACTTCGGCGACGGGCACGTGGTGCTGAGCGCGGTGGCCACCTCGTCGTATCCCGTGGGTCCGTACGAGATCTTCTTCGAGGGGAGCGTGAGCGACCTGCGGCTGATGGAGAAGGCGCCCGTGATCTTCTACAACCTGGTCACCTACCAGGTGGCGAGCTGGACGGCCGGCCAGCCGCTGGCCGACACCCCGCGCCAGATCACCATCACCGACGGCTATGGCGCCCACACCGTGGACGTGGAAGCCTGGGCCGCCGTCCACAACTCCTGACCGGGCCCCGACGGCCGATGAACGAGCGGGCGGGGAGCGATCCCCGCCCGTTCGCTTTTGTGGTTTCTCAATGGATTTCGTCCCCCGAAACGATGTCATCCTGAGCGCCGCCGCTTCGCAAATATCGAGGCCGCAACGACATCCGGCGGCGGCCGAAGGATCTGCCGGCCGCGCTCGGAACCGGCTTTCGACGCGCGCCGGGGCTGGTGATTGCTCGTTGCGGCAGAGTATGGCGTCGACGCGGCTATGGATCCTTCGGTCGCGCCAGATGCAGGTGTGGAAGAGAGTCGGGCGCGGCGCTCCCTCAGGATGACGGTCGTGGGGGGCGCATGGGGAATGCAGGGTTGGCGGATCGAGAGTAGATTGAGGCGGGATATCTTCACTCTTCTCTCGATACTCCGCCGATATGAACCGGACGCCGGAACTGCGGCACCTGCGCTACTTCGTGGCGGTGGCGGAAGAGCTGCACTTTGGGCGTGCGGCGGAGCGGCTGGGGATCCAGCAGCCGCCGCTCACGCAGCAGATCCAGCGGCTGGAGGCGCTGGTGGGCGCGCCGCTGCTGGTGCGCCGGCCGCGCGTGCAACTCACGCAGGCCGGGCAGGTGCTGCTGGAGCACGCCCGCCGCCTGATCGCCCAGGCCGACCGCGGCGTGGACGAGGCTCGCCGCGCGGCGCGGGGCGAGGGCGGCGTGCTGAGCGTGGGCTTTGCCGCGTCCACGCTCCCGGCGGTGCTGGCGGGCGCCATCCGCGCGTTCCGCCACGCCGCGCCCGCGGTGGAGCTGCGCCTGCTGGAGCTTCCCTCCGCCGCCCAGCCCGCCGCGCTGCGCGAGGGATCGATCGACGTGTCCATCGCCCGCGAGCCTTCGCCCGAGGAGGGGATCGCGTGCGAGATCCTGCTGCACGAGGAGCTGGTGGCGGTCCTCCCGCCCGGGCACCCGCTGGCGAGCCGGGACGAGATCGCGCTGGCGGAGCTGGCGCGCGAGCCGTTCGTGCACTTCCATCGCGCGGTGGCGCCGGGGTTGTGGGACCGCGTGGCCGCGCTCTGCCGCGCCGCCGGCTTCAACCCGGCCATCGTGCAGCACGCGCACGAGTGGCTCACCATCGTGGGCCTGGTGGAAGCGGGGCTGGGGGTGACGCTGGCGCCCGCCTCGTTCCGCCGCCTGCGCTGGGGCGGCGCCGCCTACGCCACGCTCTCCGATCCGCCAGACCGCACCACCACCGTCGCGCTCTGCCATCGCGCCGGCGACCTCCCCGCCGCCGGCGCCCGCTTCGCCGATGCCCTCCGCGATACCGTCCGCAACGCGTGAACGGGGTCCGCCAACGGCAAACAGCAATGAACGCAGAGCAGCGGAGATAAGCAGAGATAGACAGAGAACCACGATTGCAGTTCTCTGCTTATCTCTGCCTATCTTCGTTGCTCTGCGTTCACAAAAGCTGAACTTCAGCCGCGACGAGCTCTGACTACCACAACTCGACCCGTGCGCCCTCGGGACGGACCATGGGATCGCCCGCCTGGCAGCCGAACGCGCGCGCGAACTCGGGGAGGTTCGAAAGCGGGCCGATCACGCGGAAGCGGCTGGGCGAGTGCGGGTCGGTGCGCACCTGCGTCCGCAGGCGGGTGTCGCGATTGGTCTCGCGCCAGTTCTGCGCCCACGAGATGAAGAAGCGCTGCTCGGGCGTGAGCCCGTCGATCAGCGTGCGCGGCTTGCCGCGGAGCGCCCGCTGCAGCGCGTAGTACGAGAGCGTGACCCCGCCCATGTCGGCGATGTTCTCGCCCAGCGTGAGCTTGCCGTTGATGTGCACGGTGTCCACCACCACGTAGCCGTTGTACTGCTCCACCATCCGCTCCGCGCGCTCGTTGAAGCGCGCCGCGTCCTCCGCCGTCCACCAGTCGCGGCGGTTGCCGTCCGCGTCGTACTGCCGCCCCTCGTCATCGAACCCGTGCGAGATCTCGTGGCCGATGGTGCTGCCCAGCGCGCCGTAGTTCACCGCGTCATCCGCCTCGGGGTCGAAGAACGGGGGCTGGAACTTGGCCGCGGGATAGGTGAGCACGTTCAGCGAGGCGCTGTACGAGCCGCTGATGCGCTGCGGCGTGGTGAACCACTCGGTACGGTCGGTCGGCTTGCCGATCTTGGCCACGTCACGGTCGTTCTCGAATACGGCCACCGCCCGCAGCGCGGGGATGATGGAGCCGGCGGGGATGGCGAGCGGCGCGTAGTCGGGGATGGTCTCGGGGTAGCCCAGCCGCGCCTCGAGCTTGTCGAGCTTGTCCAGCGCCTGCGCGCGCGTCCGCGGCCCCATCCACTGCAGCCCGCCGATGCGCTCGCGGAGCACGGCGCGGAGGTTGTCGA
This sequence comes from Longimicrobium sp., assembly GCA_035691085.1. Taxonomy (GTDB): domain Bacteria; phylum Gemmatimonadota; class Gemmatimonadetes; order Longimicrobiales; family Longimicrobiaceae; genus Longimicrobium. Next base: position 27,090 of record DASSJS010000438.1, read on the forward strand.
TCATCTCCCGCGCGCGCGCCCGGGCCACGGGGGTGAACACGCGCTGCCCGTACAGCCGCCCCAGCGCCGGGCCCAGCGCGCCGCTGGTGAGGTACGCGCACCGCCGCCACCGCGGCGATGGCTGGGTGGCGCCCGAGAACCGCGCGTCAAAGCGGAAGTCGGCGTCGGCGAAGGGCTTGGAGAGGAACTCGGCCGCGTTGTTCAGCACCCGCCAGCGCAGGTAGGCCCGCCACTGCTCCATCGGCGCCTCGGCCAGCAGCCGGTCGGCCTCGCGGAGGAAGTCGGGCTGCGCGGCGTTGATCTCGGCGTTTGCCGGTGCGCCCACGCCGGCCAGGAAGACGGCCCAGTCCAGGTGCGGCGTCAGCCG
>DASSJS010000439.1:0-4295 GCA_035691085.1 Longimicrobium sp.
GGCAGCTCTCGTACTGGCGGCAGGCGCTGGACGGCGCTCCGGCGCTCCTGGAGCTGCCGACCGACCGTCCCCGGCCGCCGGTGGAATCGCACCGCGGCGCGACCGAGCGCCTGGTCGTCCCGCCCGGCCTGACGGCGGACGTGAACGCGCTGGCCCGCCGCGAGGGCGCCACGCTGTTCATGGTCCTCCTCGCCGCGCTGGACGTGGTGCTGGGGCGGCTCGCGGGGCAGGAGGACGTGGTGGTGGGGACGCCGATCGCGGGGCGAACGCGGGCGGAGACCGACCGGATGGTGGGGCTCTTCCTCAACTCGCTGGCGCTGCGGGCCGACCTCTCGGGGAATCCCTCCTTCCGCGAGCTGCTGGGGCGGGTGCGCGAGGCCACGCTGGCCGCGTACGCGCACCAGGATCTCCCCTTCGAGCGGGTGCTGGAGGAGGTGCGCCCCGAGCGGAGCCTGGCGCACGCCCCCGTGTTCCAGGTGATGCTCAACCTGGCAAACTTCGAGGAAGGCGAGTTCCGCGCCGAGGGGCTGGAGGTGGCGGGGGCGGGCGCGGGCGGCGATCTGGCCAGCAAGTTCGACCTCACGCTGTACGTGGGTGAGCGCGGCGGGAGGATCGACGTCAGCCTGGTCTACGCCGCCGACCTCTTCGACACGCCGCGGATGCGCGCCCTCCTGGCGCAGCTCGAAGGCGTGCTCCGCCAGGCGGCGGCCGCGCCGGAGACCCGCATCGGCGCGCTGTCGCTGGCGACGGACGCGGCGCGCGGCGTACTTCCCGACCCCGCCGAGCCGCTGGACGAGAGCTGGCGCGGCGCCGTGCACGAGGTCTTCGCCGCGAGGGCGGCGCAGTCTCCGGAAGCGCTGGCCGTGGAGGACCCGCGCGAGCGGTGGACGTACGCCGAGCTCGACGGGGCGACGGACCGCATCGCGCGCCGGCTGGCGGCGCACGGCGTGGGCGCGGACGATGTGGTGGCGATCACCGGCCATCGCAGCGCCGCGCTGGTCCGCGCGCTGCTGGGGACGATGAAGAGCGGCGCCGCGTTCCTGGTGCTGGATCCATCGTATCCCGCGGCGCGCCTGGCGGAGTACGTCCGCATCGCCCGCCCCGCCGCGCACATCCACTTTTCAGCCGCCGGTGACCTGCCGCGCGAGGCGGTCGATCAGCTCGCGGAATCCATCCGCACGACCATCGTCCTCCACCCGCGGAGCGAAGAGCCCGCGGACGCGATGGATTCGGTCGGTGATCCGCTGAACGTGGAAGTCGGGCCGGACACGCTGGCGTACCTCTCCTTCACCTCGGGGACCACGGGGACGCCGAAGGCGGTGATGGGGCGGCACTCGTCGCTCACGCACTTCACGCCGTGGCTGGCGACGGAGTTCGGGCTCTCCGCCTCCGACCGCTTCAGCCTCCTCTCGGGACTGGCGCACGACCCGCTGCATCGCGACGTCTTCACCCCGCTCCAGCTCGGTGCCTCGATCGTCGCGCCGGAGCCGGACGAGATCGGCACGCCCGGCTACCTCGCGCGGTGGATGCGCGAGGCGGGCGTCACCGTCGCGCACCTGACTCCGGCGATGGGCCAGCTCCTGGCCGACGCGGGAGAGGGGGAGCGGATCGATTCGCTTCGCCGCGCCTTCTTCGTGGGCGACGTCCTCCGCCGCGCCGACGTGCAGCGGCTGGCGGCGCTCGCGCCCAGCCTGCGCGTGATCAACTACTACGGGTCGACCGAGACGCAGCGCGCCGTCTCGTACCACATGGTCGATCCCGAAGCCGAGCAGAAGGAGATCATCCCCTTGGGACGCGGGATCCCCGGGGTACAGCTCCTCGTGCGCAACGCGGCGGGGGAGATCGCGGGGATCGGCGAGGTGGGCGAGATCTGGCTGCGCTCGCCGCACCTGGCCGCCGGCTACCTGGGCGACGCGGCGCTCTCGGCGTCGCGCTTCGTCGCCAACCCGTGGACCGGGTCGGAGCGCGACCGGCTCTACCGCACCGGCGACCTGGGCCGCTACCGCCCCGACGGCGAGGTGGAGCCGCTGGGGCGCGCCGACCAGCAGGTGAAGGTGCGCGGCTTCCGCGTGGAGCTGGGCGAGGTGGAGAGCGCCCTGGCGTCGCATGCCGCGGTGAAGGAGGCCGCGGTCATCACGCGGGAGGCGGAGGGTGGCGATCGCCGTCTCGCCGTCTACTGGGTCCCGGTCGAGGGATCGCCCGAGCCCGAGGCGGGCGCGCTCCGGGCGCACCTGAAGGCGCTGCTTCCGGAGTACATGGTCCCGTCCGCCTACGTGCGGCTGGAGCGGCTTCCGCTGACGGCGAACGGCAAGCTCGACCGCAAGGCACTGCCTGCGCCCGAACCGGCCGCGACGGACGCGCGTTCCGCCGCGCCGCGCACGCCCACGGAGGAGATCCTGGCGCAGCTCTGGGCCGAGGTCCTGCGCGTGGAATCCGTCGGCGTGGACGACGATTTCTTCGCGCTGGGCGGACACTCGCTGCTGGCGACGCGGCTCCTGGCGCGGGTGCAGAACGCGCTGGGTGTCGCCCTTCCGCTGCGTGCGGTATTCGAGGGTCCCACGGTGGCGGAGCAGGCCGCGCGGGTGGATGCGCTGCGGCAGGGCGGCGCGCACGTTCTGCCGCCGGTGGTGCCGGTCGATCGTGATCGCCCCCTCCCGCTCTCGTTCGCCCAGGAGCGCCTCTGGTTCATCGACCGGCTGGAGGGCGGGAGCGCGGCGTACAACCTTCCCGCCGCGTTGCGCCTCGCCGGCGCGCTCGACCCCGCGGCGCTGGAGCGCGCGCTGGGCGAGATCGTCCGCCGCCACGAGTCGCTGCGCACCGTCTTCCGTGAGGGGGAGGGAGGCGCGGTGCAGGTGATCGCGCCCTTCGCCGGCTTCACGCTTTCCATCCACGACCTGTCGGGGCCCCCCGAGCCGGCGCGCGAGACGGAGGTGCGGCGCCGCGCGCGGGAGGATGCGGCGCGTCCGTTCGACCTCGCCGAAGGCCCGCTCTTCCGGGCCGCGCTGCTGCGGGTGACGGACGAGGAGCACGTCCTGCTGCTCTGCATCCACCACATCGTCAGCGACGGGTGGAGCAGCGGCGTGCTGTACCGCGAGCTGGGCGCGCTGTACGCGGCCTATCGCGACGGGAGCGATTCGCCGCTGGCCGAGCTGCCGGTGCAGTACGCGGATTTCGCCGTGTGGCAGCGCGAACAGCTGCGGGGCGAGGGGCTGGATCGACAGCTGGCGTACTGGAAGGAGCGGCTGGCGGGCGCGCCCGCGCTGCTGGAGCTACCGACCGACCGTCCCCGTCCGCCGGTGCAGTCGCACCACGGCGCGCGGGAAAGATTCGACCTGCCGCTCGCGCTGCTCGACCGCCTCCAGGCGCTGGGCCGGAGCGAGGGCGCCACGCTGTACATGGTGATGCTGGGCGCCTTCCAGCTGCTGCTGGGGAAGTACGCCGGCAGCGAGGATGTCGTTGTCGGCAGCCCCATCGCCGGGCGCACGCGGCGCGAGGTGGAGGAGCTGATCGGCTTCTTCGCCAACACGCTCGTGCTCCGCACCGACCTCTCCGGCGACCCCACCTTCCGCGAGCTCCTGGGGCGCGTGCGCGAGGGGACGCTGGGCGCGTACGAGCACCAGGAGGTGCCCTTCGAGCGGCTGGTGGCCGAGCTGCAGCCCGAGCGCTCGCTCAGCCACTCGCCTCTCTTCCAGGTGCTGTTCACCCTCCAGAACGTCGACCGCTCCGGCTCCGGCCTCACGGGGCTGCGGATGGAGGGGGTGGGCGCGGAGGTGGAGACCACCAAGGTGGACCTTGCGCTCACCGCCGTGCCGCACGACGGCGGCATCCAGGGCGCGCTGGAGTACAGCACCGCCCTTTTCGACCGATCCACCATCCGGCGGATGCTGGAGCACCTGGAGCGGGTGCTGGAGCAGGTCGCCGCCGACGCGGACGTCCGGCTTTCGCGGCTGGACCTGCTTTCGGCCGAAGAGCGGCGCGTGGTGGTGGAGGCGTGGAACGCCACCGGCGCGACGGTTCCCGCCGGCCCGCTGGTGCACGAGCGGTTCGAAGCCCGGGCGGCGCGCACGCCCGGTGCGACTGCGCTCGTCTTCGAAGGCGAGACGCTGAGCTACGCGGAGCTGAACGCGCGGGCGAACCGGCTGGCGCACCACCTTCGCGCCCTGGGCGTGGGGCCGGACGCACGGGTGGGGATCTGCGTGGAGCGGGGGCTGGAGATGGTGGTGGGGGTGCTGGGGATCTGGAAGGCGGGTGGCGCCTACGTCCCCCTCGATCCGGGCTACCCCGCGGAGCGCCTG
>DASSJS010000440.1:0-7319 GCA_035691085.1 Longimicrobium sp.
CCATCCGCCGCAGCCGCGTGGCGTGCTCCGGCGGGAACGGCGTCTCGCGCCCATCCGGCCCGGTGGGATACGACGGGAGCGGCGCGCGGCGCAGCCCGGGACCGCGGCGAATGAGCCGGTGATCGTATGATCGAAGCGCCGCCTTCCGTTCATCCGGCAAACCGAGGACGAGGGCGGTGCCGAGCATCACCATCTCGGCCGAGAGGCGGTGGTAGGCGGTGCTGTCCTCGAAGTTGGCGCCCTCGTCCAGGAACTGGAACGACGTCTCCCCCACCAGCTCCTGCACGCCGAACGCCAGCCACGCATCGCTCTCCGCGCCCCCCTGCAGGAACGCGGCGGCGAAGAGGAGGCCGGCCACGTTGGAGAGGTAGTGGTTGCCGCGGACGGCGGGGTGCCACTCCAGGTGCGCGGCCACGTGGCGCGCGTGCGCGCGGACCGAGCGGGCCAGCTCGGCCGTGAACGCCGCGTCGAAATCGGCCCCCCAGGCACGGAACAGGTCGTGCGCCACCACCAGGTTCGCGGCGCGGATCGCCACGTCCATCGGGCTGGCCCACTGCACGCCCTGCCGCGGCGGGTTCTGGGCGATGAAGTCGAGCACCTGCGAGCGGAACTCGCGCGCGTAGCGCTCCGCCTCCAGCGCGCCGGGCATCCCCGTGCGGGCAAGAGCATACGCCCACGCCAGCCGCGGCAGGTGCTGCAGCCGCCCCAGCTCCCACGGCACCTTCACGTCGGCCCCCGGCGCCGCGCCAAACGAAATGGCGTCGTAGCGCGCATCCTCCGGCCAGCGGTAGCCGGACTTGAAGTCCACGCTCCAGTCCAGCGGCACGTGGCCGGGGTCGATCAGCCCCCAGATCCGCCGCGCCTCGGCCAGGTTCGCGGGCCACACGCGCTCCGTGAGCCACACGCCGCCCGCGTCCGCATCCACCGTCTTTCCCGGGGGATAGACGTGACCTTCCACGCCGCGGCACTCCATGCCGTGGCGCACGTGGACCCAGCCGGAGCCGAGCAGATCGAAGCGGTGCTCCAGGTGCAGCGCCGCCATCCGCAGCACCGGGGCCGATCCCGGAAGCGCCGCGGCGTCGAACGGGGCCAGGAGGCGAGGGAGAGCGGGCGCGGCGGGCGGGCCGAAGGTGGGGTGCGCCTCGTCGCGCTTGCGCTCGCGCGCGGCGGAGGCGCGCCGCTCCACCCGCTCCCGCACCAGGTGCGCGGCGGTGCGCGGGCCCAGGCGCAGCAGCCCGAGCGCCTTGCGCGCCAGCCGCACGCTCACCCGCGCCGCCCGGCCCGGGCGCGCGCGGGGCTCACGCGACGTACTCCTTCCACCACAGCGCGAAGTTGAGCAGGAACCAGCTCTGCTGCGCCTTCCCGCGGTCCAGCACGCTCATCACGGCGTCGCGGTCCAGCAGGTCGCTCTTGCGGCAGAACTCGTCCAGCTCGGCGCGCGCCGTCTGCCCCAGCCGGTCGAAGAACCACTCGTGGATCGGCGCGCCGAAGCCCTGCTTCTTGCGGTCGATCACCTCGTCGGGGATCACGCCGCGCACGGCCTTCTTCAGCACGTGCTTCAGCTCGCCCCCCTTCAGCTTCATGGCGGAGGGGATCCCCAGCGCCAGCTCCACGAACTTGTGGTCCAGGAAGGGGACGCGCCCTTCCAGGCTCACCCCCATGCTCATCTTGTCCACCCGCATCAGCAGCAGCTCGGGAAGACGGAGATTGAGGTCCAGGTACGTCATCCAGTTCAGGTCCGACGTCTCCCAGGCCTTCTCCTCGAAGCGCTTGCGGATCGGCGCCAGCGCGTCCCACGACGTCAGCCCGTCCAGCTCGCGGCGCAGGCGCTTCCCCAGCAGCCGGCGCTTGTACGCCTCGGGGAACGCCTCGGCGCCGCCCCAGAACACGGGCCGGTCGTCGGCGCCGCGCTGCAGGTACTCGGTGTAGAACGTCTCGCCGCGCCCGACGGCGGCGAGCGCCTTCACCCCCGCGCGCTTGGCGATGCGCGGCACCGGCGCCCGGTTCAGCGCCTGCAGCTTGAGGTAGCGCTGCCAGGCCGGATAGCCGCAGAACAGCTCGTCGGCGCCCTCGCCCACCTGGCAGACGATCACCCCGTTCTTCCGCGCCAGCTCGGAGACGTAGTAGACGGGGACGCAGACGGGGTCGGCGATCGGCTCGTCCTGCAGCTGCACCATCCGCGGGAGGAAGTCGATCATGTCGTCGACCGACAGGAGCCGCTCGTGGTGCTCGGCGCCCACCCGCTCGGCCATGGCACGGGCGTACGGCAGCTCGCTGGCGTAGCTCTCGTACTCGCGGTCATAGCCGATGGAGAAGGTCTTCACCGGGCCCCCGCCCTCGCTGAACAGCGCCGCATTGGTGCTGCTGTCGATGCCGCCGGACAGGAAGACGCCCACCGGCACGTCGCTCACCTTGCGCAGCTTGACCGCGGTGCGCAGCTCGTCCAGCACCCGCGCCGCGATCTCGTCCTCCGACGCGTTGCGGAGCGGCTGCACGGCGTCCCACGCGTCCCAGTACCGCTCCTCACGCATCCCACCGTCGGCGGCGATGCGCAGCCAGGTGCCCGGCGGCAGCTTGCGGATCCCGGCGAACATCGTGTGGGGCGCGGGGACGGTGAGGAACGACAGGTAGTGGAAGAGCGACTCGGGGTCCACCTCGCGCGGCTGCGCCGGGTCGGCCAGCAGCGCCTTGATCTCCGACGCGAAGTTGAGGCGGCCGGGGAGCGCGCTGTAGTACAGCGGCTTCACGCCCACGCGGTCGCGCACCAGCCACAGCGCCCGCTCGCGCCCGTCCCACAGCGCGAACGCGAACATCCCGCGGAAGCGGTGCAGGCAGCTGATCCCCCACTCCTCGAAGGCGTGGAGGATCACCTCGGTGTCGGAGTGGTCGGTGCGCCAGCGGTGCCCGCCGATCTTCTCCAGCTCGGCGCGGATCTCGGCGTGGTTGTAGATCTCGCCGTTGAAGACGATGCGCAGCGACCCGTCCTCGTTCTCCATCGGCTGGTCGGCCGCGTGCGACAGGTCGATGATGGAGAGGCGGCGGTGCGCCAGCCCCACGCCGCCGTCCTCGCTCACCCACATCCCCGCGCCGTCGGGCCCGCGGTGCGCCATGCGGTCGCGCATGCGGCCCAGCAGCCCGGCGTCCACGCGCCGGCCCGCCTCACCCAGCGCCAGGCTCCCTGCAATTCCACACATGTCGCGTGCTTTCTCCGTCGCGCCTACTTGCGTGCGTCCACGACCAGGAACCAGCCCAGCTCCTGGGGGATCCACCGGGCCACGAACCGCGGGACCCGGCGTACGTCGTATTCGGTCAGCACGGGCCACACGCGCGCCTCCGCGAAGGCGTCGAAGAGCGCCCGCAGCTCGCGCACGGTGTAGGCCCGGGTCCCCGGGCTCTCCACGTGCTCGCCCACCACCCTGGCCAGCGACCGCCAGGGGCGGCCCCGCAGCAGCGCGTGCCTCATCCACACGCGCAACGCCACCAGCGAGTGGCGCCCGTACAGCATCCCCACGAAACGTCCGCCGGGCTTCAGCACGCGGTGGATCTCGCGGATGATGTCGCCCGGGCGCCCGGCGTGGTGGATCACCCCCCACGAATAGACCAGGTCGAAGCGCCCGTCGCCGAAGGGGAGACGCTCGGCGTCCACGCGCTGCAGCTCGGAGGTGAACCCGTACAGTGCCAGGCGGGCGCGGGTGGCGCGGATGGCCGCCTCGGTCAGGTCCACGCCGTGGCAGACCGCGCCGGCGCGCGCCCACTGCAGATGGTCGGTCCCCGCGCCGACGCCCACCTCGAGGATTGCCTGGCCATGGTGACGGGTGAACTGGGCCACGGCGTGGATGTACGGCTCAACGCGGTAGCGATGCTCCTCGACCTGCTTGAACCACTCGCGCGTGAGCGGCGCCCGCCCACCCACGATGTCAGGCGAGGTCCCGCACGGCTCCAGCTCCCAGTACGACCGGACCTGCTCGTTCAGTGCGACGTCCATTTCGGCAACCCTCCTGGGTTCGGTTCCGAACATGACAGCACACCTCCTCGCGTTTCCGCCGCGCCCGGCTGTTCCCCACGCTCAGCGGCTCTGCCCCGCCACCCGCGCCGGCACCTCCGCCGGGGTACGGCGCGAGAACCACGCGGACATCCACCGCCACGCCCGCTCCGGCCACCGCGGGTCCATGCACGGGCGCTCCACCAGCACGTAGAAGGCGCCGCACACCAGCGCGATCGGCACGGCGTTGAGCGCCAGGTGCAGCAGCAGCGCGGCAGGAACCGTCGAGGGCATCGGGATCACCCCCGCGGCGGCACGCTCCACCGCGCTGATTACCGGGTAGTGCAGCAGGTAGATGGAGTAGCACATCCCGCCCGGGACGGTCACCCACGGCCGCGACAGCACCCATCGGCCGACCTTCCCGCGCAGGCTCGCCGCCACCACCATCGCCGCCACGGCGGGGAAGGCGAACACCGCCACCGCGTACGGCGCCTCGAGCGACCACAGCAGCAGCGGCCACCCGGCGAACCAGGCCACGTCCCACCCCCGCCCGCCCGCCGGGCTCCGCGCCCAGTCGGTCACGTACAGGTCCGCCAGCAGGTAGCCGGCAAGGAAGTACTGCAGCGCCTGCAGCAGGTTCGGCGTCCACCCGCGCACGGCGGTGAGCTGCAGCGCGGCCATCGCCGCCGCGAGCGCCACGATGATCGACCGGCGGAGGGCGGGGCTGCGGATGCGGAAGAGCGCGGCGGCCAGGAGCGGCGCCAGCAGGTAGAACTGGATCTCCACCTCCAGCGACCACGCCACCGAGTTCACCAGGCTCTCGCGGCCGTACACCAGGTTGTGCACGTACCCCAGGCTGGCGGCCAGGTGCGGCAGCACGGTACCCGCCGGATAGCGCCCCGTCATCACCAGCAGCGCGGCCAGGCCGAGCATCGCCAGCAGGTACGGCGGCTCCAGGCGGGTGACGCGGCGGAGGAAGTAGCGCCGCAGATCGACCTTCGTCCCCCCCGCCAGCCGGTGCGCCGCGAACGGCACGCCCAGGATGAAGCCGCTGAGGATGAAGAAGAGCTGCACCCCGTGCTTCCCCTGAACGGCGATCCGCCCCAGCCACGAATGGGCCGGGGCGGACGGCGCGAACCCCTGGCGTACGGCCACGTAGACGCCCACGTGGAACAGCACCACCAGCGCGATGGCCACCAGGCGGAGCCCGTCCACCTCGGGGATGAAACGGGCGGAAGTCGTCTTCCGCCGCAGCCGCGCCTGCAGCCACTCACCAAAGCGGGGGCGGACGCCCACCGGTGCCAGATCCTGCCGAGCCCCGGCGCGCGCCCGCGTCATCGCTCACCCCTGCCGCAGCTGGTCTTCCACGTCCAGCGCGATCTCGCTGGTCTGAAGCTGCTGCCACAGGGGGATCGGCCACTCGCCGCCCCGCAGCACCGCGCGGCCGAACGCCTCCAGCTCCTGCTTCTGCCCCTTGTCCTGCACCTTCAGCTTCACGCCGCCGGCGCGCGCGCCCACCACCGACAGTGTGACGTAGTCGTCCAGCACCAGCGCCTTCCCGTCCACGAAAAGCTCCATCCGCTCCTTTGGCAAGTCTTTCGGCCCCAATGCGGTATACACCAGCGTGCACACCGAGCCGTCCGCATAGCCGACCGTCGCGACGAAGTTGTCGTTGGTGCCGTAGTGCGCCGTGGCGGGAACGATCCCGCGCGCCAGGACCGAGACCGCCCGGGCGTTGGTGAAATAGCCGAACAGGTCGTAGATGTGGCACCCCTCGCCCAGGTTGCGGCCGCCGCCCTCGGGGCCGTGCACCCAGTGGTCGCGGGGGATGTGGCCCGCGTTCATCCGGTACTGCGCGATCAGCGGGTTGCTGCGCCCGGCCACCAGCTCGGCCGCGCGCGTGGCGCAGGGGCTGAAGCGGCGGTTGAACCCGGTCAGCAGCACCGGCTTCGCGCCCGCGCCATCGGCGTAGAAGGCGCGGAACGCCTCCACCTCGTCCCGCGTGAGCGCCAGCGGCTTCTCCAGCAGCACGTGCTTGCCGGTGGCCAGCGCCTCCAGCGCCATCTGCGCATGGAGATGGTGGCGCGTGGCGATCAGCACCGCGTCGGTCTCCGCGTCGTCCAGCGCCTGCCGGAAGTCGGTGGCCGACCAGTCAGCCCCGAACTGCGCCGCCGTCGCCGTCGCGTTAGCGCCCGTCCGGCTCACCACGCCGCGCAGGTGGAAGAGGTCGGACATCCCCTTCAGGTTGGGGAGGTGCATCCCCCGCGCGAAGCCGCCCGCGCCGACCACCGCGAGACGGACCTTCCTCGCGCCCTTCGCCGGCGCGGAGCGCGGGTTGAGGATGCGCGGCGCGCTCACCTCGGCCTCGTCGCGCGCCGGGTAGCGCAGCAGCACCATCAGCGGGCGCGCGTCGCCGCCCAGGCTGGCGTAGGCGGCGGGGGCGTCGTCCACCTCGTGCACGGCGGCCACCAGCGGCTGCACGCGGACGCGGCCCTGCGCCATCAGGCGCAGGTACTCGGCCATGTTGCGGTTCTCCGTCCAGCGCACGTAGCCCACGGGGTAGTCCACCCCGTGCTCCTCGTAACGCTCGTCGTAGCGGCCGGGGCCGTACGAGGTGGAGATGAAGAAGTCGAGCTCCTTCTGGTAGAAGTCGGCGCGGTTCAGGTTCAGCCCCACGTCGCCCACCAGCACCACCCGCCCCTTGCGCCGGCACATCCTGAAGGCGGCCGACATCACCGCGTCGGACGGCGTGGCGGCGGTGATGATCACGCCGTCGGCGCCGATGCCGTCCGTCAGCCGCTGCACCTGGTCCACGTCCACCCCGTCGTCGGGGTGCAGCCCGTGGTCCATCCCCATCTCGCGGGCCAGGGCGATGCGGGCGCGGTCCAGGTCCGTCCCGATCACCTGGCACCCGTTGGCCTGCAGGAGCTGCGCGGTGATCTGGCCGAGGATCCCCAGGCCGATCACCACGAAGGTCTCGCCCAGCGTGGGCTGCGCGCGGCGGACGCCCTGCAGCGCGATGGCGCCCAGCGTCACCGTGCTCGCCGAGGCCAGGTCCAGCCCCTCGGGCACCGGCGCGACGAGGTTGCGAGGCACGCGCACCATCTCGGCGTGGTGCGCGTGCTGGTTCCCCGCGCACGCCACCCGGTCACCCGCGCGGAAGTCGTCCACCCCCTCGCCCACGGCGATCACCACGCCGGCGGCCGAGTAGCCCGTGGGGACCAGCGCCTCGAGCTTCCCCTGGATCAGCTCGCGCGTCTGCCCGACGCCGTGCTGCGCCACCATCTCCACGACCCGCTTCACCTGCTGCGGCTGCTCGCGGGCGCGCTGAAGGAGC
>DASSJS010000441.1:0-18974 GCA_035691085.1 Longimicrobium sp.
GCCTCTTCGTGCATCGTACCTCCGTACCGCGTGTCACCCCTCCGGCACGTTCCGCTTCAGCTCCTCCAGCCATACCGTCGCCTCGCTGTCGCTGGGGGCGCGCCAGTCGCCGCGGGGGGAGAGCGAGCCGCCGGAACCCACCTTGGGGCCGTTGGGCGAGGCCGAGCGCTTGAACTGGCTGATCTTGAAGAAGCGGAAGGCGAACACCTCCAGCCATTGGCGGATCGTCGCCAGGTCGTATGCGCGGCGCTTCGTCTCCGGGACCAGCGCGGGCCAGCTGCCGCGCGCCACGTCGCCCCACGCGTGCAGCGCCAGGAACGCCACCTTGCTGGGGCGGAATCCGAAGCGCGTCACGTAGTAGGTGTTGAAGTCCTGCAGCTCGTACGGGCCGATCTTCTCCTCGGTCTTCTGCGCGGGCGCGCTGGTGTCGTCCTCACCCTCGGCGTGGGGCACCAGCTCGGGGCTGATCTCGGTGTCCACGATGGCCTGGAGAACGCGGCCGGTCTCGTCATCGAACTGCCTGCTCCCGATCACCCAGCGGATCAGGTACTGGATCAGCGTCTTGGGCACGCTGGTGTTCACGTTGTAGTGCGACATCTGGTCGCCCACGCCGTAGGTGCTCCACCCCAGCGCGATCTCGCTCAGGTCGCCCGTGCCCAGCACCAGCGCGTCCAGCTGGTTGGCCAGGCGGAACAGGTGGCTGGTCCGCTCGCCCGCCTGCACGTTCTCGAAGGTCACGTCGTACACCGGCTTCCCCTCGGCGAACGGGTGGCCCAGGTCCTTCAGCATCTGCGTGGCGCTGGGGCGGATGTCGATCTCCCGCGCCGTCACCCCCAGCGCCCGCATCAGCGCCCAGGCGTTCCCCTTCGTCCCGCTGCTGGTCGCGAAGCCCGGCATCGTGTAGGCCAGGATGTTGGTGCGCGGCAGCTTGAGCCGGTCCATCGTCCGCGCCGCCACGATCAGCGCGTGCGTGGAGTCCAATCCCCCCGACACGCCGATCACGATCTTCTCGATCCCCGTGGCGCTCAGGCGCTTCATCAGCCCGTGCACCTGGATGTTGTACGCCTCGTAGCAGCGCTGATCGAGGAGCGCGGGGTCGTCGGGTACGTAGGGGAAGCGAGGGACGCCGCGCATCAGCGGGATGGCGCCCGTGGGGACGGGGAACTCGAACGGCACCGTGCGCACCTCGCGGATCCGCTCGCGGTAGGCGCCGGTGCTGTCGTTGTAGCTGGTCATGCGCATGCGGTCCTGCGCCAGCCGCTCGAGATCGACGTCGCCCGCGATCACCTGCTCGTCGTCGGCAAAGCGGTGGCTCTCGCACACCAGCTCGCCGTTCTCGTGGATCATGGCGTGCCCGTCCCACGCCAGGTCGGTGGTCGACTCACCCGGCCCGGCGGCGGAGTACAGGTACGCGCAGATCATGCGCCCGCTGTGCGCGGCGCAGAGGGCGCGGCGGTACTCGGCCTTCCCCAGGGTGATGTTGCTGGCGCTCAGGTTCGCGACGACGGTGGCGCCCGCCATCGCCAGCCAGGTGCTGGGCGGGATCGGCACCCACACGTCCTCGCAGATCTCCACCGCCAGCCGGAACCCCTCCAGGTTCACCGCGTCGAAGACCAGATCGTTGCCGAACGGCACCTCCTGCCCCAGGAAGCGGACCTCGCGGGCCACGGCCATGCGCCCGGAGGTGAACTGCCGCTTCTCGTAGAACTCACGGTAGTTGGGGAGGTAGCTCTTGGGGACGATGCCCAGCACCCGCCCGCGATGGATCACCACGGCGCAGTTGAACAGCTTCCCCTCGAACAGCAGCGGCGCGCCGACGAGGAGGACGGGCGTGAGCGAGACGGACTCGGCGACGATGCGGGCGACCGCCTGCACGGTGGCGTCGAGGAGGGCGCTCTGGTGGAACAGGTCGTCGGCGGTGTACGAGCTGATGCCCAGCTCGGTGAACAGCGCCACGGCGGCGTTCATCTCGTGCGCCTGGCGCGCCAGCACCAGCGTGCGCTCGGCGTTGTAGGCCGGGTCCGCCACCCGCACCGACGGGATGCACACCGCCGCCCGGACGTACCCGTGCGCGTAGACGTTGTGGAAGTCGCGATCCATCACGGCACTTTCGGCGAAGGTTGCGGACGCGACGGGCAAACTGCGGTCCCTGGGCGGGCGGTGCAACAACGCGGGGGATTGATCCACCGGGCGAGGCGGGGGATGGCCCAGATCGAGAAGTGTGGGCCGAGCAGTTCAGACTTGGCGTCCGCACCGCACCGACGGAGCCGCACCGCCGCCGCGTTCACAACCTCTCCCGATACGGGGGAGGTGGACGGCCTCGGCCGGGGGAGGGGGGCGCGGCGCACGCGTCACGCCTGAAAGCCGTCCCGCACAGCGGATTGTCCCCCACCTCGCCACCGGTTCGCATCTTGCCGTGCACGTGGGTCTGCGCGGGGTGCCTGCCCCGCGGTTCACGAGGCCCTGACCGCACGCGGATGTCTGGACTGGAGAACCTGCTCGCCGGCAAAACGCTGGTGAAGCGGTACCGCATCGAAGAGGTGATCGGCCTGGGCGGGTTCGCGGCGGTGTACCGGGCCGTGGACGAGCGCCTGGGGCGCGACGTGGCCGTGAAGGTGATCACCCTCGCGCCGCCCGACCCCGGCATGCGCGAGCGCCTGCGCCAGCGCTTCGAGCGAGAGGCTCGCGCCGCGGCGGCGCTGCCGCACCACCCCAACGTGATCACCGTCCACGACTTCGGCAGCGATCCCGAGCTGGGGCTGCAATTCCTGGTGATGGAGATGCTGCGCGGCGAGAACCTGGCGCAGCTCTTCAAGCGGCAGGGGCGGATGGGGATGGACGTGGGCCTCCAGGTCCTGCGCGAGGCCGCCGAGGGGGTGGCCGTGGGCCACGCCGCCGGGATCATCCACCGCGACGTGAAGCCGGGAAACATCTTCCTGGCCGAGGCGCACGACGACGATCCCTTCCGGGTGGTGGTGCTGGACTTCGGCATCGCCCGCGTGGCCACCGACGACGCGGAGCTGACCCGCACCTTCGCGGGCGAGAACCCGCTGACCGCCGCCTACGCCGCCCCCGAGCAGATGCGCGGCGAGCACCACCTTACACCCGCGGCGGACGTGTTCAGCCTGGGCGTGGTGGGCTACCAGATCCTGACGGGGGAGAAGCCGTTCGCCGGGGGCGAGGGGCGGCGCCTGCGCGGCCGCGAGCCCGTGCGCCCTATCCGCGAGTTCGCGCCGCAGGTGCCGCCCGCGGTGGAGATGGTGATCGAGCGGGCGATGGCGGAAGACCCGGCGGCCCGCTACCCCGACGCCGCCGCGTTCTGCGAGGCGCTGAGCCAGGCGATGCAAAGCGACGACCGCACCATCCTGGCCCCCGCAGGCTTGGCCGTGGCCGGGGTGCCGGATGACGCCACCGTCGCCTTCACCCCCTCGCAGTCGCCGCCGGCCGTGGCCGCGCCGCCGGTGGCGCCTGCGCCGCCGGTGCGCGAGCCGGTCGCCGCCGCCGCGCCGGCTTCTCCGCGCGTGGCACCGGTCTCGGGCGGGCGCCGCAGCCGCGCACCGGCGCTCCTCCTCGGTCTGCTCCTGCTGGCGGGCATCGTCGCGGCGGCATTCTGGGCGATGAACCGCGGCGGCGGCGGCGAGGCCACCGCCGCCACGCGCGATACCACCTCCGTCCCGGCCACCACGCCGCGCGACGGCGGCGAGGGCGACGAGACCGCCACGGGCGGGCCCACCCTCCCGCCATCCGCGCCGGGAACTGGCACGGACGCGGACAACGGAACGGACGCGCGCGGCGGCGACACCGACAACGGCACGGCGCCGGGTGACAACGAACAGCCGTCCTCGCCGGCGCCGCCTACGCCGCCCGCGGGGATCGCGCCCACGCCGGGGATCGCTCCGGAGCCGGAGCCGTCGTCGCCGATCAGCCCGCCGGTGGTGTCTCCGCCCAGCGCGCCGCCCGTGCGTCCGTCACCGCCGCCGGCCGCGCCGCCCAGCGAACCGCCGGCCCAGCCGCGTCCGCAGCCACGTCCGCAGCCCGCGCCGCCTTCGGCCCCACCGTCCGCGCCGCCCGCCGCGCCGCCTCCGGCTCCACCCCCGTCGCCGCCGCCCGCGCCGCCGCCGGTGATCGTGGTGCCGCCGCCCGCGCCGGTGGTGCCCGCGCCCAACCCCAACGCGCCGCGCGACACCATCGTCATCCCCACCTCGCCGGCGGGGGACTCCACGGGCTAGCCTCGCGGCGCGGGTAGACGTTTGCAAAGCGGGGCCGGCCGGGCGAGATTCGGCCGGTCTCCGTCATTTCGATCGAGCGCCGTCCACGGTCACGAGCGCCAGTCCGCGCACCCCCCGCACGCCCATGCCACGCATCGCCATCCACCGAACGCCGTTGCTGATCGCCGCCGCGCTGGCGCTGGCGCCCATGGCCGCGCGCGCGCAGGCGCCGTCGCCCGCGGAGCGCCGCATCACCGCCTACGTGGACGCGCACGTGGACGAGGCCATCGCGCTGCTGGAGCGCACGGTGAACATCAACAGCGGCACGGGGAACGTAGAAGGCGTGCGCGAGGTGGGCCGCGTGTACGCCGCGCAGCTCGACTCGCTGGGCTTCGCCACGCGGTGGATCTCGCTCCCCGATTCGCTGGGCCGCGCGGGGCACCTGTTCGCCGAGCTGCGCGGGCGGCGCGGCAAGCGGGTGCTGCTGATCGGCCACCTGGACACGGTGTTCGAAAAGGACAGCCCGTTCCAGCGCTGGGTGCGCAGCGGCGACACCGCCAACGGGCCGGGGTCCAGCGACATGAAGGGCGGCGACGTCGTGATCCTCTACGCCCTGCGCGCGCTGCGGGCCGCCGGGGCGCTGCGCGACCGCCGCATCGTGGTCGCGATGACGGGGGACGAGGAGAACCCGGGGCGGCCGCTCTCCATCGCGCGGGCGGAGCTGATCGAGGCGGGGAAGAACGCCGACGCGGCGCTCGAGTTCGAGGGCGCCTCGCGCGAGGAGAACGGGCGCGAGACGGCCGTCACCTCGCGCCGCAGCTCCACCACGTGGACGCTTCGGGTCACCGCGCGCTCGGCGCACTCGTCGGGCATCTTCGCCGAGGGCGTGGGGAGCGGGGCGATCTACGAGGCCGCGCGCATCCTGGAGGCGTTTCGCACGCAGCTGCGCGAGCCCGGCCTCACCTACAACCCGGGGATGATCGCGGGCGGCACCGAGGTAGGCTTCACCGGCGGCGAGAGCCGCGGCACCGCGTTCGGCAAGAGCAACGTGATCGCCGCCACGGCGGTGGTGACCGGCGACATCCGCACGCTGACCGACGAGCAGCTGCAGCGCACCCGCGAGCGGATGCGGCAGATCGTGGCGGCCAGCCTCCCGCAGGCGCGCGCCGAGATCACCTTTGCCGAAGGCTACCCGTCCATGCCGCCCACGCCGGGGAACCTGGCCATTCTGGGCACGCTGAACGAGGTGAACCGCGCGCTCGGCGCCCCCACGGTGGACGCGAACGACCCCGGCCGCCGCGGCGCGGGCGACATCTCGTTCGTGGCCCCGTACGTGAGCGGCGTGGGCGGGCTGGGCGTGCACGGCGGGGGCTCGCACACCGAGCGCGAAACGGTGGACCTGTCCACGCTGCCGCAGCAGATCAAGCGCGCCGCGCTCCTCATCTACCGGCTCACGAGATGACGGCGGGCGATCGGAAGGCGGAGCCCGGCGAGGGCGGCCTCCCGCGCATCGTCCTCACGTCGGCGGACGGCGGGCGCGCGGAGGTGTACCTCCACGGCGGCCACGTGGCGCGGTGGACGGACGCATCCGGCGCGGACGTGCTCTTCCTGAGCCCGCGGTCGCGCTTCGAGGCCGGCCAGGCCATTCGCGGCGGCATCCCCATCATCTTCCCGCAGTTCGCCGGCCTGGGCCCGCTCCCCAAGCACGGCTTCGCGCGCACGGCGCGGTGGACGCTCGCCGAATCGTCCGCCCGCCACGCCGTGCTCGTGCTGGCCGATTCGGCCGAGACGCGCGCCATCTGGGATCATCCCTTCCGCGCGGAGCTGCGCGTGGAGCTGAGTGACGCGCTTTCGACGTCCCTCACGGTCCACAACACCGGCGGGCGTGCGTTCGAGTTCACCTGCGCGCTGCACAGCTACTTCCGCGTCGCCGACATCGAACGGACGGCGATCTCCGGGCTCCAGGGCGTCCGCTACCTCGACAAGGTGGCGGGCGGCGAGGCGGTGCAGGACGCGGCCGAGCTGCGCTTCGGCGGCGAGACGGACCGCGTGTACGCCGCCGCGCCGGACGAGCTGCGCATCACGGACGAGGCCGGCGGGCGGACGATCGTCGTCCGCAAACACGGCTTTCCCGACGCGGTGGTGTGGAACCCGTGGGGCGAGAAGGCGCGGGAGATGGGCGACCTGGGCGCGGACCAGTATCCGCGGTTCGTCTGCGTGGAGGCGGCGTGCGCGAGCCAGCCGGAGCGGGTGGAGGCGGGTGGGCGATGGGAGGGCGGGCAGGTCATCCGCACGGCCTGAACGTGGTGTGGACGCTGGCGGTACGCCCGTTGCGCGGGGGAACGGCTCCCGGTGCGGCGGGCGTCGCTCTTTCCGCCACGGGGCACCCACCGACGCAAGGAGTTACCGATGAAGGACATGATGAGCCGCCAGGACGCCGACGCGGCCATGGGCGAGGAGACGGCGCTGGTGTTCAAGCACAGCACGCAGTGCCCCATCAGCGCCAACGCCAGCCGTGAGATGGAATCGCTCCTCGGCGGCGGCGAGCCGGTACCGGTGTACCGCGTGGACGTGAACGCCCAGCGCGAGGTGTCGGCCTACATCGCCGAGCGCACGGGCGTCACGCACCAGTCGCCGCAGGTGATCGTGCTGCGCGGCGGCAAGCCCGGCTGGAACGCCGACCGGTTCGACATCACCGCGCAGTCGGTGCGCGACGCGCTGGGGCTGGCGAGCCCCGGGGCGTGACCCGCTGGACGTGCCGGCCCGCTCGGCGGCCGGTTCACGGGAACGATGGATGGAGCAGATGCCGCAATGGCTGCAGGCGGGCGCGTGGGGGTTGTTCGCCGGTGGAGCGCTGGTGCTGGGCGCCGCGGCGGGGTGGTTCCTGCGCGTGCCGCAGCGGGTGATCGCGGCGGTGATGGCGTTCGGGAGCGGGGTGCTGATCTCGGCGCTCTCGTTCGAGCTGATGGACGAGGCGTACCGCGGCGGGGGGTTCATGGCCACGGGGGGCGGCTTCCTGGGCGGCGCCGTGGTCTACACCGCCGCCAACGTCGTCCTCTCCAGGCGCGGCGCCAAGCACCGCAAGCGCTCGGGTGACAAGCATCCGTCGCAGGACGAGGCGGGCGGGGCGGCGATCGCCCTGGGTGCGCTGCTGGACGGCATCCCCGAGTCGATCGTGATCGGGCTGAGCATGCTGCGCGGCGGGGCGGTGAGCCTGGTGGCGGTGGGCGCCATCTTCCTCTCCAACGTTCCCGAGGGCCTTTCCAGCGCCGCGGGGATGAAGAAGGTGGGGCGCCGCGCCGCGTACGTGTTCGGAATCTGGGCGGGGATCGCGGCGGTGAGCGGGGTGGCGGCGCTGGCCGGGTACACCCTGTTCGCCGGCGCCTCTCCCCAAACGGTGTCGGCGACCACCGCCGTGGCGGCCGGCGCCATCCTCAGCATGCTGGTGGACACCATGATCCCCGAGGCGTTCGAGGATGCGCACGACTTCGCCGGGCTGATCGCCGTCGCGGGCTTCCTGGCCGCGTTCGCGCTCTCCAAGCTGGCGGGGTGACCGAACCGCCGTCCATCGCACGCCCCCTTCTCTTCCACGCTCCCAGGCTCCGCCGCAAGCCGGAATCCCTCCCAGCCGCTGTCCGGATGATCGAGACTCTTGACAATCGATTTGCCAATACGTATTAGCTAATACGCATTAACAACCCACCCGCCCCGCATGCCCAATTCGAGCCCTCGCCCCGTCACCACGCACGACGTCGCCCGCAGGGCGGGGGTCTCGCAGGCCACGGTGTCGCTGGTGCTTTCCGGCAACCCGCGGGCGCGCGTGGCGCGGGCCACCCGCGAGCGGGTGCTGGAGGTGGCCGAGGAGCTGGGCTATCGCCCCAACATCCTGGCCCGCGGCCTGGTGCGGGGGAAGAGCTACGCCATCGGCGTGGTGGTGCCGGATCTCACCAATCCGTTCTACCTGGACGTGGTGACCGGCGTGCAGCGCGTGATGGCCGAGGCGGGGTACGCGGTGCTCCCCGGCGACACCCGCGAGAGCACGCCCATCCGCCACCTGGAGGCGCTCCGGGCGCGGCAGGTGGACGGCGTGATCATCGACGGCGTGGGCGCCGCGGCGCTGCCGCACGACGCGCTGTCGGAGTTGAAAGTCGTGGTGGTGGACGAGCCGTCGGAGCGCTGGCCGGGTGTGGCCAGCGACGCGCTGGCGGCGGGGCGGATGGCGGCCGAGCACCTGGCCGGGCTGGGCCACCGCCGCGTGGCCTTCATCGGGCCCGCGACGGACGTACACGGCTTCCGGATGCGCGAGCGCGGCTTCTTCCAGGCGCTGCGCGAGGGCGGGATCGGCCTTCCGCACGAGTGGCTGCGCCGCGCGCCGCCCACGGTGAGCGGCGGCTTGGCGGCGATGAAGGCGCTCCTTTCATCCCCTCGGCGGCCCACGGCGGTGTTCTGCGCCAACGACCTGATCGCGATGGGCGCGCTGAAGGCGGCGCTCAAGGCCGGGGTCGACGTGCCCCGCGAGCTGTCGATCGTGGGGTGCGACGACGTGGAGATGGCGAGCGTGGTGACGCCCGAGCTGACCACCATCGCCATCCCCGCCCGCGAGCTGGGCGCCCGCGCCGCGCGGCTCCTCCTCCGCCAGCTGGACGGGCAGGAGGTTTCGGTGAAGCCCGGCAAGCCGCTCCCGGTGCGCCTGGTCCGCCGCGCCACGACCGCGGCAGCCCCCGAGGGACCAGGGGACACGGAACACGGAACAGCCGGCAACGGCTGAACGGCGGCCCCCGCGCCGGATCTTGAACGCACTCACGCACTTGCGCACTCACGCACCCGTTTGCAGTTGATGCGACACGCAACCATCACCGGCACCGGCTCCTTCGTTCCCGCTCGCGTGGTCGCGAACGCGGAGCTGTCGGCCGCGCTGGGCGAAGACATCGACGCGTTCGTCAGCACCACGCTGGGGATCCGCGAGCGGCACTGGTGCGCGCCCGATGAATCCACCGCCGACCTGGCCGAGCAGGCCGCCCGCGCCGCCCTCGCCGACGCCGGTCTGTCCGCCGGGGACATCGACCTGCTGATCGTCAGCACCGACACGCCCGAATACGTCTCGCCCGCCACCTCGTCCGTCCTGCACGGACGGCTGGGGATGCGGAACACGGCGGGGACGTTCGACGTGAACAGCGCCTGCGCCGGCTTCGCCACCGCGCTCGACGCCGCGTGGAAGTACGTCCGCGCCGACGAGCGGTACGAGCGCGTCCTGGTCGTCGCGGTCTACGCCATGTCCAAGTTCCTCGATCCCGCCGACAAGAAGACGGTGACCATTTTCGCCGACGGCGCGGGGGCGGTGGTGCTGGAGCTGGCCGACGAGCCGGGGATCCTGGCGAGCGAGCTGTACGCCGACGGGTCGCTGGCGCCGGGGATGGGCGTGTTCGCCGGCGGCACCGCCGAGCCCATCACCGTGGACGTGCTGAACGACGGCACCCGCAACCGCCTCCGCTTCGTCACCAAGTATCCCAAGGAAGTGAACGAGGAAGGGTGGCCGCGCATCGCCCGCTCCGTCCTCGAGCGCATCGGGAAGACGGTGGACGACGTGGATCTGTGGCTGTGGACGCAGGTGAACCGATCGACGATCGAGATGGTGATGGATCGCCTGCACGTGCCGATGAGCAAGGCGCACACGGTGATGGACAAGTGGGGCTACACCGGCTCCGCCTGCCTGCCGATGGCGCTGGACGACGCGGTGAAGGCGGGGCGGCTGAACCCGGGCGACCTGGTGATGATGACCGGCTCCGGCGCGGGGCTCTCGATGGGATGCGTGGCGCTCACCTGGAACCCCCGCGGGAGCGACCGGTGAGCACCGTCGTCCGCGAGTTCCTGCGGCGCGTCGCGCGCCAGCCGGACGGGATCGCCTACCGCACCCTGGCCGCCGGCGGCGCGCCGGCGGACTCGGCCCTGACGTGGGGCGAGTGGGCCGCGCGCGCGCGCCGCTTCGCCGCCGCGCTGGTGGCCGACGGGCTGCAGCCGGGCGAGACCGTGGCCATCCTGGCCGGATCGAGCACGCTGTGGCCGGTGGCGGACCTGGGCGTGCTGATGGCGGGGTGCGTCTCGGTCGGCATCTATCCCACCAGCGCGCCCGCGCAGGTGCGGCAGATCGTGGCGGACTGCGGCGCCCGGATCCTGGTCGTCGACACGCACGACCAGCTGGCGAAGGCGCTCGCCGTTCGCGAAGCCCTCCCCGCGCTGCGCCGCATCATCGCCGAAGACGCGTTCGACGACGACGTGCTGCCGTGGGACGCGTGGCTCGCGCATGGCGACGCGCACATGTCCGTCGTCTCCGCCGAGATCGATCATCGGATCGAAGCTGGGTCGTCGGGCGACACGGCCATCCTGATCTACACGTCGGGATCGACCGGCGAGCCCAAGGGCGCCGAGATCCCGCACCGCTACCTGCTCGCCTCCGCTGCCTCCATCGCCGAGAGCCTGGAGCTGGGGGAGGATGACACCACGCTCTCGTTCCTCCCCTTCTGCCACGCGGCGGAGCGCATCTTCGGCCTGTACACCCGCATCCACGCGGGGATGGAGGCGGCGCTGGTGCCCGACCACACGCGGGTTTGGGAGGCGGCGCGCGCGTACGGCCCCACGCTCTTCGGCGGCCTGCCGCGGTTCTACGAGAAGGCGTTCGAGTCGCTGCGGGCCGAGCACCTCGCGGCCACGGGCGACGAGCGGGCGCGGTGGGACCGCGTGGCCCAGCTCGGCGTCACGCGGTCCAGGCTGATGCAGGCGCGCCAGTACGTCCCCGCGGCGCTGGAGGACGAGTGGCGGCGGGCGGGCGAGCCGCTGTTCGAGCGAGCGCGCCGGATCTTCGGTGGCCGCGTGCGCCGCGCCACCAGCGGCGGCGCCGCGCTCCCCGTGGACGTGGCCGAGTACCTGGACGCGCTGGGGATCACCGTGCTGGGCGCCTACGGGCTCACCGAGCACCTGTGCGTGGCCATGAACCGCCCGGGTGCCTACCGCTTCGACACCGCCGGCCCGCCCATGCCGGGCACCGAGCTGCGCATCGCGGACGACGGCGAGATCCTGCTCCGCCGCAACGAGCTCACCTTCACCGGCTACCACGGCCGCCCCGGCGAGTCGAGGGCCGTGTTCACGGCGGACGGGTGGCTGCTGACCGGCGACCTGGGCGAGCAGCTGGAAGACGGCTCGCTCCGCGTGACCGGGCGCAAGAAGGAGCTGATCGCGCTCAGCACGGGCAAGAAGGTGGCGCCGCTGCCGATCGAGGCGGCGCTCGCGCAGGACCCGTACATCGGCCAGGTGATGCTGTACGGCGAGGGGCAGAAGTTCATCTCCGCCCTGATCGCCCTGCGCCCCACCATGCTCCGCCAGGTGGCGAACGCGCCGCACCTCAACGGCGATCCCATCATCCGCCACCCCGGTTTGATCACCCACGTGCAGGCGGCGGTGGACCGCGTGAACGCCGGCCTCAGCCGCACCGAGCAGATCCGCCGCTTCGTGGTGATCGGCCGCGAGCTGACGGCCGAGGCGGGCGACCTTACGCCCACGCTCAAGCTGCGCCGGACCGTGGTGGCGGAGAAGTTCCGCGACCACCTGGAAGCACTCTACCAGACCACCGAATGACCAAGCGGATCGCGCTCGCGGCCATGGTGCTGGCGGCGCTCGCCATCGCGGCGGCGTACGCCTCGGCGTTCCTTCCCGGCGGCGCGCCGGGGTGGGCGCCGTGGCTGATGGCGCTGGGCATCCCCACCACGCTGGTGGCGGTGATGGTGCTGGGCGCCGCGCGCAACGGGCGCATCGGCAGGCTGGCGCTCCCTTTCGCCTTCTCGTTCTGCGTGCTGGCCGCCGGCTTCTGCCTGGCCGTGGCGCTGCCGGAAGACGCGGGCGCCGGCGCGCCGCTGTACCTGGGGCTGCCGCTGCGCGCGGCCATCGTGATCTACGGCATCGGCCTGTTCCCCATCGTGGTGCTCCCCATCGCCTACGCGCTCACCTTTGGCGAGCAGACGCTGAACGCGGCCGACCTGGAGCGCGTGCGCCTGGCCGGCGAGGCGTGGGCGCGCGAGAAGGCTGGCGCCGCGCGTCATCCAGTCGCCGAAAATCCCGCCTCCGCTGTCGCGGCCGAGGCCGTACCCGCCCTTCCCGGAGCGCGCGCGTGAACCCGGCCATGCAGCACGTCAGCCATCCGTCCATCATCGTGGTCGCCGCGTTGTACTTCGCGGTGGTGGTGGCCATCAGCGTGTGGGCCACGCGGCGGACGAAGACGGCCAGCGACTTCTTCGTGGCGGGCCACGGCATCGGGCTGGTCGCCCTCACCGTGGCGTCGGTGTCGACCTCGGTCTCGGGCTTCGCGTTCATCGGCGGGCCGGGGCTGATCTACAGCATCGGGCTGGGGGCGATGTACATCGTGCTCCCCGCATCGGTCACGAACGTGATGGGCGCGTGGGTGCTGGCCAAGCGGATGCGCCTGCTGGGCGAGGCGCGGCAGCTTATGACGGTGCCCGACGCGATCGGCGCGCGCTACCGCTCGCCGCTGGCGCAGGGGCTGTCGGGGGTCGCCATCCTGATCGGCATCATCGGCTACATGGCCACCAACGCGCTGGCGATGGGCGTGGTGATCGACGCCATCTTCGGCGTGGGGATGGGGTGGGGGATCTGGATCGGGATGGGGGTGACGCTGGCGTACTCGGTGGCCGGCGGCATCCTGGCGGGGATCTACGTGGACGTATTCCAGGGCACGCTGATGGCCGCCGCCTCGGTCCTGGTCTTTGCCGCGGTGCTGAAGGTGGGCGGCGGGCTGGCGGGGATCAGCGCGCCGATCATGACGGCCGACCCTGCGTTCCTGGGCCCGTGGGGAAAGATCACGCCGCTGGCGGCGCTCTCCTTCTTCTTCGTGTTCGGCCTGGGCTCGCTGGGCCAGCCGCAGGGCGTGCACAAGTACTACATGCTCAAGGACCCGCTCCAGCTGCGCTGGTACCCGCTGCTCAAGACGCTGGGGCTGATCCTGGTCCTCCTCCTCTACTTCGGCGTCGGTGTCGGGGTGAAGAGCCTGGTGGCCCGCGGCGCGCTGGCCCCGCTCTCCGCGCCCGACGCGGCGACGCCGACGTTCCTGCTCCGCTTCACCCCCGTCCTGCTCGCAGCGCTGGTGTTCAGCGGCGTGGCGGCGGCAACGATGAGCGCGGTGAACAGCTTCATCAACATCGCCGCGGCGGTGGTCACGCACGACCTGCCGGTCGCCTTCGGCCGGACGATCGGGAACGAGCTGAAGTGGGGGCGCATCTCCACCGCCGTGCTGGCGATCGCCGCCGCGCTGCTGGCGCAGGTGAGCGGGACGATGGTGGCCTTCCTGGGGATCTTCGGTTGGGGGCTGTTCGCCAGCACGCTGGTGCCGGCGCTGGCCATCGGCCTCAACTGGGAGGGCGCCACCCGCGAGGGCGCCATCGCCAGCATCAGCACCGGCCTGGTGGTGACGCTGGTGGCCGAGACGCTCGCCTTCCGGAAGCTCTACACCCTCCCCGCCGGGGTGACGGTGAGCGGCCTGTCGCTGGTGCTCTCGGTGCTCGTCTTCTTCGCCGTGAGCTGGCTCACCCGCGCCCGGGCCGAAGCGCAGATCGATCCGGATGTGAGGATGGTGATGGCGGTGTGAGGGAGGGCGGGAGTGATGGGTGCTGGGTGCTGGGTGCTGAGTGCTGAGTGCTGAGTGCTGAGTGCGGGGGAAACAGGTGCGGGAGTGCGCTGGTGCGTGAGTGCGTTTGGAAACGCGAAACAGCGGACCGGTCATCCTGGGGCCGCTGCGCCGAAGCCGATTGCAGCGCAAGCGTTTGGCGGCCGAAGGGTCTATAGCTGGCGTCCCGAGCGGACGTTTGGCGCAACGAGCGAAGGCAGCGGATGACGATCCACGAGATCGCGGTGGGGCAGACGGCGGAGTTCACCAAGACGGTGACGGAGACCGACGTGGTGCTGTTCGCGGGCATCACGGGCGACTTCAACCCCGCGCACGTGGACGAGGTGGAGGCCGCCAGGGGGATGTTCGGCGGGCGGATCGCGCACGGGCTGCTCTCGGCCGGCTTCATCAGCACCGTGCTGGCAATGAGGCTTCCCGGCCCCGGCACCATCTACCTGTCGCAGAACCTGCGCTTCGTGCGCCCCGTGCGCATCGGCGACACGGTGACGGCGCGGGTGGAGGTGGCCGAGGTGATCGCCCCCAAGCGCCGCGTCCGCCTGCTCACCACCGTCGCCAACCACCACGGCGAAACCGTGATCGACGGCGAAGCCACGGTGATGGTCCCCGAGGGCCGCATCGCGCCGGTGATGGGTTAAAGATACGGCGGGTGGAAGTACGGCGGGTTGAAACCCGCCGCTGATCAAGAAAAGTCCGCCTTCGCGGACTGCGGCCGCGGCATCGCGGCAAGGGAGAGACGAGGACGCAGTTGAAGTGCGGTTGCAGTGCTCCCCTCCCCCGCGAAGCGCGGGGAGGGGCCGGGGGAGGGGGCCAGCCGCGGCACGCGCCGCCGCCGGACGATTCGACAGACATTCGTCCGCTCTCTGGTCAAACGTCGGGATGACCGCCGCACCCAGCACCCAGCACCCAGCACCCAGCACCCAGCACTCAGCACTCAGCACTCAGCACTCAGCACCCGAAGCTCGATGGAACCGCGGTCGCCTCGAACAAAAAGGACCGCGAGCGGAGAAGTCGGAAAAAAGTCGGAGAAGTCTCACCGTGCGCACGCGCCCGCGGCGCACACCTGTCCCAACCACATGGGAGATCCTTCCATGAGCAGCAGCACCCGGCGCCACCCCTGGCGCGCACTCCTGCTGGCAGCAGCCCTTGCGATGCTACCCGCCATGGCCGCCGCGCAGACCGGCACCGTCAAAGGCACCGTGAACGGCCCCGATGGCGGCGCCGTGTCGGCGGCAACCGTCAGCATCACCGGAACCCGGTTCAGCACCGTCACCAACACACAGGGGCAGTTCACGCTCGGCGGCCTGCCGCAGGGCGTGCAGCGGCTTCGCGTGGCCCGGGGCGGCTACGTGTCGCACACGCAGGACGTGACCGTGAGGCCCAATGAAGAGACGCTCGTGTCCGTGCAGCTGCAGGAAACCAACATCGAGCTCGACGGCATGGTGGTCAGCGCCAGCCGCCGCGCCGAGCGCCGCTCCGAGGCGCCGGCCACCGTCACCCGCGTAAGCGCCGACCAGCTGGCGCAGACGCCGGGGAACGCCTTCGTGGGCGCGCTCAAGCAGGCCACCGGCCTCGACTTCGTGCAGGTGGGGATGACCAGCGTGGCGATCAACGCCCGCGGCTTCAACTCCTCCTTCAACAACCGCATGCTGATGCTCGAGGACGGCCGCGTGGGCGTGCTTCCCGAGAACGGCCTCCCGGTGGGCGGCTTCACCCCCATCCCCAAGATCGACCTGGCGGGGATCGAGGTGGTGGTGGGCCCCGGCAGCGCGCTGTACGGCGCCGACGCGTCGAACGGCGTGCTCACCCTGCAGAGCAAGGACCCGCGCGAGTACCCGGGGATGCAGTTCGAGGTCACCGGCGGCAACCGCAGCTACTACGACCTGCAGGGCCGCGTGGCCGGGACCGTCGCCGAAAGCTGGGGCTACAAGCTGTCGGGCGAGTGGAACAGCTTCAACGACTGGAGCAACCGCATCCACGCCACCGCCGCGGCCACCAGCCCGCTGGAGCGCTCGGTGGGTGACACCACCGGGCTGAACTGGGACAGCAACGTGCTGCGCGGCTACGGGCAGCTGGTGCGCTACCTGGGCAACGGCGAGGTCTCGCTCACCGGCGGCTACAGCCGCAGCAACGGCGTGGGGCAGACCAACGTGGGCCGCAACCAGCTGGTGGACTGGACCTACAACGTGCTGCAGCTCAAGGCGCAGGTCCCCCACTGGTACTTCAGCGCCTACCGCACCGAGAGCAACGCCGGCGAGAGCTACGCCGCCAACCGCTTCACCACCAACCGCGCCGCCGCCGCCGCCACCATCAGCGACGACTCGGTGCGCCGGATGAGCGACTGGCCCAGCGACGGCCAGCTGTACGCGGCCGAGTTCCAGAACAACTTCCGGGTGATGCCGCTGCTCAACACGCAGTTCACCTGGGGCGCGCAGTACCGGCACGACGTGGTGAGCAGCGACCGCCAGTGGCTCACCGACCGGCTCACCGGCGAAGACCTCACCATCAACCAGTGGGGCGTGTACGCCCAGACCGAGACACCGCTGGTGCCCCGCCTGCGGCTGCTGCTGGCCGGCCGCTACGACGACCACGACAAGTACGATCCCCAGTTCTCGCCCAAGGCCGGGCTGCTCTGGTCGCCGCTGAACGGGCAGACGCTGCGCCTGTTCTACAACCGCGCGTTCAAGAGCCCGTCCACCCTGCAGACCAGCTTCTGGATTCCGAACTTCGTGAACCTGGTGGGCGTGTTCGGCAACCCCGCGGGGATCACGGTCCGCAAGATCTCCGACAACTCGGTGGTGCGCGAGTACAGCCCGCTGGTCCCCGAGGAGAACACCACCTGGGAAGTGGGCTACAAGGGCCTCATCAACAGCCGGCTGTTCATGGACGTGAGCGCCTACCGCTCGCGCTACAAGAACTTCCTCAGCCCGCTGGTGACCATCGCCAACCCGCTGCTGGGGCCGGTGAACGGCACCCTGGCCTACGACAACGCCACCGGCAAGCCCTTCGTGGACGAGACCGGCCGCAACCAGGTGGTGCTCACGTACTTCAACCTGGGCCGGGCGCGCATCACGGGCACCGACGCGTCGCTCACCTACGTGTTGAGCCCCAAGGTCGACTTCACCGGCACCTTCAGCTACCTGAAGCTCGACAACATCGGCGGGATCAACACCAACCTGGCCAGCGACGTGGAGGCCACCGCGCTCAACAGCCCCAGCACCAAGTGGACGGCGGGCTTCCGCGCGCGTGACCTGGGCCGCTGGAGCGGCGGCTCCACGCTGCGCTACGTGAACGGCTACCGGTTCATCAGCGGCATCAACAACGGCCGCATCCCCACCTTCAGCACGGTGGACGCCAACGTGGGGTACCGCGTGCCCAACCTGCACTCGCAGGTGAACCTGGCGGTGGCCAACCTGTTCAGCTGCCACAAGAAGGACCTGACCATCACCGACGGCGAGCAGTGCGGCTTCGGCGTCAAGCACACCGAGATGGTCAACATGCCGGCCATCGGGACGATGGTGTTCCTGGGCGTGCGGGTGGATGCGTTCTGACGGCGCACAGGTGCGCTAGTGCGTGAGTGCGCGAGTGCGTGGGGGCTTCCGTGGCCCCCACGCACCCGTGCCTTCCGTCCGGTCCGGTCCGCACCTGGATTCGCGGTTCGTGTTTGCAGTGCTCCGCTCCCATTCCGCGCAGTGAGGGCAGGGGCCGGAGGGATGGAGGGACGATGAGGGGTTCAACGCCGGTCCACCGCACATCCGGAGGAGCCGTCCATGCGCCGCACCCGCACCGCCGCAGTCCTGCTCCTGGCATTCGCGCTCGCCGCCTGCACCACCGACGCGCCCACGTCGCCCGGCCGCTCGCCCGTGGCCCCGCGGCTCGCGGCCACCTGGATCGACGGCACCTACAACAGCGTGTACGGGGCGCGCTTCTACCGTGTCTACATCCCGTCCACCTACACGGGCACCGCGCGGCCGCTGATGGTGATGCTGCACGGCTGCCTGCAGGACGGGTACGACTTCGCGGCCGGCACGCGGATGAATTCGTTCGCCGAAAGCCGCAACTTCATCGTCCTCTACCCCGAGCAGGGGACGGCGTACAACCCGTCGGACTGCTGGAACTGGTTCTACACGAGCAACCAGGTGCGTGGCTCGGGCGAGCCCAGCGTGATCGCGGGGATGATCGACTGGGTCAAGTCGCACTACGCGGTGGACGGCACCCGCGTGGGCGTGGCCGGCTTCAGCGCCGGCGCGGC
Source organism: Longimicrobium sp. (assembly GCA_035691085.1). GTDB lineage: Bacteria > Gemmatimonadota > Gemmatimonadetes > Longimicrobiales > Longimicrobiaceae > Longimicrobium. The sequence goes on from DASSJS010000441.1 coordinate 18,146, forward strand.
GATGGCCACCATCATGGCGTGCACCTACCCTGACCGGGTGCGCATGCTGGCCGAGGTGGCGGGCGTGCAGTACGGCGCCGCGACCACGTCGGCCGGCGGCACCAACGCCATGCTCTTCGGCAGCATCTACGACCCCAACGCGGTGGGGACGGATTGCCACACCCGCATGGCCACGGGAGGCCCCAGGACGATCCCCACGCTCGTCTTCCACGGCACCGCGGACGGCACCGTCAACGTGGTCAACGCGCACCAGACCGCCCAGCAGTGGACGCAGACGGATGACCTCGCGAGCGACGGAAGCGACAACGGCAACGTCGACTACACGGCGGACGCCACGGTGACGGGAACGGCGTGCCGCGCCTACACGCGGTACGATTACCGGAACAGCACCAATTCGGCGACGGTGGTGCGCAAGTACATCATCACCGGGATGAACCACCGCTGGCCCGGCGGCAGCAGCGCCGGCAGCTACACCGACTCCTGCGCCCCCGACGCCAGCCAGATCATCGTCGACTTCTTTGGATTCTGAACGGCAGGGAACAGGGAACAGGGAACAGGGAACAGGGAACAGGGAACAGCCAGCGGTTCCCCAGTATTCCGCAGTTGTAGTGCTCCCCTCCCCCCGCGCAGCGCGGGGCAGGGGCCGGGGGAGGGGGGCCGCCGCGGCCGCGAAGATGCTCTCCATCGAGCATCCCGACTTACGCAGTTTTCACCCTCTCCGCAGTTCGGAGAGGGGATGAGAGAACCACACCGATGACTCGAGCCTGGGCGGCACTCGTGGCCGCGCTGATCATGACCAGCATCACGCCCGACGCCGCCGCGACGCAGG